>NZ_JBNHEX010000016.1:0-76571 GCF_059089685.1 Arthrobacter sp. sptzw42
CGTCGTCCCGGTACGCGCGGGAAGCGAAAGAGTGTTGGGCCACGCCTTTATCTTCCCATCTTTGGGGATACTGCCCTTCCGGCGTTCCCGGGCGGAAGGGGGGGGGGGGGGGGGGGGGGGGGGAAAAAAAAAAAAAACCCCCCCCCCCCCCCCCCCCCCCCCCCCCGCTTCCCTGTTGGTGCTTTAGCCGGGTTAGTTTCCGCCTCAGATGGCGGCGACTCCGCGTTCCCCGGTCCGGACCCGCACTGCCTCAAAGACGTCCATGGTCCAGACTTTGCCGTCCCCCGCCCGGCCCGTGTTCGAGCTCGCGATGATGACGTCCAGGATGTCATCGGCCTGCTCGTCGGTTGCAAGGACTTCCACCCGGATTTTCGGCAGGAGGTCGACGTTGTACTCGGCCCCCCGGTACACCTCGGTGTAGCCACGCTGCCGGCCGTAGCCGCTGGCCGCGCTGACCGTCAGGCCCTGCACGCCGTAGGACTCCAGGCCTTCCCGGATGGCTTCAAGCTTTTCCGGCCTGACGATTGCGGTGATCAGTTTCATGCCCCCACGCTTTCCTTGCCTGTGGCTGATTGGTTCTTCCGGTCGCCCGGCGTGGCTGCGGAAACCTCCGCGGCTTCCGGCTGGGTCTTGCCCGTGATCATGTCATGCAGCGGCTGGAAGGTGCCGCCGTGGCCGCCAACACCGAACTCGTAGGCAGTTTCGGCGTGCAGGCTGAGGTCCACACCCACCGTTTCCTGTTCCTGCGAGACCCGGAAACCCATGGTTTTGTGAATGGCCAGGGCGATGAGGGCGGTCAGGATTGCGGAGTAGGCGATGGCAATGCCGGCCGCCGCAAGCTGTGCCCACATCTGGGTCATGCCGCCGCCGTAGAAGAGGCCCCCGCCCACGCCGTCGGCGGGCAGTGCGATGAAGCCGAGGGCCACGGTGCCGATGATGCCGGAAACGAGGTGGACGCCGACGACGTCGAGCGAGTCGTCAAAGCCCCAGCGGAACTTCAGTCCCACCGCCAGGGCGGAGGCAACGCCTGCCACTACGCCGAGGCCGAGGGCGCCGACGGGGCTGACGTTGGCGCAGGCGGGGGTGATGGCCACCAGACCGGCAACCACACCGGATGCTGCACCAAGGGAGGTGGGGTGTCCGTCACGGATGCGTTCGGTGACCAGCCAGCCGAGCATTGCGGCAGCCGGTGCTGCAAGGGTGTTGACCCAGATGAGGCCGCCCTGTTCGGCGGTAGCCGCGGCGCCGCCGTTGAAGCCGAACCAGCCGAACCACAGCATGGCAGCACCGAGCATCACGAACGGGATGTTGTGCGGTCGGTGGTTGGGATCCTTGCCGAAGCCCTTGCGGTTGCCGATGATGAGGACGAGTACCAGTGCTGCGACACCTGCGTTGATGTGGACCACGGTGCCGCCGGCGAAGTCGATGGCGGGGCCGAGGGCCTGGCCCACAGCGCCTTCGGGGCCGAAGAGACCGCCGCCCCAGACCATGTAGGCCAGGGGGCAGTAAACCAGGGTGACCCAAACGGGCACGAAAACGCTCCAGGCGCCGAATTTTGCCCGGTCGGCGATGGCGCCGCTGATCAGGGCGACAGTGATGATGGCGAACGTGGCAGCGTAGCCAATCTTGATCAGCCCATCAGGAGTGTCGATACCTTCGAGGCCGAAGGTGGCGAACGGGTTGCCGACGATCTGCAGGAATCCCTCGCCGGAGCTCATGGAGGCGCCCCAAAGGACCCAGACGACGCCCACCATGCCGATGGAAATGAAGCTCATCATCATCATGTTCAGCGCGGCCTTGGCTCGGGTCATGCCGCCGTAGAAAAATGCCAGACCCGGTGTCATGAGCAGCACGAGGGCTGCCGACACCATGATCCATACGTGACCTGGGGTTAGTTCCATGGCGCACGTCCTTCCTGATCGAATAATGCGGAGTCCTCCGCCTGCCAACGCCTTTTCGCGTCCTGTAATGAGTTTGTGCGCGCCGTGTTTCGCCCGCGGAGGATTTAGATTGCCGGGCTGTTACAACAACCTCTAGGAAGTAAATGGTGCATATCTGGCTTGTTACCGTTGTGTTTCATCGTTTTCGCCGGCACCCGGCACTCCAGACTGCAAGGATTTGCGCATCATGACGGCAGCACCCCGCGGAAGCGGCGCCACAGCCAGGGTCCGGGCCCGTTTCCGGCAGCAGCGGGACCGGTTACCCCGCGACATCAAGGTGATGCTCGTCGCCGCGTTCCTTATTGCGCTGGGGTTCGGGCTTGTTGCGCCCGTATTGCCGCAGTTTGCCACCACGTTTGGGGTGGGCAACACCGAAGCGTCGGTGATTGTGGCCATCTTCGCGTTCATGCGGCTCGTGTTTGCGCCGGCGGGCGGAAGTTTGATCGGCAAGCTGGGCGAGCGGCCGGTTTACGTCGCGGGGCTGCTGATCGTGGCGCTTTCCACGGCGGCGTGCGCGTTCGCCCAGGACTACTGGCAGCTGCTGCTCTTCCGTGGCCTCGGCGGTGCAGGGTCAGTCATGTTCACCGTGGCCTCCATGGCGCTGGTGATTCGGCTGGCGCCTCCGGAAAGCCGCGGCAGGGTGTCCGGCGCGTACGCCTCGGCGTTCCTCATCGGCAATGTCTGCGGTCCCATTGTGGGCGGATTGCTCGCAGGGTTCGGCCTCCGGGTACCTTTCCTGGCCTACGCCGCGGCCCTGGCAGTGGCCGCGCTTGTGGTCCAGACGCAGCTGAGCCACGAGCGCCGGGGAACCGCCGAGGCGGAGCAGCGGGATCCGGCGATGAAGCTGGGAGAGGCCCTGGGGACTGGAGCGTACCGCGCCGCCCTGGTGTCCAGCTTCGCCAACGGGTGGGCCACTTTCGGGGTCCGTATGGCCACCGTTCCGCTGTTTGCCGCCGCGGTCTTTGGGGCCGGACCCGAGGCAGCAGGGCTTGCCCTGGCGGTGTTCGCCGCGGGCAACGCCGCGGCGCTGACCTTCTCGGGCCGCCTGGCGGACAGCCTGGGGCGCAAGCCCATGATGGTCTCGGGCCTGTTTGTGGCTGCCGCGTCGACGGCCGGGATCGGCTTCGCCGGGGATCTGGCGTGGTTCCTGGCGGCTTCGGCGCTGGCCGGCGTCGGATCCGGACTGTTCGGACCTGCCCAGCAGGCAGCGGTCGCCGATGTGATCGGCAACGGGAGGTCCGGCGGCAAGGTCCTGGCGGTCTACCAGATGACGTCCGACGTCGGCGCGATCGTTGGGCCGGTGCTGGCGGGTGTGCTTGCGGACTGGCTGGGCTACGGCTGGGCGTTCGGCGTGACGGGCGGCATCATGCTGGTTGCGGCCTGCACCTGGCTCGGCACCCGTGAGACCCTTAAGACCGCCAAGGCACCGGAGGCGGCTGACACGCCCTAGTTCAGCAGGGCGTCAACGAATGCTTCCGCCTCGAACGGGGCGAGGTCGTCTGCACCTTCACCGAGTCCGATCAGCTTGACCGGAACACCAAGGCTCTTTTGGATGGCGACGACGATCCCGCCCTTGGCCGTACCGTCCAGCTTGGTCAGGACGATTCCGGTGATGTTGACCACCTCGGAGAACACGCGTGCCTGGTTCAGGCCGTTCTGGCCGGTGGTTGCGTCGAGCACCAGGAGGACCTCGTCCACCTCAGCCAGCTTTTCCACCACGCGCTTGACCTTGCCCAGTTCGTCCATCAGGCCCACCTTGTTTTGGAGGCGGCCCGCGGTGTCGATCATCACCACGTCGACTTCCTGGTCAATGCCTGCCTTCACGGCCTCGTAGGCCACCGACGCCGGGTCCGCGCCGTGAATGTCCGACTTCACCGTGGGAACACCCACACGCTGGCCCCAGGTTGCCAACTGCTCGGCGGCGGCAGCCCGGAAGGTATCCGCGGCGCCAAGGATGACGTCCTTGTCCTCAGCCACCAGCACGCGCGCGAGTTTGCCGACAGTAGTGGTCTTACCCACGCCGTTGACGCCGACAACCATCATGACGGCGGGCCTGTCGGCATGGCGCTGGACATTCAGGGTCCGGTCCATGGTGGGGTCGACAAGCTTGATGAGTTCTTCCCGGAGCAGCACCTTGACCTGTTCGGGGGTACGGGTGCCCAGCACCTTGACGCGCTCCCGGAGTGCGTCCACGAGCTGCATGGTAGGTTCGGTGCCAAGATCCGCCAGCAGGAGGGTTTCCTCGACTTCGTCCCAGACGTTTTCGTCGATCCTGTCACTGGAGAGCAGTGCCAGCAGTCCCTTGCCCATGACGTTGTTGGAGCGCACCAGCCGTCCGCGAAGGCGCACAAGCCTGCCGGCCACCGGCATTGGCGTGTCCACGGGAATGGCTTCCAGCCCGGCTGCATCATCGGGGACCGTGGTGGTATCAAGCCCCTCCAGGTCCACCCCGTCCGGCGCCCTGCGGTCCGTCGGCGCGCCCGGGCGGTCCTCAACGGCTGTGCTTCCGCTGCGGGGCAGGACAGGATCATTGGCGTCCCGGGTTCCGGGGTACTGGGTGATGTTTTTCCGCGTTTTGAGCAGGACCGGAATCAGTCCGCCAATAACCGCCAAGGCAGCAACAATGGACAGAATTATGGGGAGGATGTCGTTCACTCCCCTAGCTTCTCATAACGGGGCGGGCGTTACGGGCGGCGCAGACGCAGCTGAACGCCGTGCGTCCTGCCTACACCTCGGGGCCCAGGCGCTGGCTGATGACGGTGGAGACGCCGTCGCCCCTCATGGTCACACCATAGAGTGCATCCGCCACTTCCATGGTCCGCTTCTGGTGGGTGATGACAATGAGCTGGCTGGATTTCCGGAGTTCTTCGAAGATAGTGATGAGCCGGCCGAGGTTCGTGTCGTCCAGGGCCGCTTCCACTTCGTCCATCACGTAGAACGGTGACGGCCGTGCCTTGAAGATCGCCACCAGCAGGGCCACCGCGGTCAGCGAGCGCTCGCCGCCGGAGAGAAGCGAAAGCCGCTTGATTTTCTTTCCCGCAGGGCGGGCTTCGACTTCGATGCCGGTGGTAAGCATGTCGGAGGGATCGGTGAGCACCAGCCGTCCTTCTCCGCCGGGAAACAGCCGTGCGAATACGCTCACAAACTGCGCCTGGGTATCCTCGAAGGCTTCCGTGAAAACACGCTGGACGCGGTCATCCACTTCCTTGATGATGTCCAGGAGGTCCTTCCGGCTGGCTTTCAGGTCCTCCAGCTGGGTGCTGAGGAACTGGTGGCGCTCCTCAAGGGCGGCGAATTCCTCCAGTGCCAGGGGGTTAACCCTGCCCAGGCTGGCCAGGTCGCGTTCTGCTTTCCTGAGCCGCTTTTCCTGCTCCTCGCGGACATACGGCTTTCCCTCAATGATTTCCGCTCCGCTGGAATCCACCGGGGCCCGCAACGCGGCCCACTTGTCGCCGCTTTCCCGGGCAGGGACCGGGACAGGAACCGCAGGCCCGTATTCCGCCACCAGGGCATCCGGGGTGATCCCCAGCTCCTCGATGGACCGTGTTTCCAGTGCTGCAATGCGGGCCCGTTGCTGTGTGCGGGCCAGCTCGTCGCGGTGGACATTGTCCGTCAGTTCGGCCAGCTCCCGCGCCAGGAAGTCATTGGCGGTCCGGATGTTCAGCAGTTCCTTGTCACGCTGTTCCCGGTTCTCTTCAGCGAGGTCGCGTTCATGCCGTGCCAGGTCCACGGACACGTCCATATACCGCAGGGCCAGCTCTGCGGCGGCAGCTACGGCGGCAGCCCGTTTCGCCTGGGCACGGCGGCGGCGGGCCCGCTCTGCTGCTTCTTCCCGGGCGCGGCGCTCGGTGGCAGCGGCGCGTTCCAGCGATTCCACCCGGTTCCGGGTGGCGGCGAGCTGCTCTTCGGCGCTGCGCAGCGCCAGCCGGACCTCAACCTCGGCCGCCCGGGCGGCTGCGGCGGTCCTGGCGAGCGCATCCCGGTGTTCAGTGGAGGGCTCCTGCTCCAGCGGCGCCTCCTGTGCTGCGGCGAGCCGGGCGGTCACGGCGGTAAGCGCTTCCTGCTCGGCCACCACGTTTGCTTCTGCCCTTGCCAGCGACGCGGCCAGCCGGTCGCTCTCCCCCACCGCGCTGCGAAGTACGGAGTTGAGGTACCCCAGCCGTTCCGCTACCGCTGCCAGCCTGGCGTCGGATTCGTGCAGCCGGTCAAGGGCGGCGTCCGCCTGTTCCTGCGCCCCGACACGCCGGGCCTCAGCCGCGGCAAGGGCGAACCGGTTCCGCTCCAGCTCCGCGGTGACGGCTGCGAGCCGGCTGTCGGCGTCGTCCAGTGCAGCCTGGACCTCAAGGAGGGATGGCGCCTTCGCTGATCCGCCCGCGGCTGAAACCGCGGTGAAGACATCTCCCGCCCGCGTTACCGCGGTGGTGCCGGGGCGGGCAGCCACCAGCGCGGCGGCCGCCTGAGTGTCAGCGACAACGACGGCGGCGGCCAGCAGGTGCCTCACCGCGGCGGCTGCACGCCCGGCGTGCTGCACCAGTTCCACGGCCCGGCGGGCTCCTTCGGGCAGCACCGGGAACCCGCCGGTCCCGGCCTCCCGGGCCGCACCTGCCAGTTCGAGCAGGAACGCGGCCCTCCCGGCGTCGTCGTCCTTGAGCAGTTGAACGGCCCGTGCTGCCGCCCCGGGGTCCCGTACGAGGACCGCCTCCGACGCTTCGCCCAGGGCGGCGGCTATTGCGGTTTCATAACCCGGTTCCACTGTCAGTTCCGCCGCGAGGGTTCCCAGTACCCCGGCCATTCCCGCCTTCAGGATGTGCGCTGCCCCGTCCTTCCTGTTCAGTCCGAGCTGCAGGGCATCCCGGCGCGCGGCCAGGGCGTCGCGCTTCCTAATTCCCTCGCTCACGGCGGCTTTGAGGCCTGCGATGTCCTGGAGCACTGCATCAAGGGCTGCCCCGGCGGCCTCGTACTCGGAGTCAAGGGATTCTTCCCCTTCTTCGACGCCCGCCACCTGGTTCTCCAGCGCCGTGAACTCGGACTGGGCCTTGGCCCGCCGTTCCATCCCGGCAGCCTGGGATTCCCGGAGCCGGCCCAGCTCGGCCTGCGCCGATTCGACGCGCGACCTTGCGGCAGAGACCTGTCCGGCGAGCCGTGCCAGTCCTTCACGCCTGTCAGCCGCTGCCCGGAGCACGGCGGTGAGGCGCTTGTCTTCGGCAAGGGCGGCCGACTCTGCCTCTGCCTTCGCTGCGCTGGAGGCTTCAAGGCTGCTGCGTTTATCCAAAATGTGGCGTTCGAGCTCGGCAAGTTCCCCGCGGACCCGGGCGGCCTGCCGCTCCAGTTGTTCCGGATCCCGGCCGGCTGGCGGGGGCTCGCTGGACCCGAGCAGGCGGCTTCGCTCCTGCGCGAGGGTTCCGAGGGCACGGAGCCGTTCACGGGCAGCGGTCAGCCGGTACCAGGTGTCCCTCGCCGCGTTCAGTTTCGGGGTTGCTTCCGCTGCCAGCTGCTCCAGGGCAGCCTGCTGCCGGCGCCCGGTTTCCAGTTCCTGCGCGACGGCGGTCCGCCGGGACTTCAGCGCGGCTTCGTCAGCAACGTCCTGCTCCAGTGCTTCCTGCAGCAGGACGAGCTCATCGGCGAGAAGCCGTGCCCGGGCGTCGCGGACGTCGAACTGGACGCGCTGGGCGCGGCGGGCCACCTCGGCCTGTTTGCCCAACGGGGTCAGCTGGCGGCGGATCTCCCCCGTGAGGTCCGTGAGGCGCTGCAGGTTCGCCTGCATGGCTTCGAGCTTGCGGACTGTCCGTTCCTTGCGGCGCCGGTGTTTCAGGATGCCTGCAGCTTCCTCAATGAACCCACGCCGGTCCTCAGGGGTGGCGTGCAGGACCCGGTCCAGCTGCCCCTGGCCCACGATGACGTGCATTTCCCGGCCCAGGCCGGAATCGGACAGGAGTTCCTGGATGTCGAGCAGCCGGCATCCCGCACCGTTGATGGCGTACTCGGAACCACCGGCGCGGAAGAGTGTCCGGGATATGGTGACTTCGCTGTATTCGATGGGCAGGGCGCCATCGGCGTTGTCGATGGTCAGCGAGACGTGGGCGCGCCCGAGCGGCGCCCTGCCGGAAGTACCGGCAAAAATGACGTCTTCCATCTTGCCGCCGCGCAGGGTCTTGGCACCTTGCTCCCCCATGACCCACGCCAGGGCGTCCACCACGTTGGACTTTCCGGAACCGTTAGGGCCCACCACGGCAGTGACGCCTGGTTCGAAGTTGAAGGTGGTGGCGGACGCAAAGGACTTGAACCCCCGAACGGTAAGGCTTTTGAGGTGCAAGGCTTTTGGATCTCCTGGATGGCTGGGACGGATGCTTCCCTGCACCAAATCTACTGCTTAGCGGCAGGAAGGCCGCGGATTGGACCGGTTGCGCGGCCTGAACTACCAGCGTCCGTTGCGGGGACGGGGCTGGCACACGGGACAGGTGTGCGAGGAACGGTTCATGAACTGCTCTCGGCGGATGGTTGCGTGTATTCCGGCAGCGGAACAGCGCCTGCAGGGCTGGCCTTCCCGCCCGTAGGCGTTGAGGGACCGGTCGAAGTAGCCGGAAGCGCCGTTGACGTTGACGTACAGCGAATCGAAGCTGGTTCCGCCCGCGGCCAGCGCATCCAGCATGACCTCACGGGCGCTGCCCAGTACCCTCTCCGCTTCCGCACGGCGCAGGGTGTCGGTGGGCCGGGCGTAGTGGAGCCGGGCACGCCACAGGGACTCGTCCGCGTAGATGTTTCCGATGCCTGACACGAGGCCCTGGTCCAGCAGGGCCCGCTTCAGTCCTGTCCTGCGTTTGCGGAGGCGCCGGTAAAAGAGGTCGAAGGAAAACGCCGGATCCAGGGGGTCCCTGGCAATGTGCGCCGCCTCCTCTGCGATCAGCGGCAGGGGCAACTCAGCCAGGCCACCCGGGCCGCCGTCGTCCGTTGGAACCAGAGCCGTGACGAACAGGCCACCAAAGATGCGCTGGTCCACAAAGCGCAACTGTTCCGGCATGCCTTCGCACGGGCTCAGCCGGAACCGTACCTTGAGGTGTTTCTCGTCGGGGACACTGACGTCCTGCATCAGCAGCTGGCCGCTCATGCCCAAGTGCGCCATCAGCGCCACCCGCGGGCCGCCGTCGGGTTCCTCAGCCCCTGCGGCCGCATCAAGCAGCGGCATCCAGAGGAACTTGCCCCGCCGCACCACGTCCGCAACGGTTGCACCCTGGAGGTTTCCGACGAAGTCTTCGGTACCCAGCGCGTGACGGCGGATCGAGCGCTGGTCGAGGACTTCCACGTGTTCGATGGTCCTGCCGCGGACCCAGCTCACCAGGCCGCGGCGGACCACCTCAACCTCGGGAAGTTCAGGCACGCCGGCTACTTGGCGGCTACGGAACCGGGAGACTTGCCGGCCGGCGCGGAACCGGCGCTGCCGGTAAGGGCCCGCCAGGCGTCGGCGGCAGCTTCCTGCTCCGCTTCCTTCTTGGAATGTCCCGTGCCTTTGCCATAAGCCTTGCCGCCAATGTGCAGGGCAGCGGCGAAGACCCGGGCATGGTCGGGCCCGGAGCCGTCCACGGCATAGTGGATGGTGCCAAGCTGGCGGCTGGCTGCCAGTTCCTGGATGCTGGTTTTCCAGTCCGTCCCCGCGCCCAGGGCGGCGGCGTCCTTGAGCAGGGGCCCGATCAGGCGCATCACCAGCTGACGGGCCGTCTCGATGTCGTTGGAGACGTAGGTGGCACCGATCAGCGCCTCCATGGTGTCAGCCAGGATGGAGGCCTTGTTTTTGCCCTCGGTGAGCTTTTCGCCCTGTCCGAGGTAGATGTAGTCGCCAATGCCGAGGCTCCGGCCGATGCCGGCGAGGGCACGGGTGCTGACCACGGCAGAGCGGCGCTTCGCGAGATCTCCCTCCGGAAGGTCCGGGTTGTCCCGGTACAAAGCGTCCGTGACGGAGAACCCCAGGATGGAGTCGCCCAGAAATTCGAGCCGCTCATTCGTGGGGATGCCGCCGTTTTCGTAGGCGTAGGAACGGTGCGTGAGCGCAAGACGAAGCGTCCCGGCGTCAATAGAGACACCGAGACGCTTCAAAAGCTCTTCAGTTGAAGACATCATGTCAGCCGGAGGGCCGATTAGACGTCCGCGACCTTGCGGCCCTTGTACTCAAGGAACAGCGCGGTGCCGGCCGAGTCGGTAACGACCTTTGCCTGGTGCGGCAGGCTGTAGGTAACCTGGCCATTCTCCACGGTCTTCACCAGGTGGGGGGCGGTCGCCTTCCACTGCGAGCGGCGGGCGCGGGTATTCGAGCGAGACATTTTCCGCTTGGGAACAGCCACGGCTAACTCATTTCTCTCTAGACAAACACGTACAAATCAATTTTGCCGGTCAGGCTTAGCCATATCAGCTAGGGCAGCCCAGCGAGGATCCAAGACCTCGTGGTGGTGCCCCGGCTCGTCTTCCAGGCGCGCTCCGCATTCGGAGCAAAGGCCCTGGCAGTCTTCCCGGCACACCGGCTGGAACGGCAGATTGGTGACAACCGCGTCCCGCAACACCGGTTCAAGATCGATTACATCGTGCTCGACTCGACGTTGCTCTTCATCATCTTCTCCGTCCGAAAGCTCCACGCCTTCATAGAAGAAAAGTTCTTGCACATTGACCTCAAGGTCATACGCAAGGGGATCCAGGCATCGACCACATTCACCGGTTACCCCGGCAAGGGCGGTTCCTGATACCAGAATTCCTTCGTGTACGGCCTCAAGCCTCAGATCCAGCTCGATATCCGAGCCTTCCTGAACACCAATAAGCGCCACACCGAGATCACCCGGTGCGGGTACATGTTCCTTCAGTGTCCGCATGCTTCCCGGACTGCGTCCGAGGTCCTTGACGTCGAACGCCAGGGGCGAACCAGCATCTCGTTTAATGAGAACTCCTGTTGAACATATGACCGACGTACCATCTTAGCCTGAAGAGCCACGGGGACTCAAACCAGGCAGCCGGCGGCGCCGAAGTACCGGACCAGCCTACCCTCTCTGCTGCTGTTCCGGCGCCGGCTCGCCCGCAAGCATCCGCCGGTGCACGGACCTGGGTACGTATTCCGAGACATTGCCGCCCAGGCCGGCAACTTCCTTGATCAGGGTGGATGACAAATGAATGTAGTGGGCCTCGGCCGGCAGGAACACTGTTTCCACGCCGCTGAGCTGGCGGTTCATGGTGGCCATGGGAAGCTCGTAGTCGAAATCCGAAGAGGACCGGAGTCCCTTGACGATCGCCGAGACGCCGCGCTGGCGGCAATACTCCGCGAGAAGTCCCTCCCCTACGGGTTCCACCACGATGCCCTTCAGCGAGGCCAGGGTTTCCCGTGCCATGTCCAGCCGATCTTCCAATGCGAACCTGTACTTCTTGGCCGGGTTGGTGGAGACCGCAACGAGAACTTCATCAAAAAGGCCCGCAGCCCGGGCAATGACCTCAAGGTGGCCATTGTGGATGGGGTCGAAGGATCCTGGGCAGACAGCTCGTCTCATGTTCCGAACCTACCCATAAAAAGGCCGGGATACCATGACTGGATGCATCCACGACGGGAAGTTTCCACCCCTGCAGCCCCGGCCCCCTGGCAGCGGACGGCACTCGGAGCCAACCTTCTGGGGCCTGACGGCGCGTTGGGGGTCACGATCTTCGAAGAGATGACCACACTTGCGGTCCGGACCGGTGCCATCAACCTGGGCCAGGGTTTTCCGGACGAGGATGGACCGTTGGCAGTCCGGGAAGCAGCCCGGGCGGCCATCACGTCCGGAGCAAACCAGTACGCACCGGGCAAAGGCGTCGTGGAACTCCGGGAAGCAGTGGCTGCCCACCAGGAAAGGTTTTACGGCCTCACCCCGGACCCGCAGACCCAGGTGGTGGTTACCACCGGGGCCACCGAGGGCATCGCCGCCTCCCTCCTGGCGTTTGCCGGACCCGGCGACGAGGTCCTGACCTTCGAACCCTTTTATGACTCCTACGGCGCAATCATCGGCCTGTCCGGTGCTGCGCATGTGACCGCGCCCCTGCTGGCTCCGGACTTCATGCCGGACATGGCAGCGCTGGAGGCGGCCTTCACCGGGCGGACACGGGTGGTGCTGCTGAACAATCCCCATAACCCCACCGGCGCCGTCTTTCCCCGCCCGGTGCTGCAGCGAATCGTCGACCAGGCCCGGAAGCACGACTGCCTGATCGTCAGTGACGAGGTGTACGAACACCTCACGTTCGGCCAACGGCACGTGCCGGTGGCCTCCCTGCCGGGAGCCAAAGACAGGACCATCACCATTTCGTCTGCCGGGAAGACCTTCTCCCTGACCGGCTGGAAAATCGGCTGGCTCACGGGCCCGGAAGAACTTGTTTCCGCTGTGCGCACCGTTAAACAGTTCCTCACCTACAGTTCGGGCACGCCGTTCCAGGCGGCCATCGCCACCGGGCTCGGCATGCCGGACGATTTTTTCCACGGCATTGCCGCTGAGCTGATGCACAAGCGGGACATCCTCAGTGAAGGCCTCCGGGCCGCGGGCTTCGACGTTTTCAACCCCCAGGGAACCTACTTCGTCAACGTTGACACGTCACCGCTGGGCATCCGCGACTCAGTGGAATTGGCGCGCAAGCTCCCTGGCCTGGTTGGCGTGGCCGCCATTCCGGTTCCTGTCTTCTGCCACCCGGAAGGGGCAGAGAGGACCCGGAGTCTGCTGCGGTTCGCGTTCTGCAAGAAAACCGATGTCCTGGAGGAAGCCGCCCGCCGGCTGTCCACGCTCAGGAACCGGCTCTGATGCCTGCACGCAGCGGCGGGCGTGCGGAGCGGTTTTTGCGAACTACCGGACAGCACGCAACCATCGAACCGGACGCTTTCATTGACGGCAGCTTCGTGCTCAGCATTGGCGGCGCGGAGCAGTCCCACGTAAACCTGGTCCGGCCGGAGGAGATCTTCTATGAGTACCTGCGGCGGATCGGGCACCTGGTGGATCTGGCTGCCCCTGCCGGCACACCGGTGACGGCGCTGCATCTGGGGGCCGGGGCACTGACCTTGGCCCGCTATATCCAGGCCACGCGGCCGGGGTCCGTCCAGCACGCGGTGGAGCTGGAACGTGAACTGCTGGATTTTGTCCTGCGCCAGCTGCCCCTTCCGGAAGGGACGGACCTGCATACCACCATCGGGGACGCCCGCGGCGCCCTTGCTGAACTCGAACCCGGGTTGCTGTTCGACGTCGTCATCCTGGACATCTTCTCCGGCCCCGAAGCGCCCGAACATCTCGCCTGCGCCGCGTTCTACGGCGAGGTTCGGGATCGGCTCACCCCGCACGGGCTGCTGATCGTCAATGTGGGCGACGAGCCCGGGCTTACCCTTGTCCGCAGCCAGGTCGCAGCCATGCGGCAGGCGATGGGCGACGTGGCGGCGTTTGCTGAAGCCGGAATGTTCGACGGCCGCTACCCGGGCAACATCGTCCTGGCCGGCACCCAGACGTCCTGGCCGGACGGCTGGTCTGCGGAATTGCTGTCCCGCGGCCCGCATCCCGCCAAGGTCCTGGCCGGCGTGGACCTGGACGCTTTGACGTCCTAGTCCCGGTCAGCGGCGTCGTGGCTGACCGGGTCCTCGTCAACAACGTCCGGATCGATGGCGTCCGGCACAAAAGGCTCCGCAAACCAGAGCCGGGTCTCGCCGTATTTTTTCTCTGCGAAACGTGCCAAACCACTGGGCCAGCCCGGTTCCGGTGAGCGGGATGAACGTTCCACCACCACCACAGCGGCCGGCGAGAGGTGGGCAGCGAGCTTTTCCAGTACGGCGGACAGCGCCACCTGCTCCAGCGGATAGGGCGGGTCCAGGAACACCAGGTCCCAGGCCGCGGTGTCGTCGGCGCGCTCAAGGAAGGGCTCAACTTTGGAACGGTGGACCGTCACGGCTTTGCGCCCCAGTACCCCGTTGATGAGGTCGGCGTTGCGCTGGCAGACGGCGCTCGCCTTGGCATCAAACTCCACCAGGTCCACCGTCAGGGCTCCCCTGCTGCCGCTTTCCACCCCGAGCGACCCCGAACCAGCGTAGAGGTCCAGCACCCGCGCCCCGCTGATGACCTCAAAGGCATCCAGCCGCGAGAACAAAGCCTCCTTGACCCGGTCCGTGGTGGGCCGGGTCAAGGAACCCGGAACCGACTGCAGAGGCGTACCGCCAGCGGCACCGGCAATGATGCGGCTCATTGGGCACCTGCGCCTGCGCCGCGGCCTGCTTCTGGTTTGTGCGTGCTAACCGCGTTCAAGGAAAGCCTCCTTCTCGGGGTTGAGGTACTTGTCTATGGCCTCGGCCAGATCCGGGTGCGCACGCAGCGAGGGGTCTTCGGCCACGATGTGCTGGGCGTCGTCACGGGCGCGGCTGATGACAGCTTCGTGTTCGAGCACGCGCAGCAGCTTCAAAGTGGAACGGCCTCCGGACTGGGAGGCGCCCAGGATGTCACCCTCACGGCGCAGCTTGAGATCCTCCTGGGAAAGTTCGAAACCGTCCGTGGTGGCCGCAACAGCGTCCAGCCGTCGCCGGCTGGGGTGTTCAGGCTCCAGTGCGGTGACCAGCAGGCAGGTCCCCGGCAGGCCTCCCCGTCCCACCCGTCCGCGGAGCTGGTGCAGCTGGGAGATGCCAAAGCGGTCGGCGTCGAGGATGACCATGAGGGTGGCGTTGGGTACGTCCACGCCCACTTCGATCACCGTGGTGGAGACCAGCAGCTTGACGCTGTTTGCCGTGAAGCCGGCCATGTTGGCGGACTTCACTTCGGGCGGCTGGCGCCCGTGGAGTGGTGCCATCGGGACCCCGGAAAGGGCGGGCTCGTCCAGGAGCTGTTCGACGACGGCGGTAACTGACGCCAGTTCCCGTCCGTTTTCCCCGTCGGAGCCTTCATCCAGGTCGGCTTCCCCGGGGCTGAAGTCGCCGTCGTCGTCGGCCCCGATCTTGGGACACACGACGTACACCTGGTGGCCGGCATCGATCTCCTCCCGTGAACGGGCCCAGATGCGGCCGGCCCAGGCGGGATTCTCCGCCAGCCCCACCAAATGGGTGCTGATCGGTGCCCTGCCCTCGGGAAGCTCGTCCAAGACGGACGTTTCAAGGTCCCCGAACACCGTCATGGCAACGGTGCGCGGGATGGGCGTAGCAGTCATGACCAGCAGGTGGGGCGGCTTCCTGGCTTTGGCCCGGAGCGCATCCCGTTGCTCCACGCCGAAACGGTGCTGCTCATCCACCACGATCAACCCCAAATCGTAGAAGGTGACATTGCCGCTGAGCAGGGCGTGGGTGCCGATGATGATGCCGGCGGTCCCGGAGGCGGCGTCGAGCAGGGCCTGCTTGCGTGCCGCGGCCGGCATGGAACCTGTCAGCAGCGTGACCTGGACGGAGGCGTTATCGAGCCCTCCCAGCAGGCCGTCCCTTGAAAGCGGCCCCAGTGCGCGGCGGATCGACTCGAAGTGCTGCGCGGCGAGGACCTCGGTAGGCGCCAGCAATGCCGCCTGCCCTCCGGCGTCCACCACCTGCAGCATGGCGCGCAGCGCCACGACGGTCTTTCCTGACCCAACTTCGCCCTGCAACAACCGGTTCATGGGGCAGTCGCGGGCCAGTTCCGCGGCGAAAGTTGTCCCGACGGCGGCCTGTCCGGCTGTGAGGGTGAAGGGGAGGCCGGCATCAAAGGCGGCGAGCAGTCCGTCAGGGACGGGCCGGCGTGCAGTGGCTTCCTCAGCGGCGAGCTGTGCGCGGCGCCGGGCCAGGGCGGACTGCAGCACCAGCGCTTCGTGGTACCGGAGCCGGTCCCGTGCCCGCTGCCAGTCGTCAGGGGATTCCGGAACGTGGATGAGCCGGTACGCCTGGGCAAGCGGAAGGAACCCTTCGCGTGCAGCGACCGCGGGCGGGACGGGATCAGGCAGGGCGTCGAGGTCCACGGTTTCAAGCAGGGTTGAAA
The DNA here is from genome assembly GCF_059089685.1 of Arthrobacter sp. sptzw42. NCBI lineage: Bacteria > Bacillati > Actinomycetota > Actinomycetes > Micrococcales > Micrococcaceae > Arthrobacter > Arthrobacter sp. sptzw42. Next base: position 15,890 of record NZ_JBNHEX010000016.1, read on the forward strand.
TGGCTTTCTGAATCTTCCAGCTGGGAAGTTTGGACGTGGCCGGGTAAACCGGAACGGGCATGGCCGCGAGTTTTTCAGGGTCCTGGACGCCCTGGCTGAAAGGGTCCTCGTCGAGGAGCTGGAAGTCGGGGTTGGTCAAACCCAGGACTCCCTTAAAGCTGGTGACCTTTCCGGAGAACAGGGCCCGGCGTCCGGGCAGGAGTTCGGCTTTCGCTTTGTAGCCGTTAAAGAAGCTGATTTTGAGGGTGCCGGGGACTTTGCCCCGGTAGTCTGTGCCGCCAACCAGCCGCAGCCCTTGCTGCCCGTCGTCGTCGGAGACCACCACGTCGGTGATTGTCCCCCGGCGGGCCTGCATGGACCTGGTGCTGCTGGAAAGCACCCTGGCAATGAGCGTGACTTCCTCGTCCCGCGGAATTTCGTTGATGGGTGTCAACTCTCCCCGGGACATGTAGCGGCGCGGGAAATAGTTCAGCAGCCCGTCCACCGTGGTGATGCCAAGGTGCTTTTCAATCACCGCCGCGGAACGTTTGCCGATGCGGCGTTCCAGCGCGAGGTCCAGTTCAGCGCTCATGCCCACTGGAGTTCACTGCATCCGTTTGCGGTCCCTGCGGCAGGGTGAGTTCGCTGATACTGATCTGCACCGGATCACCAAGGGAGCGGATGATGGCAACAGCCGGTTCAGGGGCAGGGACGTGGACGTGGACGCGCCAGCGGTAGTTTCCCTCGCTGTCGGAACCGCTGCCCACCTGGCTCATGATGACCGACTCGCCGATCTCGTCAAGCTGCTGGCGAAGCGTGGCGGCCTGCAGCGGTGAGAGGCTGATGGTGCACATGACTTCGACGCCGTCGTCGTCCGGCAGCGCCGTGTGGATGTGGGGATCGGACACGTCATAGCCGTGGAGCCCATCGAGGAGTTCGCTTTGGAGCTCCTCGCCCAGGACAGCAGACCGAAGGCAGTCCAGGATCAGGAGCATCCCTACTCCGCCGGCATCCACGACGCGCGCGGTGGTCAATGCGTCCAGCTGGTCCTCGGTGCGGATGACGGCAGCGAGGGCGGCTTCGACGGCGGCATCGAGGGCCAGCCCGAGGGCGTGGTTGCTGTCATCGCCGTTCTGCCCGGCATCCACGGCGGCGGCGGCGCGGGCAGCGGCCTCCATGACCGAAAGCATCGTTCCCGGGACGGGATCGCTGAGCGCCGACCAAGCCCGGATCTGGGCGCGGTTCAGGGCTGCAGCCAGCAGTGTCGACGTCAGCCGGGTGTGCCCTGCCAGGGGCTCGGCCGCCGCGCAGAGGAACACTGAGAACAGGGTGCCGGAGTTGCCCCTTGCCTCCTCCAGGGCCGCCTGGCCGGCGCCGGCCAGCACAGCGCCAACGTCCAGGTGTGCGGCCTGGTCATCCGCGGCTGCAGCAGCCTGGGAGGCCGCACGGACAGTAAGGTACAGGTTGGTGCCCGTGTCGCCGTCAGCCACGGGAAAGATATTGATGGCATTGAGGCGGTCGCTGTGGTTCCCCAGGACGGTCTCCGCCTTGCCCAGCCACCTCTTCATCGCTTGCGCGTTGGCGGCAACCTTAGTGTGCAAAGTGATCCCATCCCCCGGTGTCCGCGGATTGGCCCGCTGTTTTGACGCTCGGGCTTTCGTTGCTTCCCAATGCTTGTATCGAGCCTATCGCAGTGAATACGGCCGGAAGCTGAACGCGCGGTGGGAATGTGGCGAGCAGTCCGTGGTCTTCCCCGCCACCAAGAACCCACGCCATCGGATCGGTCTCCAACAGATCCGAGGCAGGCCGCAGCACGTCCGCCAGCGCCCTCAGCGGCGCGGCGTCCAGGTCAATGGTGATGCCGCTGGCCGCCGCCAACCGTAGCCCGTCCCGCAGCAGGCCGTCCGAGACGTCCAGCATGGCAGTGGCGCCTGCGCTCCGGGCGGCAGGCCCGGCAGCCAGTGGGGGCCGGGGCCTGCACTGGCGATCCAGGAAGACCCGCTGTTCAGGGCGAAGGGCCTCGATGTTGACAGCGGACTCAAGAAGTGCCAGGCCGGCAGCCGCGTGCCCCGCAGTTCCGGCAAGGGCCACGACGTCACCGGGTTGCGCTCCGGACCGCAGAACCGCGTGGTGGCCGTCGAGCGTCCCCAGGACCGCCACGGTGACGGAGATTTCCCTGCCCCTGCCCAAATCACCTCCGGCCACGGAACACCTGGTGGCGCCCAAGCTCCTGATGCCGGCCGTCAACCCATCCGCCAGGTCCTCCACCCAGGCAACCGGTGTCTCCGGGGTGAGGGTAAGGCTGACCACCAGGGACGTGGCTGCAGCTCCCATGGCATTGATATCGCTGAGATTCTGCGCTGCCGCTTTCCAGCCGACATCAAAGCCGGTGGTCCGGTACCCGTTGGGCCACTCCAGCCGGAAATCCTGGTCCTGCACCTGCGTGTCGATGCTGATGACCGTCCTCCCGTCAGGGGCCGCCACCACAGCGGCATCGTCCCCGGGACCGAGCAGCGTGGCTTGGGCGTGGTCCCCTCCCATGGACAGGCGCGGGAAAATCCGCGCCAGCAGCTCGGCTTCGGAGAGGGCTGCGACGGGCGGATGCTCTTGGATTGTCAAACGCTTTTCAGGCACGCCACTACGCTACAGCGGGCCCCCGACATTGGCGGCCTGCGCCCATTCAGGTACCGCACGGGCAGTGCGTCCGGGACAACCCGGCTGCACCGATAGTCTTGGAGTATGCACCGCCCAACGCTTCCCTTGCCCGCCCGCGTTGCCGGGATGGCGGTGATGGGGACTGTTGCTTGCCTGGCCCTGGCTGCCTGCTCCCCCGCCGTCGACGTTCCCCCAGCCCGGGATGCGGCAAACCCGGCCTGCGCTCCCATGATGGTGGCCTTGCCGGAAGCCATCGGTGACGCTGCGTTGCGCAAAACGAACAGCCAGGCCACCGCGGTGTGGGGCGAACCCTCCCTGGTGGTTCTTCGCTGCGGAGTCAACGTGCCGGGCCCCACGACGGACCGCTGCGTCACGGTCAACGGAATCGACTGGGTGATCAAGGAAGGCGACCCCGTCTGGACGCTGACAACCTACGGCCGGGAGCCCGCCACCGAAATCCTTCTGGATCCGGACAAGATCAGCTCCGCGACGGTCCTGGCCGATCTTGCCGTCGCCGCAGGAGAAATCCCGCCCACCCGGAACTGCGTGGGCCAGGAAGAGCTCCAGGACCTGCCGCAAAGCCAGTAGTGGGGCCCACGCCCGCCGGCTTCCCTGGCCGAAGCGAGGTCAGGGGCGGGTAGGGAGGCTTCAGCGCCGGCGATCCAGCCCGGAAATCAGCGGAGGCCGGTCTTGCGGTTCAGGGCGAGGTGAATAAGTTCGTCAATGAGCCCGGCGTAGTCCAGACCGGATGCGGCCCACATTTGCGGGTACATGCTTTTCGGGGTGAAACCCGGCATGGTGTTGATCTCGTTGATGATCAGCTGGCCGTCCGGGGTGTAGAAGAAATCAACCCGGCTCAGGCCCTCAGCCCCCACCGCGTCAAAGGCGGCTGCGGAAAGTTCGCGCACCCGGGTGATCGCTTCTTCAGGAAGGTCTGCCGGGCAGCTGAGCGAGGCCGCGTCGTCCTCAACGTACTTGGCGTTGAAGTCGTAGAACTCGTGGTTTCCCCCGGCCACGGAAATTTCGCCGGGCATGGAAGTCCGGGGAGCGTCGGTGCCCCTGCCTTCCAGCACCGCGCACTCGATTTCGCGGCCAACAATTCCAGCTTCAATGACCAGTTTGAGGTCGTGCCGCCGGGCTTCTTCGATGGCGGCGTCCAGTTCGTCCAGCGAATCAACTTTGGAGATGCCCATGGACGATCCAGCCCGTGCCGGCTTAACAAATACGGGGAAGCCGAGCCGGTCCACCTTTTTCCGCACGGATTCGGCATCCTTGCTCCACTGCCGGTCCGTTACCGCGATGTAGGGGCCCACCTGGAGGCCCGCGGCTTCGAAGACCACTTTCATGAAGTGCTTGTCCATGCCCACTGCCGAAGCCAGGACGCCGGCCCCGACGTACCGGGTGTCCGAGAGTTCCAGCAATCCCTGGATGGTTCCGTCCTCGCCGAACGGGCCGTGCAGCAGCGGGAACACCACATCCACGGTGCCGAGTTCCTGCGGAACCTCGTTCGGGGAGGCAACGATCAGCTGGTGTTCACCGCCGATCTGGGCCAGCGTCACGGTCTGCTGCGACGGAACCACCTCCGGCAGCGAGGATGCGGCGAGGGACCACTGGGCGGTATCGGCGGCAGCCAGCACCCACTGCCCCGACTTGGCGATCCCGATCGGTATGACCTCGTACTTATCCCTGTTGATCGCACCAAGAACGCCGGCGGCAGTGACACAGCTGACGGCATGTTCGCTGGAACGGCCGCCGAAAAGTACCGCCACCCGGGGCTTTGCCCCGCCGGCCGGCTCTGTTGCGGTCAGTTTGTCATGGGACATTGTCAGTAATCGCCTTCAGGTTTCAGTTCCCGGGCCAGCAGGACCGGCCCCAGTTGGTCAACGGACAGCTTGCCTGCCAGCACGGCAACGACGGCAGCCGTGATGGGCATCTCCACGCCAAGCTGTTTTGCAAGATCATGTACGGCCTGGCCGGACTTAATGCCTTCGGCAGTCTGGGTCATTTTCTGGCCCACCTCCTCCAGCGTGAGGCCCTGGCCCAGCAGCCGTCCGGCGGTGTGGTTCCGGGACAGGGGTGAGGAGCACGTTGCCACGAGGTCGCCCAGGCCCGCGAGTCCGGCCATCGTTTTCGCTTCCCCGCCCAACGCCAGGGCAAGGCGGGATGTTTCGGCGAGGCCACGGGTGATCACGGAGGCTTTGGTGTTGTCCCCCATTTGCCTGCCTTCACAGATGCCCACCGCCAGCGCAATGACGTTCTTGACGATGCCGCCGATCTCAACCCCGACAATGTCCGAGGTGGTGTACGGCCGGAAGTACGGTGCGGTGCAGCTGCGTGCGATCCAGCCGGCAGCAGCCGCGTCGGTGCAGGCCACCACTGAGGCTGTGGGCTCTTCCCGGGCGATCTCCATGGCAAGGTTCGGCCCTGAGACGATCGCAATGCGCTCGGTGGGCAGGCCGAGTTCCTCGCTGATGACTTCGCTCATCCGGGCGTCGGTTCCCACCTCAAGGCCCTTCATGAGGGAAACCACCATGGCGCCGGGCGCGATCATGTCTTTCCATGCGCGCAGCTGCGGCCGCAGCGACTGGGCCGGCACGGCCAGGACCACCAGATCTGCCCCCTCGAACACGTCACGGACGTCGGTGGAAGCAGTAATGCTCTTGGGGAGGGCGATTTCCTTCAAGTACTGCGCGTTGCGGTGGACCGTGTTGATTTCCTCCACCACTTCGCTCCGCCGGCCCCAGATCCGGATGGCGCGCTGCTCGCCTGCTGCAGTGGCAGCATCGGCCAGGATCTTGGCGAACGTCGTCCCCCACGACCCTGCACCCAGGATCGCGACGGACCGGGCTGAACCGGGGTGGTTCCCCTCAGGAGTCACCGGCCGTCCGTTCGCCATTTTGCTGCTGCCCGCGCTCCACGAAGCGGCCGTGCTTCGCCTGCTGCTGCCTGGCCGGATCCCAGCGCTCCGCGGGAGGCTGCTCGCCCCTGATGTCTGCGAGCAGGGCGGTGATGGCATCCATTATGGCGTCGGTGGCCCCGGCCAGCGTTGCCTTGTCCAGGGGACGGCCGGTGAAGGCGCTCAGGTCGACGGGCTCGCCCACCACCACCCTCGACTTCTTGCGGGGGAACAGGTGAAACCGCTTACCGTAGCGCGGGAACACTTCGTGCGCGCCCCAGTGTGCAATCGGAACCACCGGAATATTCCCCTCGAGGGCCAGGCGCGCCGCGCCGGTGTGCCCCTTCATGGGCCACAGGTCCGGATCGCGCGTGAGGGTCCCCTCGGGATAAATAATGATGGCGCCGCCTTCGGCAACAATTTCCTGGGCCACCTGCAGCGAACGGTTCGCACCCGCCGTCGAGCGTTCCACCGGCACCTGCTTGGTGGCCCGCAGGACCCAGCCCAGGACCGGAACCTTGAACAGTCCGGACTTCGCCAGGAAATGGGGGGCGCGCTTGTGGTTGTAAAGGATGTGGCCGATGATCAGCGGATCAATCTCGGTACAGTGGTTGGGCGCTGCGATAAAACCACCGGCAGGCAGCTTTTCGGTGCCTTCCCACTTTTTGTCCATCATGAGGTTGAACACGGGGCGCACTATGGCCGCGACCACGGCGAGGGTGGCGCGGCTCTTGGCCGATTCCTTCACTTCGGTACCGCTACTTCGCCGTGGTGATGTCGAAATCGGCGCCGAGTCCGGCGAGCTTTTCGGTGAAGCGCTCGTAGCCCCGGTTGATGATGTCGATCCCTGTAACGCGGGAGGTTCCGGTTGCGGCCAGTGCCGCGATCAGGTGGCTGAAGCCGCCGCGGAGGTCCGGCACGTCGATGTCGGTTCCCTTGAGCTGGGTGGGCCCCGAAATCACCGCGGAGTGGAGGAAATTGCGCTGGCCGAACCTGCAGGGGACGCTGCCCAGGCATTCCCGGTGCACCTGGATGCTGGCGCCCATCCGGATGAGGGCATCAGTGAAGCCAAACCGGTTTTCATATACGGTCTCGTGGACAATCGAAACGCCCTCGGCCTGGGTCAGCGCCACCACCAGCGGCTGCTGCCAGTCGGTCATGAAGCCGGGGTGCACGTCCGTTTCCAGGACCAGCGGGGTGAGCTTTCCGCCGCGGTGGTAAAAGCGGATGCCTTCCTCGCCGATGTCCATGCCGCCGCCCACCTTGCGGTAGGTGTTGAGGAAGGTCATCATGTCGCGCTGGGAGGCGCCTTCGACATAGATGTCGCCTTTGGTCACCAGTGCAGCCGACGCCCACGACGCCGACTCGTTGCGGTCCGAAAGCGCCCGATGGTTGTAGCCGCCAAGATCCCGGACACCTTCGATGCGGATGGTGCGGTCGGTCTGGACGCTGATGATCGCGCCCATCTTCTGCAGGACGGCGATGAGGTCGATAATTTCCGGTTCGGTTGCGGCACCGGAAAGTTCCGTGATGCCCTCCGCGCGCGTGGCGCTCAGCAGCACCTGCTCGGTGGCGCCGACAGAGGGGTACGGCAGGGAAATCTTGGCCCCGTGCAGGCCCTTGGGAGCGGAAATGTGGATGCCGCCGGGCCGCTTTTCCACTACTGCACCGAACTGGCGGAGCACGTCCAGGTGGTAGTCGATGGGGCGGTCGCCGATCTTGCAGCCGCCAAGGTCGGGGATGAACGCTTCGCCAATGGCGTGGATCAGCGGGCCGCAGAGCAGGATGGGAATCCGGGAGTCGCCGGCGTGAGCGTCGATGGCCGTGCTGGGGGCCGTTTTGGCCGCTTTAGGGTCCAGGGTCAGGTCCCCGTTCACCGGGTCCTTGACCACGGTGACTCCGTGCAGCTGCAGGAGGGAGGTGACTACCTCCACGTCCTTAATTTCCGGCACATTCCGCAACACCGACGGCTCGTTGCCCAGCAACGCCGCCACCATGGCCTTGGGAACGAGATTTTTCGCTCCCCGGACGGTGACGCGGCCAGTAAGCGGGACTCCGCCGCGGATGGTCAGAACACTACTCATATACCGGTTTCCTAACGATGACTAGCCCCAAGATCCCTGCAAAGGCTCCAACCAAGCATAGGAGGTTGCGTTACCGAACCGAAATACGCGGGCGACGGCGGCAGGGCGTGGCGCGCCGCCGCCGCCCCCGTCACGGCTGCTTGGGCGGGCTCAGGAAAGGCGGGCCGGCAGTGTTTTCGGCTTGAAGGCAGGGCGGGTCGCCTCGTAGGCAGTGATGTCTGCCTCATGCTGGAGTGTCAGGCCGATGTCGTCCAGGCCTTCGAGCAGGCGCCACCGCGTGTAGTCGTCGATTTCGAAGGGTGCCACGATGTTACCGCAGACCACCGTTTTGGACACAAGGTCCACCGTGACTTCGGTCCCGGGAGCGTTCTCCAGTTCTTTCCAGATCAATTCGATGTCGTCCTGGGCCACTTCGGCGGCGAGCAGTCCCTGCTTGCCGGAGTTGCCCCGGAAGATGTCGGCAAACCGGGAGGAGAGCACAGTCTTGAAGCCATAGTCCTTCAAGGCCCAAACGGCGTGCTCACGGGAGGATCCTGTACCGAAATCCGGCCCGGCCACCAGGACCGAACCGGCGCTGAAGGGCGCCTGGTTCAGGATAAACGCCGGGTCCTTGCGCCACGCTGAGAACAGGGCGTCCTCGAAGCCCGTGCGGGTGATGCGCTTGAGGTACACAGCGGGGATGATCTGGTCCGTGTCAACGTTGCTCTGGCGCAGCGGGACGCCGATTCCGGTGTGGGTGGTGAACTTTTCCATGGCGTGTCCTAGGCTGCGTTCGTGCGGGTGGCGGCTGATTCAGGGGCCGGATCAAGGTCCGACGGCGAGCTGAGCGTGCCACGGATGGCTGTGGCAGCGGCGACCACCGGCGACACCAAGTGGGTGCGGCCGCCCTTGCCCTGGCGCCCTTCGAAGTTGCGGTTGGAGGTGGAGGCGCAGCGCTCCCCCACTTCCAGCTGGTCAGGGTTCATGCCCAGGCACATGGAGCAGCCTGCGAAGCGCCACTCCGCCCCGAAGTCCTTGAAGACCCTGTCCAGGCCCTCAGCCTCGGCCTCCAGCCGGACCCGCGCCGATCCGGGCACCACCAGCATCCGGATGTTCGGGTCTTTTTGGCGCCCGCGGATGATGTCTGCAGCGGCGCGCAGGTCCTCCATGCGGGAGTTGGTGCAGGATCCAAGGAAGACGGTATCAACCCGGATGTCCTTCATGGGCGTGCCGGCCTCGAGTCCCATGTAGTGCAGGGCGCGTTCGGCTGCGGCCTTCGCGTTTTCATCGCCGAAGTCCTCGGGGGACGGCACCGATTCAGACAGCGAAACGCCCTGCCCGGGATTGGTGCCCCAGGTGACGAACGGTTCCAGCGTGTCGGCGTCCAGGTCCACCTGCGCGTCGAAGACAGCGTCGTCGTCGGAGCGGAGCGTGTTCCAGTATTCGACGGCGGCGTCCCAGTCAGCGCCTTCCGGGGCGTGCGGGCGGCCCTTCATGTAGTCGTACGTGGTCTGGTCCGGCGCCACCATGCCGGCGCGCGCGCCGGCTTCGATGGACATGTTGCAGATGGTCATGCGGGCGTCTATGGACAGCGCGCGGATTGCGGAGCCCCGGTACTCCAGGACGTAGCCCTGGCCGCCACCGGTGCCGATTTTGGCGATGACGGCGAGGATGATGTCCTTGGCCGTGACGCCGGAGCGCAGCGTGCCCTCAACGTTGATGGCCATCGTTTTGAACGGCTTCAGCGACAGTGTCTGGGTGGCCATAACGTGCTCCACCTCCGAGGTTCCGATGCCCATGGCCAGCGCTCCGAAGGCGCCGTGCGTGGAGGTGTGGGAGTCACCGCAGACAACAGTCATGCCCGGCTGGGTGAGGCCCAACTGCGGGCCCACCACGTGCACGATGCCCTGCTCGGCGTCACCCAGGGAGTGGAGCCGGACACCGAACTCGGCGCAGTTGTTGCGGAGCGTCTGGATCTGGGTGCGGCTGGTGAGATCGGCGATAGGCTTGTCAATGTCCAGAGTGGGAGTGTTGTGGTCCTCCGTGGCGATGGTCAGGTCCGGCCGGCGCAGTTTCCTGCCTGCCAGCCGGAGGCCCTCAAAAGCCTGCGGGGATGTGACCTCGTGGACAAGGTGGAGGTCGATGAAGAGAAGGTCGGGCTGGGCATTGGCACCGTCGCCGTCACCCTTGCGCACCACGTGGGCGTCCCAGACTTTCTCGGCCAATGTGTTTGCCATGGCCATCTCCCTTCACTGCTGTTTGGCTGTTGAGGTCCACTGAACCAGTACGCCTTCGCACTGCGCCAGCCGAAAGATTTGCATCTCAGATAATGAGACGGCAATATCATTACATGGACAATTCTAGTGGAGTCGGTGTCATTGATAAAGCGGCCCATGTACTTGATGCACTCGAGGCCGGCCCCACTACTTTGGCGCAGCTGGTGGCAGCCACCGGGCTCGCACGGCCCACTGTCCACCGCCTTGCCCTTGCCCTCGTGCACCACCGGCTGGTGAGCCGGGACATCCAGGGCCGATTCGTCCTGGGAAGCCGGCTGGTTGAACTTGCCTCGGCTGCAGGCGAGGACCGTTTGATTGCTTCCGCCGGGCCGGTGTTGATGCAGCTGCGCGATGCCACGGGCGAAAGTGCGCAGATCTTCCGCCGGCAGGGCGACTGGCGCGTCTGCGTCGCCTCCGCCGAGCGCCCCATCGGATTGCGCGACACCATCCCGGTGGGAACGCAGCTGTCCATGAAGGCAGGATCCGCGGCCCAGGTACTCCTCGCGTGGGAGGACCACGACCGCCTGCTCGAAGGGCTGCAGTCGGCCCGCTTCACACCCACCGTCCTGGCCGGCGTACGACGGCGGGGCTGGGGACAAAGCCTCGGCGAACGCGAGCCGGGGGTCGCCTCAGTTTCCGCACCGGTGCGCGGTCCGTCAGGCAGGGTCATCGCCGCTGTTTCGATCTCCGGACCAATCGAGCGCCTCACGCGGCAGCCCGGCAGGCTGCATGCCGAAGTGGTCTGCAACGCGGGCCGGATCCTCACCGAGGCCCTGCGCAAGAACAACGACTGAACCGGAACAAGGACAAGTGACCGCCTGAGCTTTGATGGGCGGCGGCTAGTATTTCCGCCATGGGCAGCTATGCAGTGTTTCTTCGCGGCATCAACGTTGGCGGCATCAATATCAAAATGGCGGACGTCCGGGAGGCGCTGAAGGGTGCCGGGTTTTCCGATGCCCGTACCCTGCTTGCCAGCGGGAACGTTGTCCTGGCCAGCAGCCTGGATGCGGCTGCCGTTAAGCGGGAGTGCGAGAAGTGCTCTCGCGATGCGTTTGGTTATGACGCCTGGGTGGTGGTGCTCGATGCAGCCCGGCTGGCCGAACTCGTGGCAGCTTGCCCGTACTCGGACGATGACAAAAGCACCCACACCTACATCACGCTTTCCTCGGACCAGGCGATGCTGGATGAACTCGATTCCGCTGGGGCTGCCCTGGAGGGGGCGGAATAGACGAGGTTGGGTTCCGAGGCACTGGCCTGGCTGGCGCCGGCGGGGGGAACGCTGGCCAGCCCCTTCAGCAGCATCACGGCCAAACCCAGGTTCAAAGCCTCCACCACAACCCGGAACCTGCGTACCCTCATCAAGGTCCGGGACGCGGCTGCGGAGCTGGCAGCCGCCGGCAACTAAGAGGTTCCCGCCTTCCAACCCGGCCTTGCCGCAGCGGATATCCCGCTTATCCGGCCCGGGCCGTCTTCAGCGCGGCGTTGAAGGCGGAAAGCCTGGTGACTTCCACTTCCACGGGTTCCACTACAAGTTCGTGTGCCACCGCTGCCACTGCAGCATTGAGCCGTTTCCTCGCCTTCGCCGCACGCGCACCCGCAGCTGCAGCGGAAATAAAACGGCCGGTTACGGCCAGGAAGACTCCCAGGACCACCCCGGCTGCGATCATCAGCGTGGGCAGCGGCCAGCCTTCAAGCCTTGGCACCTCCGGAACGGGCATCTGGAAATAGCCGAGGACGGCCAAAACGGCGAGCCAGCCAAGGCCTCCCAGCGCCGTAAGCAGCGCCAGCCACTGCACCACGTTGAACACGCCCCACCACCATGACTTGCGGTTCGCGGCAAGATCGGTTCCGGCGATGGCCTGGTCGAGCGCGTCAGGAAGGCGTTCCCTGCCCTCCCGGGCTGCTCCGCGGATGGCGGCACGCCACGGCCCCGGCGCGCCGGCACTGGCGGTGTCGGCGAACTCCCGGACGGCCGCGTCCGTGCGTGCGCGCTCCGGCGCTCCTGCCGGCGGCAGCGAGGTCCGGTTCAGCTCAGACGGAGCCCCGCTTCGCAGGTTGAGCCGCCGCAGCGGATCGGGCCGGAACCGGGACAGCCACCTGGTCACCGGCCAACCGGTGCGCTTTACTGACTCAAGCCGGTAAGACTGGCTTACCGCCCGGACCACCGTGGGAACGTTGGCAGCTACGGCGAGCTCATCGGCCAGGCGTTCCTTTGCGGCCGAACGGACCCCTGCCGCTTCTCCCCCGCCGGACACCGCAGCCAGGTCAGCTGACGCCCTGGTGATGTCGGCAGCAAGCCGTTCGGACTGGGCCTTGCGCTTCACAGCTACGCTCCGGATGGCCGTGCGGACTTTGTCCACACCTGCACCGGTCAGGGCCGAGGCCGCCAATACCTGGACCTTCGCCAGTCCGTCCCGGGCAAGGATGGCCCGCAGCGATTCCAGGACGGGCTGCACGTCACGCTCCGGAAGCCTGTCCACCTGATTGAGGACCACCAGCGTGACGGCGCCGTGCGAGGCCAGACGCGACAGGAAGTCATTGTGCACCGCGGCGTCTGCGTACTTTTGGGGGTCAAGCACCCAGACGAGGACATCCACCAGGCCCACCATCCGCTGAACCACCTCGCGGTTTGCTGCCCGGGTGGAATCGAAGTCGGGCAAATCCAGCAGGATCAGGCCCGTCTCCTCATCAGCGAACCCTTCCACAGCTGCGGCGTGGTGCCGGTTGCGGACCTCCAGCCAATCGAGGAGGGGGTCGCTGCCCTCAGCTCCCCACACCCCCGCCAGGGGTTCGGACGTCGTGGGCCGGCGCGCCGCCGCCGTCGCAATCTCAGCTCCGCTGACCGCATTGAACAGGGACGACTTGCCGCTTCCGGTGGCGCCGAAGAACCCCACCACGGTGTGGTCCGCCGAAAGCGACCGCCGTGAACTGGCGCGTTCGAGGACGGTGAAGACTTCCTGGAGGGACTCATCGGGAAGGACGCCCTCGCCCAGCCCGCGGGCATCGTTGAGGGCCGAAAGCCTGCGGTCGAGCCGAGACGCTTCGCGGGTGTCGCTGTGGCGGCTCATGCGTTGTCCGCCAGACGGACCAGTGCGTCCGCGTGCGCGGCAAGGGTCTGCGGGGCGCTCTCATCGCGCTCGGGCAGCCGGGAAAGAAACTTCTGCCGCTCATCCTGCAACAGGCGCTGGCAGCGGTCGTGAAGGTCCTCGCGTGCTTTTTCGGCCATGCGACGGACGGCGTCCTCGCCGAAAACCGCTTCGAGCAGCCGCTGGCCAACGACGGCGGTTCCGCCCGCCACTCCGATTTCGAGTCCTGTCAGTCCGGCAGTCATCGAGAACACAACGATCATCAGGGCAGCACCCAGGCCATTGATACCGAAGGACAGCCAGCGCGCCTGTGTCCGTTTTCCCTGTCCTTCGGTGCGGATCAGTTCCATTAGCGCTTCCTGCCAGGCCCTGATCTCGGCCGCGGTCCTGTCCTCGAAGCCCGGCGTAGTGCCGGAAAGATCGTCCGTTCCCAGCAGTTGGCGCCCGGCGGGGTCAGTCCGCCAGCGCTGGTCTGTGTCCTCGGCGGCATTTGCGGCTTCGTCGACGATGACAGCCTGCAGCCCCGTCTCGATCGCTGCCTCAACCGTTACGGCCGGGGCAGGTTCACCACGGAAAAAGGCGCCCAACCGGTCCCGGAGCCGGCCGACGTTCTGTTCCAGAGTTCGGAAGAATTCGCCGGTTCCCACAAAGTCCTGCCAGCGGGCAAGCACTTCTCCCCGCAGCAGGGCTCCGTCCCTGGTGGCCTCGAGGATCCGGTTGGCAGCATCACGGTAGGCCGCCACCGCTGCGGCTTCGAGGCTGTCCCCGGCGGCCTGCTGCTCCCGGGCGGCCTGGGCCACGGCAGCCACACGGCCGGCCAGCGCCCGGACAGTCCCGTTCAGCGTGCGCCGGGCGATGTCGGAACGGCCGGCGGCATCCGCCGCCAGCGCGCCAAGCCATGTCCGCAGCGGGAGGACGGCGGCGGCCGGCAGCATGCCCAGCGGATCCAGGGGGGCTTCCGGGATAATGAACAGTTGTGCCCCGCCCAGGCCCTCACGGTCCAGCAGGGCGCGCAGGTCCTCGCTGACTTCCGTTTCCGCCCCTGGCGGTACCCGGTCAAGGACAACCGCGACCATGATGTCCCTGGAAGCTGCGTTTAGGAGCAGTTTCCAGGGGACGGCGTCGGCGTAGCGGTTGGCGGTGGTGACGAAGATCCACAGATCGGCGGCGGCGAGGAGCTGCGCTGCCAGCTTGCGGTTGTCATCAGAAATTGAATCGACGTCCGGGGCGTCCAGGACGGCAATACCGGCCGGAACTGCGGGGTCGGCCACCAGGACGAGGGAAGACATTGCACCGGCGTCCGGCACGGCTCCCGCCCTGCTTGCCGGCACCGGGCTGCTGGCAGCGTAGCCCCGGATCCGGCTGAGGCTTGGCAGGACGCGTTGTCCTTCAAACCAGGCGGCCTCGGACGGGTGGTGCAGGAGGATGGGCTGGCGGGTGGTGGGCCGGATAGCGCCGGACCGGGTGACGGGGTGGCCAACCAGGGCGTTGACGAGGGTCGACTTGCCCGCACCTGTGGAACCGCCCACCACTGCCAGGAGCGGGGCATCAAGGCTGCGGTACCGGGGAAGGATGTAGTCGTCGAGCTGCGCCACCGCCCCGCCCGCATCACGCCGCGCCTGCTCCGCGTCCGGCAACGCAAGCGGAAGTGCCGTGCCTGCAAGGTCATCCCGGACCTCTTCCAGCAGCGTTACTGCTGCCAAAGCCGGCGGGGCCGCCTGCGCATCGTTCGGGTGGTCTTGCTCGTTCCGGTAGGTCACAGCAACATCATGCCAGTTCAGGTCGGCGCTGGTGGGGTTCCTTCGCAAAGCCCCCCAAACAGCACACCTCGGGGAAACCCACGATGTGCTGTCCGAAAAGGGGGCCAGGGCGGGGAGGTAAGCATCCGGGCAAAGAAAAATGGCCCCGGGCGTTTGCCCGGGACCATTCTTGCTGGTGACCCCAGCGGGATTCGAACCCGCGTTACCGCCGTGAGAGGGCGGCGTACTAGGCCGCTATACGATGGGGCCGTGTACTGTCGGTACTTCCAACCAACGTTTCCGCTGGTCAAGCTCAGTGATTGTTTCACACACTTCGCTGTGGTTTCAAATCGGCGGACCGTCCGAAACCTTCTGTTTTCGGCCCATGTGCAGGGCCCCAAACAGAGCTGGGATACCAGGACTCGAACCTAGAATGACGGTACCAGAAACCGTAGTGTTGCCAATTACACCATATCCCAATAATACTTTCGGGCCGGTTTTCAGGGCGTTTACCCTGCTCCGTGCGCCTCAGCACGAGAAATTACTTTACCCGAGACTTCCGGCTCGCACAAATCGGGCATTCCGGCCCCTGCCGCCGAAAGGTGTGCGGGCCGCCGGAGTGGCGGCGGCCCGCACAAGGCGCCGCTACGCGACTAACCCTTCAAGGGAAGAGACCGAGTTGCCCTCGAACCCCGCCGCGGGCTCCCCCGCCCGGTTGAGCCAGACACCGAGGAGGCCTGCCGCCGTCGAGCCCTCGGCGTCGAGGAGGCGGTTGTCTCCTACGTACAGGGTGTCGGCGGCGTTGGTGCCCAGGAGCCGGACGCCCTCAAGGTAAATGGCTGGATCGGGCTTAGCCACGCCGAGGGTGTCCGTTCCCACCAGGCGCCGGACCCGCCCGAGTCCTGCGCCGTCGAGTTTGGCCCGCTGGTAGTCATGGACGTTGTTGCTGACGGCCCCGTAAGGGATGCCGGCCGTGTCCAGGAGGTCCAGGAGCGGAATCACGTCCGGGAAAGGCTTTACGTAGGCCGGCTGTTTTTCGATGTAGGCGCTGAGCCACTGGTGCGATTGCTCGCCCTCGCCGAGCTCAACGCCGAAGTGGCCCAATGCCGCCCGGCCGCGCAACAGCCGCTGTTCGTTAAACGTCAGTTCGCCGGCGAGGTAGCGGTCGTAGTAGTGCGTGGTCTCGTGCGTGAAGATGCGCCCGAACCGCTCCCAGCCGGCCTGGTCAAGCCCCGGCAGGAGGTGTTCGCTGACCTCCCGCAGAGCCGTGGTCATGGAGTATTCGAGGTCGACCAGGGTGTCATCGATATCGAAGAGCACTCCCCGGACGGTACCGAAGGGCGTGGCCAGCACTGCGCCGCCTGCCCGGCTGGGAGCTTCCATCAGCCGCGGAACGCCTGCAGCCGGCGGAGGGAGGACTCCTTGCCCAGGATCACCATGGACTCGAACAGCGGTGGCGAGATCCGCCGTCCGGAGACTGCGGTGCGCACAGGTCCGAACGCCAGGCGGGGTTTGATGCCGAGGTCCTCAACAAGTGCCTGCTTCAGCGCGGTCTGGATGTTGTCCGGGGTCCACTCCTCCACCGGTTCGAGCGCCGCGATGGCTGCATCGAGTACTTCGGGCAAGTTTTCCGGAAGTCCTTTGCGGGCGTCGGCGGCGACGTCGATGGCGTCGTCGGCCTTGAAGAGGAACGCCAGCATCTCCGGCGCCTCCCCCAGCAGGGTGATGCGTTCCTGGACCAGCGGTGCGGCTTCGGTGAGGATCTCCTCTTCCCGGTCCGTCAGAATCTCCCCCACCAGGCCGGCTGCGCGGAGGTAGGGAACCAGGCGCTCCCGGAACACTTCCGGGGAAAGCATGCGGACGTGCGTCCCATTGATCGCCTCGGCCTTTTTCAGGTCGAAGCGGGCGGGGTTGCCCAGCACGTCATGGATGTCGAAGTGCTCCACCAGCTGTTCCACCGTGAAAATGTCCTCGTCCGCGCTGAGCGACCAGCCCAGCAGTGACAGGTAGTTCAGCAGGCCCTCGGGGATGAAGCCCCGCTCCCGGTGCAGGAACAGGCTGGATTCGGGGTCGCGCTTGGAGAGCTTTTTGTTGCCCTGTCCCATGACATACGGCAGGTGGCCGAACTCCGGCATGTACTTTGCCACTCCGACCGCATGCAAAGCCCGGTAGAGGGCAATCTGGCGGGGAGTCGAACTGAGCAGGTCCTCGCCGCGGAGGATATGGGTGATGCCCATCAGGGCGTCGTCAACCGGGTTTACCAGCGTGTACAGGGGCGCTCCGTTGGCGCGGACCACCGCGAAGTCCGGGACGGATCCCGCACGGAAGGTGATTTCACCGCGGACCAGGTCGTTGAACGTGATGTCCTCGTCCGGCATCCGCAGGCGAAGGACGGCTTCGCGGCCTTCGGCCTTGAACTGCGCGAGCTGCTCCTCCGTCAGGTGGCGGTCAAAGCCGTCGTAGCCGAGCTTCGGGTCGCGGCCCGCCGCACGGTGCCGCGCCTCGATCTCATCCGGGGTGGAGTAGGACTCGTAGACAAAGCCGCCCTCCCGGAGCCGGCCAATGACGTCCTGGTAGATATCGCTCCGCTGCGACTGCCGGTAGGGCTCATGCGGCCCACCGACCTCAACGCCCTCGTCCCAGTCGATGCCCAGCCACTTCAGCGCGTCCAGCAGCTGGTGGTAGCTTTCCTCGCTGTCGCGCGCAGAATCCGTGTCCTCGATCCTGAACACCATGGTGCCCTTGGTGTGCCGGGCATAGGCCCAGTTGAACAGGGCCGTGCGAATCAGTCCGACGTGGGGCGTGCCCGTGGGCGAGGGGCAAAAACGGACCCGGACGGGAGTGTCCGCGGTGACGGGCGGGATGGAGGCAGCATTCGGTGCAGCAGCAGTAGTCATAGTGGCTTCAACTTTACCGTCTGCCGCCAGGGGTCACGGCGGAGAAAAGTCAGCGGCGGACTATGGGGTTGGACAAGCGGCCGATGCCCTCGATCTCCACCTCGATGCGGTCACCCGCGCTCACCAGGCCCACGCCGGCCGGCGTACCGGTCATGATGACGTCGCCCGGCAGCAGGGTGAACGCCTGGGAGACCAAAGACACAAGTTCCCGTACGCCCCTGATCATCTGGCTGGTGCTGCCGTCCTGCCGCAGCTCTCCGTTCAGCCGGGACTGGATCTGTACATCGTCCGGATCAAGTTCGGTCTCAATCCACGGGCCAAGGGGCGCCGAGGTGTCAAAGCCCTTGGCGCGGGTCCACTGCAGGTCGCTCTTCTGGACGTCCCGCGCCGTGAGGTCGTTGCCGCAGGTGTAACCAAAGATGACATCGTCCACGCGTTCCTCCGGCACGTCCTTGCAAATCCGGCCGATCACCACGCACAGTTCAGCTTCGAAGGACACTTCTTCAGAGAACTCCGGCAGCACGACGGGATCGTTGGGGCCAATGACGGCGGTGTTGGGCTTCAGGAACAGGAGCGGCTGGGCAGGAACCTCGTTGCCAAGTTCGTGCGCGTGCTCCACGAAGTTGCGGCCGACGCCAACCACCTTGCTGCGGGGAATGATCGGGGCAAGCAGCCGGACGTCTTCGAGCTTGTGGCGGACAGAGGTGCGCTCCACCCCGTTGAAGAAAGGGTCTCCGTGAATGACGGTGATCTCCTCGCTGCCCGTTTCACCTTCCACCACGCCGTACAGGGGATCAGAATCGACAACAAACCTGGCAATACGCATGGCTCCTACCCTACCGTCCCGCCAAGGCTGCCTGGGTCCTGGCCGCCGCCGGCCCGCTCCGCCCGCAGGTAGTGAAGCTGTGCCGCAACCGACGCAGCGGCAGCGCGCCGCACGGAAGGGTCGACGCCGGCGTAGACAACATCCGTGACGTCACCGGCCGATGCGTCCGGGCCCAGTTGGTCCAGTGCCGTCCGGACCTGCGCCAGCCGTTCCAGGCGATGGATGCGGTAGACCCGCACGACGGTGGCCAGGGACGGCAGCACCGGACCGTGGGCCGGCAGGACGGTGGCCGGCCCCAGCAATTCCAGCCTGTCCAGGGAGGCCAGGTAATCACCGATGGTCCCGTCCGGGTAGTCGATCATGGTGGTGCCGCGGCCGAGGATGGTGTCCCCCGTCAGTACGGAACCGTTTGGGCCGTCGGCGGGAAGGTGGAAGCACACCGAATCGGATGTGTGTCCGGGTGTCGCCGTTACCATGACGTCCATGCCTGCCATCCGGATCGCCTCACCGTCCTGCAGGGGGTTTCCGGCGCCGAGGCAGTGGGCGGGATCTGCGGCACGGACAGGAGCGCCGGTCAGCTGATGCAGGCGCGCGGAACCTGCAGTGTGGTCGGCGTGCCGGTGGGTGATGAGGATCAGTTCAACAGGGCCGGTACCGGCAAGCGCCCAGAGGTGCTCCTCATCCAGCGGGCCGGGGTCCACTACTACGGCGCCGGGACTGCCGGCCGCACGCAGCACGTAGGAGTTGGTTCCCTCCAGGCTCATGGGGCCCGGGTTGGGTGCAAGGATGAACTGCGTCAGGGCCGAGCTGCGCTGTAGGACGGGGCCGGAAGCTGAAGTCACCACCCCATCCTTCCACCGGCACGCGCCGGTTGCCCTTCCGCGCGGTGGAATAGAACTGCCGGCGAACCGGGTTTAGCTCCAGTGAAGACCACCTGATGTCCACAAGGAAGCCGGAACCAGACACCATGAGCACCACCACGCTTGCAGATCTCCTCGCCGAAGCTGACGCCGCCGGCCACGACCACGCGGCAACCGAGAAGAACAGCGGACTCCAGCACATCCACAACCACGCTACGGGCAGCATCGTGTGGTTTCCCACGTGGAAGAAGTTCCGCGAGACCAGCGATTGGCGCGAGGAAGTCGACGCCTACGCCAAAGACCTTGCGTCAGGTTCAGGGGCGGTGGAAGAAGCGGCCGCCCGTTCCGTCGCCGGGGAATTGGATGCTCTCCTGAAACGCGCCGCGGCAGCGAGTGACGCGAATAACTTTGTCCAGGACAACCTGGCCAGGCACCTGACCCGGACCTGGGCTGTCGCCGACGCCGTCGCGGAAGTAACGGGCAAGGCCCTGCCCACGGGAAGCACTGCGCCGTCCATATTCGCCGATTACCCCTATGACGTCTACGCCCAGGACGGCGGAGCTTTCGCCACCGCTTTGTGGAATGACATCATCGACGCCCGCCGCAACCGGGCACTGGCCGAAGAAGCAGAGCGGAAGGCCCTCAAGCCTGTGTCCCGGAAGGCCTTGAAAAACGCCGCCCGGAAGGCCGCGCGCCGCTGATTTCTTCCGCGGGACCAGAGCAGCACAGTGCAAAGGTGCCTGCCGGGCAGAAGCCCGGCAGGCACCGTCGTGCGTTCTCGAAAGGGTGGCCTACGCGAGGCGCGTGAGCCAGCCGTGCGTGTCGGGAACCGTTCCGGTCTGGATGCCCAGCAGTTTTTCGCGGATGGCCATGGTGGTCTCGCCCGCTTTTGCATCCTCGGAGCCGATGAACTCGGTGGCGTCCTTGAGGACCCCGATCGGGGTGATGACGGCGGCGGTGCCACAGGCAAAGACCTCCGCGATATCGCCTGAGGCAACACCCGCCCGCCACTCGTCCAGCGTGATCTTGCGCTCGGCGACGTCACGGCCCATGTCCTTGGCCACCTGAATAACCGACATCCGGGTGATGCCTTCGAGGATGGTCCCGGTCAGCGCCGGCGTCACCAGTGAGCCGTCCTTCATGACGAAGAAGACGTTCATGCCGCCAAGTTCTTCGACCGCGTTGTCGTTGAACTGGTCCAGAAAGAGGACCTGCTTGCAGCCGTTGGCTTCGGCTTCCTGCTGGGCGATGAGCGAAGCGGCGTAGTTGCCCCCGCATTTTGCATCACCGGTTCCGCCGCGGCCCGCGCGGGCGTACTCCCGGGAGATCCAGATGGAAACGGGTTTCAGTTCGCCGCCGAAGTAGTTGCCGGCCGGCGAGGCGATGACCCGGAAGGAAACCTCCCGCGCAGCCCGCACGCCCAGGAAGGCTTCGGTGGCGATCATGAACGGCCGCAGGTAGAGGGCTTCGCCGTCGCCGCTGGGCACCCATTCCTTATCGGCTGAGACGAGCTCGCGGATGGCGCCGAGGAAGTACTCTGCCGGCAGTTCGGGCAGCGCAAGCCGGCGGGCGGACTTATTCAGGCGGGCAGCGTTGGCCTCGGGACGGAAGGACCAGATGGAGCCGTCGGCGTGGCGGTAGGCCTTCAGCCCTTCGAAGATTTCCTGGCCGTAGTGCAGCACCGCAGCTGACGGGTCAAGGGAAATGGGGCCGTACGCCTCCACGCGGGCATTGTGCCAGCCGCCGTTGCCGTTCTCGTCCACGACGTAGTCAACGATGGCGGTGTGGTCGGTGAAGTGGTTGCCGAATCCCGGGTTGGCCAGGATTGCTGCACGCTCTTCAGCAGACTTCGGGTTGGCCGAGGGCTGCTGGCTGAATTCGACGCCATGGGCGGTCTGAGTCATGGTTCCTCCACGATCGGCCGCCTGGCATTTCAGCGTTGAAAGGCAAGGCGGCATTTGGTGATTCGAGACAAGCTTACGCCCGATGCCGGAAGCCCTGGCGCGGTCAGAGACCGGCGGCGATGGCGTCGCCGACGGCACTGGTGGTGCGGGCACCGCCGTCGCGCTTCTCGACGTCGGCAACCACCGCAGCCTCGATCCTGCGGGCCGCGCGGGTGTAGCCAAGGTGGTCCAGCAGGAGCGCCGCAGACAGGATGGCCGCGGTGGGGTCGGCCTTGCCCTGGCCGGCGATGTCCGGAGCTGACCCGTGGACGGGTTCAAACATGGACGGTGCGGTGCGGTCCATGTTGATGTTCCCGGAAGCTGCCAGGCCGATGCCGCCGGTGACGGCTGCGGCGAGGTCCGTCAGGATGTCGCCGAAGAGGTTGTCGGTGACGATCACGTCAAAGCGGGAAGGGTCGGTGACCATAAAGATCGTCGCGGCATCCACGTGCAGGTAGTCGTGCGTAACCTCCGGGAACTCCTGTGCCACGGCCTCCACGGTGCGCTTCCAGAGGTGGCCTGCGTAGACCAGGACGTTGTGCTTGTGGACCAGGGTGACGTGCTTCCGCTCCCTGGCACTGGCGCGGCGGAAGGCGTCGCGGACAACGCGTTCAACACCGTGGGCGGTGTTCAGCGAGACTTCCGTGGCCACCTCATGGGGGGTTCCTGCACGGAGCGTGCCGCCGTTGCCGACGTAGGGGCCTTCGGTGCCTTCGCGGACCACGATGAAGTCAATGACGCCGGGGTTGGCCAGTGGGCTGCCGACAGTGCCGTAAAGCCGGGACGGCCGCAGGTTGACGTAGTGGTCCAGGCTGAAGCGGAGCTTGAGCAGCATCTCGCGCTCGATGATGCCGGAGGGGATCCGGGTATCGCCGGGGGCAGCTCCAACGGCACCGAACAGGATCGCATCCCTGGTGCGCAGATCGGCCAGGACATGGTCCGGCAGGGTTTCGCCGGTTGCCAGCCAGTGCTCTGCGCCGAGCTTGTAGTGGGTCTGCTTGAGCTCGACGCCCTCCGACGCGGCAGCCTTCTCCAACACCTTAAGTGCTTCTGCAATGACCTCCGGGCCAATGCCGTCGCCGGGAATAATTGCCAGATCGATGGAGGATGCGCTCATGCTTTCAGCGTAGCCAAGACATCCATATGCTGGTCAAGCTGTCTCATTATTCGAAACGCTGAGGCGACGCTCTCTCACTTACTGCAGGAAAACAGCGGACGCTCTCTCACCGGCGATTCAGGGGTGACAGGGCGTCCGCGGAAAACTCGGATTAAGTGAGAGAGCGTCCCGGCCCCTACGCTCCCGCGGGTTCCTCGTACTTGGGGAACACCGGCGAAGGTGCCGGCAGGTCCGTCCCCGCTTTGATCGGCGTGCCGATGGCGGAGAACTGGCGGGCCTCCCCTTCCGGCTGGCCGAGGCTGGCAAGGAGCGCCGCTGTAGCGGCGGGCATGACCGGCTGCGCAAGGATGGCCACGATCCGCAGGACTTCCAGCGTCACGTACAGCACGGTGTTCATTCGTTCGACGTCGGTTTTCCGCAGCACCCACGGCGCCTGCTCGGCGAAGTAGGCGTTGGTGTCGCCCAGGACGGCCCACACCGCTTCGAGGGCACGGCTGAATTCCTGCTTCTCGAACGCTGCCCGCGAAACGTCAAGGAGGCCACCGGCCTGCGCCAGGATGGCGTCGTCCTCAGCGGTGAACGCGCCCGGGACAGGCACCTTGCCCCCGCAGTTCTTGGCCACCATGGACAGTGAGCGCTGTGCAAGGTTGCCAAAGTTGTTTGCGAGGTCAGCGTTCATGCGGCCGACGATTGCGTCGTGGTTGTAGCTGCCGTCCGCGCCGAAGGGCACTTCCCGCAGGAAGAAGAAACGTACCTGGTCAAGGCCGTACTGCTCCACGAAGTCTGCCGGGGCCACCACGTTCCCCAGCGACTTGGACATTTTGACGCCGTTGTTGTGGAGGAATCCGTGGATCATGACCCGCTTGGGCAGGGCGAGGCCTGCGCTCATCAGGAAGGCGGGCCAGTAGATGGCGTGGAACCGGGAAATGTCCTTGCCAATAACGTGGACATCCGCCGGCCAGTACCTACGGAACTTTTCTGAATCGACGTCGGGGTAGCCCACGCCGGTGAGGTAGTTGGTCAGGGCGTCCACCCATACGTACATGACGTGTTTGTCGTTGCCCGGGACCGGTACGCCCCAGTCGAAGGTGGTGCGGCTGATGGAAAGGTCCTCCAGGCCGCGCTTGACGAAGCTGATGACCTCATTGAACCGGTACTGCGGGGCACCGAACCCGGGCTGGGCCTCGTAGAGGGCCAGCAGCTTGTCCTGGTAGGCGGAAAGCCGGAAGAAGTAGCTCTCCTCGGCCGTCCAGGTCACCTCGGTGTCCGTCTCCTTCGAGTAGCGCACGCCGTCGTCCTTGACCACGGTGTCGTCCTCGACGTAGAAGGCCTCGTCGCGTACGGAGTACCAGCCCTCGTATTTGGAGAGGTAGATGTCCCCGTTGGCTTCCATCTTTTTCCAGATGGCCTGCGAGGCAGCGTAGTGGTCCTCGTCCGTGGTGCGGATGAAACGGTCGTACGAGATGTCCAGGGCCGCATGTGCCGCCTTGAAGACCTCCACGTTCCGGTCCACCAGCTGCTTGGGCGTGATGCCTTCCTTTTCGGCGGTTTGGGCGATCTTCATCCCGTGCTCGTCGGTGCCGGTCAGGAACATCACGTCATACCCGTCAAGCCGCTTGAAACGCGCCATGGCGTCCGTGGCGATGTACTCGTAGGCGTGGCCGATATGGGGCACCCCGTTGGGGTAGGTGATGGCCGTGGTGATGTAGAACGGCGTTTTCTGTGAAGCAGTCACGGGTGGACGTTACCTTCGGTGCGGAGGGACAGGCTAGATCAGTTCGGTCAGGGAGTCGCTGAGCCGGACGAGTTCGTGGTCGTGCGAAGCCACCAGGACTGCTATGCCGTCCGAGGTGGTGTCCTTCAGGATGCTGATGATGCGGTTTGCCGAGGCACGGTCCAGGCTCGCCGTAGGTTCATCCACCACCAGGACCCGGGTGCCCAGGATCAGGGCACGGGCGATCGCAACGCGCTGGCGTTCGCCGCCGGACAGCTGGGCCGGCCGGTGCCGCATACGGCGGCCCAGGCCCACGAGGTCCAGCAGGTCCTTTGCCATGTCGCGGCGCTGTTCCACTTCCCCGTCCGGCACAGCCGGCAGGAGCACGTTCTCCAGTGCGCTCATTCCGTCAATGAGCGCACCGCCCTGGTCCACGTACCCGATGAGTGCACGACGGCGGTCGGCAATTTCGTCGTCTCCCATGCTCTCAAGGGAATCACCCTCCCAGAAGACACGACCCGACGTCGGCAGGGTCAGGCCCGCGCCGACCGTCAGAATGCTGGTCTTTCCGGAGCCGCTTCGGCCGGCGACGCAGTGCATCTCACCCGCGTGCAGCGTGAGGTCGAAGCCTTCCACCACGCTGACTGCCTCGGCCCCGCCCTTGCCGCCGCCGTAGCGGATGGTGATGTCGCTCAGTTCCAGCGGGGTTTCGTGGTCAGCTTCTTTGACGATGGTGTTGGCACGCGTCTGCAGGGGGACGTCGCCGGAGCCGCTCCTGCGGCTCCGCTGGACATTGGTCTGGTTTGTCATTGGACCACTTTCGTTGCAATCGGTATCCAGCAAAGTACAGCCACAAGGCCGGCTACGCCTGCCCACAGCGCGGCATAGGGGGCCAGCAGCAGGCCAATGCCGAGGGCGCCCAGCACGCCCAGGGGCAATGCCACGCTTCCCACCAGCGCGTTCTCGAAAATCCGGACCTGGCGGAGCATGTCCGGGTTCCAGCCCATGGCTTCGAGGATCCCCAGGTACTGGCGCTTGGCGTGAAGCTCAAAGCGCCCGGTCACCAGGGTCAGGACGAGTCCCACCACCACGCCTGCGAGGGCAAGGAGGATGCTCGGCAGCGCCACGCTGGCAGCAGCGAGCCCGCTCAGTGCACTGGCCCCGGCAGCGCGGGGAATGTCGATCAGCAGGGCGATCAGTCCGCCCACGGCGGCGCCGAAGACTCCGACGGCAACGGCCAGGGAAAGGGTGTTGAACTTGTTGGTGCCCAGCTGGCGGTTCGCGAAGGTCAGCGGTGAGTCCACCGGAATAAGACGCTCGTCGTGCTGCGGTTCCTGGTCGATGACGTCGCGGTGGCGCAGCTGCCGGGCTGCGAAGAATGCAGCACCGGCGTACAGGACCAGGACGGCAACGCACACGAGGGCTGTTGTGAGGCTCCAGCTGACCAGGCTCAAGACGAGGCCTGCCACGGCAAGCAGCACCGCACCCACACCGAACTCCTCCAGCACCCAGCTGCGGATGCGGCGCTGGGTCCAGCCCATGGCGCGCAGTGTTCCTGCTTCGTTCCGGCGCTTGCGGATGTAGCTCACGGTGGAGGCACCGGTGAGAAGGGCAGCCCCGCACAGCGTCAGGAAGAGCAGCGTGATGTTTGTTCCGGAAAGCGAACCTGTCACGGCGTCTGCTGCGTTCTGCCTGACCCATGACTGCTGCACGGTGCCCAGGTCGGATTCCTTGCCGGCGTCGTCCTTGGAGTAGCCGGGAACCAAGATGCCGGTTTCCTCGCGGGCGGACCCGGCCACGATGGTGGCCTCCAGTCCCATTCCGCGGATTTCGGTGGCCAGCTTTTCAACGTCCGGCTGGGCTTCCTTCCAGCTGCCGGGTGCATCAGCGCGGACGCGGACGGCGTCGATGACTGCTGCGTTTTCCTTGTAGCCGCGTGCAGCGGCGAGCCCGTAGTAGTCGGTGATGGCACCGGCGGACTGGCTGGCCAGCCCGGTGGCGCTCAGGGACGGCTTGAGCCCGGCAGCGGCGACGTCCTTGCCCTCGGCGTCCTTGACCAGGGTGAAGGGAGCGGGGTCGTAGCCACCCAACGGAAGCTTGTTGACGTCACCGGCGGCCGCTGCCACTGCGGAAGGATCGAAGGTTCCGTAAACCATGGCGAGCGGGGCTCCCGCCTTCTGCTCCCCCGTCTCCAGGTTCTCCCGGTAGGAGCGTTCGTCCACGGGCTCGCGCTGGGTCTGGTCCACCGGGGTGCCGTTGGCGCTCTTTTCGGGCAGCCGGTTGACCGTGACCCACTCGCCCGGAACTGCGTTCTTGTCGACGGCGCCATTTGCTGCGGTGCCACCGTCGGTGTACTTAGGAGCGGCCGCGAAGTCGGTGCTCCACTTCGCGGGAGTGTAGAGCCCATGGTTGAAGTTGCCGGTGGCGCCAAGAACGGAGGAGTGGTCTGTGGAGCCGGGCCAGGCGAGAACGAAGGGGTCTTTCGAAACAAACGGCAGGTAGTCCTGGTCCAGTGACTGCGAGACGGTTCCAACGTCCTGGACCACCTTGCCCGCGTCGTCGATTTCCTCAATCTTGACGTTGTACTTCAGGTCCAGGGACGTGCCCGAACGCACAATGAGGGGAATGGCCTGGGAATCGGCGGTCAGCTGGCCGCTGCGCTTGGCCTGCTGGTACTGCGTCATCAGGGGCGCCCAGTACTTGAGCTTCACACCCAGGAAGTCCGGGCCTTCTTCCAACTCGTCCAGGCCAATGCCGTTGGTGAAGAGTCCTTCGAAGTAGCGGCCGATGGCTCCAGCATCACGTGCGTCGGCGGGCGGGGCCTTTTCCAGCGGGGCGAGGAAGTCGCCGGCGGAACCAAGGAGGGCCCGCTCGGCAGCGGGATCGACGGCAACGACGGATTCGGTGACCTCCGGGGCCAGGGGCAGCGACACGGATACGTTGAACAGGTTGTGTTCGGATCCGCCGGCCGGGGCAGGGAACTTGACGCCCGTTTCGCCTTCGGGAGCGGCAATGCGGATGCTGCTCCCCCCGGCGGCCCGTTCCTCGACGAGTTTCGCTTTGCCAAGCGTCCCTTCGGCAGTGGACTTGAACAGCGTCTGTTCCGAAACACCGTCGGAACTGACGGCACTGGCAGTCAGGCGGTACTTCTTCGCCTTATCGCTGAGGACAGACTCGGCCGCAGGCCAATCGGCCGGCGCGGTGGCGCCGGCAGCCTGGTCGGCCGTCGCGGTGCCGGCAAGCCCGGCGTTGTAGCCCAGGTAGTCCATGGCTTCCAGCCGCGGCGCCTCGAGGTTCTGCGTCACCCGCGACACGAGGCTGATAGGCGCTGCCACCGAGGTCCCGGACAGCTTCCGGATGGCTTCGAGTTGTTCGAAGCTGATGCCGCCGGTGCCGTTGGCGATTTCCGGCTGCAGCAGCGCACCCGTCGGCGCCTTTGCCTGGACCAGGATGTCGTAGAGCCCCCGCGAATTTTCATCCACCGTCCGGCTGAGCGCGGCTTGTGACTGGCTTTGGACGAGGACCGACAAGCACATGGCTGCGATCAAGATGGCCGCGGTCAACAGCAGCACTCTGCTTCTGATGAACCTCTGGACGGCGTTCATGGAACTCCCTGAGACCTGGATTGCGTGCGCACATTCGAGACCGCGCCGGGCGGACGCGGATAATTACGGACGGATGTGCAAAAGGTATTGGCCGGCCTGCCGGCATGGTCCTGAACCAGGACCCAGCCATTGTAAGCAGACCGGCCAATCATACGTGGCCCCGCCGGGACGCGCCGAGCGGAGGGTGGCAGTGCGGCGTTTCGCCGGGCGCGGGCTTAGTCCTCCAGGTCCACTTCCCGGACCATTTCAGCGCCGATGCCGGCCTTGATGGCGTCCAGAACCTGCTGCGGTACGGAGCTGTCGATGGTCAGCAGCGCGAGCACCTGCCCGCCCTGGTCGTGGCGGGCCACCTGCATGCCGGCGATGTTGATGTTGTTCATGCCCAGGATGTGGCCGATGGTGCCGATCACGCCGGGACGGTCGGTGTAAGCGACCACCACAAGGTGCTCGCTGATCGGAATTTCCACCTCGAAGCCGTTAATGCCTACCAGCTTCTCGATCTGCTTGGGTCCGGTCAGGGTGCCGGCCACGGAGATCTGGCTGCCGTCGCTGAGCGCGCCGCGCAGGGTCAGGACATTGCGGTAGGACTCCGTCTCCGGTGAGGTCATCAGGCGGACGTTGATACCGCGCTGCTCAGCGATGACCGGGGCGTTGACGTAGGAGACCTGCTCTGTCACCACATCGGCGAAGACGCCCTTGAGGGCCGCCAGCTCCAGGACCTTGACGTCCAGGGAAGAGATCTCGCCGGCAACCTCCACGTCCAGCTGGGTCAGCGAATCGTGGGTCAGGGCGGTGAAGATTCGGCCCAGCTTCTCAATCAGCGGGATGCCGGGGCGGACGTCGGGGGCAATGACGCCGCCGGCAACGTTGACCGCGTCCGGCACCAGTTCCCCGGCCAGGGCGAGGCGGACGGACTTGGCCACCGAAACGCCCGCCTTTTCCTGGGCTTCATCGGTGGACGCGCCCAGGTGCGGGGTGACCACCACGTTGTCCAGCTTGAAGAACGGCAGGTCGGTGCTGGGCTCCTTGGCGAAAACATCCACACCGGCGCCGCCGATTTCGCCGTCCTGCAGGGCCGTGAACAGTGCCTCTTCATCCACGAGTCCGCCGCGGGCGACGTTGACCACGTAGGCGGTTTTCTTCATCTTCCTGAACGCGTCCGCGCCGAGCATGCCCACGGTTTCGGGGGTCTTGGGCATGTGGATGGTGATGAAGTCGGACTGGGCCAGGAGCTCGTCGAGGCTCACCAGCTGCACACCCAGCTGGGCTGCGCGGGCGGAGGTGATGTAGGGGTCGTAGGCCAGGATCTTGGTGTCGAACCCCTTCAGGCGGGCCGCGACGAGGGCACCGATCCGGCCCAGGCCGATGATGCCGATCTTCTTTTCGAACAGCTCTGTGCCCGTGTACTTGGAGCGCTTCCACTCGCCGTCCTTCAGCGCTGCACTGGCCTGCGGGATGTGGCGGGCCAGGCTGAGGATGTGCCCCACGGTGAGTTCTGCAGCGGAAACGATGTTGGACGTAGGGGCGTTGACCACCATCACGCCGGCCTGGGTGGCGGCCTTGATGTCCACGTTGTCCAGGCCCACGCCTGCGCGGGCGATGACCTTGAGGTTCTTTGCGGCCGCGATGGCTTCGGCGTCGACCTGCGTGGCCGAGCGGACCAGGATCGCGTCAACGTCGCTGATGGCAGAGAGCAGCTGGGAGCGGTCCGCGCCGTCGGTCTGGCGGATCTCGAAGTCCGGGCCGAGGGCCTCGACAGTGGCGGGGGAAAGTTCTTCGGCGAGCAGTACTACGGGTTTTGACACGTCTGGTCCTCTGCGTTGCAGTCCTGGGGATGGGAACAAGTCTAGGCCGACGGAAAGGCCGGGCTCACATTGTTAAGTGTGAACCCGGCCTCACAGCTGCCTCTATAGGGGCGCCTCGGTTGCGGCCTTAGCGGGCGGCGGAACCTTCAACGTAGTCAACGTCCTGCTGCTGCCAGGAGAACAGGGAACGCAGCTCGCGGCCGACAGCCTCGATGGGGTGCTGCTCGGCCTTGGCACGCAGTTCCTTGAACTCCACGCCGCCGTTGTCCTGGTCTTCGATGAAGCGCTTGGCGAAGGCACCGGACTGGATGTCGGCGAGGACGGCCTGCATGTTTTCCTTGACCGCGGGGGTGATGACGCGGGGGCCGGAAACGTAGTCGCCGTACTCGGCGGTGTCGGAAACGCTCCAGCGCTGCTTGGCGATGCCGCCTTCCCACATGAGGTCAACGATGAGCTTGAGCTCGTGGAGCACCTCGAAGTAGGCGATCTGGGGCTGGTAGCCGGCTTCGGTCAGGGTTTCGAAGCCGTACTGGACCAGCTGGGACACGCCGCCGCAAAGGACGGCCTGCTCGCCGAAGAGGTCCGTTTCGGTCTCTTCCGTGAAGGTGGTCTTGATGACGCCGGCGCGGGTGCCGCCGATTGCCTTGGCGTAGGACTTGGCCAGGTCCCAGGCAGAGCCGGAAGCATCCTGTTCAACGGCGATGATGTCGGGGATGCCGCGGCCTGCCTCGAACTCGCGGCGCACGGTGTGGCCGGGGGCCTTCGGGGCAACCAGGATGACGTCAACGCCCTCCGGTGCCTGGATGTAGCCGAAACGGATGTTGAAGCCGTGGGCGAAGGCAAGGGCCTTGCCGGGCTTCAGCTTGTCCTTGATGGAGTCGTTGTAGATTGAGCGCTGGTGCTGGTCCGGCGCAAGGATCATGATGACGTCGGCCCATTCGGCGGCGTCGGCGACGTTCTTGACGGTGAAGCCTGCGTCCTCGGCCTTGGCGGCGGACGTGGAGCCGTCCTTCAGCGCGATGACAACCTCGACGCCGGAATCACGCAGGTTCAGCGCGTGGGCGTGGCCCTGGGAGCCGTAGCCAACGATGGCAACCTTGCGGCCCTGGATGATCGACAGGTCGGCGTCGTCGTCGTAAAACATTTCAGTCACTTGCGTAACTCCTCTTGAGTGGATTTCCAGATAGGTGTGTGGTGGTGCGGTTACGGGCGGTGCGCCCTGCGGAGGGATCCTGGCGGAGTCCTACGCGGAACGCAGCGCCCTGTCACTCATGGAGCGGGATCCCCGTCCAACGGCCAGGGTGCCGGACTGCACAATTTCGCGGATGCCGAAGGGCTCAAGCACTGAGAGCAGTGCGGTGAGCTTTTCGGGGTGGCCTGTTGCTTCAATGACGACCGAATCGGTGGAAACGTCGACTACTGAGGCGCGGAACAGGTCTGCAGCCTGGGTCACCTGCAGACGTGTTGCGGCATCCGCACGTACCTTGACCAGGATGTGGTCACGCTGTACGGAAGATTCGGGGGTCAGCTCAACGATTTTGATGACGTTGATCAGTTTGTTGAGCTGCTTGGTGACCTGTTCGATGAGGTCGCCGTCGGCGTCGACCACCACGGTCATCCGGGAGATGCCCGGAACCTCGGTGGGGCCAACGGCCAGGGAGTTGATGTTGAAGGCGCGGCGGGCGAAGAGGCTTGCGACGCGGGTCAGCACGCCGGGTTTGTCTTCAACCAGGACGGAAAGTGTGTGGCGGCTCATGGTCAGTCCTCTTCTTCCCATTCCGGGGTCATGTTGCGGGCAACCTGGATCTGGTCGTTGCTCACGCCGGCGGGCACCATCGGCCACACCATGGAGTTTGGGCTTACCACGAAGTCGATGACCACGGGGCGGTCGTTGATGGCCAGGGCCTTCTGGATGGTGGCGTCGATGTCCTCGTCGCGTTCGCAGCGGAACGACGCGCAGCCGTAGGCCTCCCCCAGCTTGACGAAGTCCGGGATCCGGACGGTGTCATGGCCGGTGTTGAGGTCCGTGTTGGAGTAGCGGCCTTCGTAGAAGAGCGTCTGCCACTGGCGCACCATGCCCAGGGAGGAGTTGTTGATCACGGCGACCTTGATAGGGATGTTGTTGATCGCGCAGGTGGCCAGTTCCTGGTTGGTCATCTGGAAGCAGCCGTCGCCGTCGATGGCCCAGACCACCCGGTCCGGCTCGCCCACCTTTGCGCCCATGGCAGCCGGAACGGCATAGCCCATGGTGCCGGCACCGCCCGAGTTCAGCCAGGCGTGCGGCCGTTCGTACTTGATGAACTGCGCCGCCCACATCTGGTGCTGGCCGACGCCTGCCACATAGACGCCTTCGGGACCGGTCAGCGCACCGATGCGCTCGATGACTTTCTGCGGAGCAGTCAGTCCATCGTCCGGCTCAGTCCAGCCCAGTGGATAGGTTTCCTTGAGGTTGTTCAGGAAGGCCCACCAGGTGGTGAGGTCCGGAGTGCCCGACGCCTCGAACTGGGCCCGTACGGCGTCAGTGAGCTCCGGAATGATTTCCTTCACGGAACCAACGATGGGCACGTCGGCAGTGCGGTTCTTCGAGATCTCCGCGGGGTCGATGTCGGCGTGGATGACCTTCGCCATCGGCGCGAATGTCTTCAGGACGCCGGTAACGCGGTCGTCAAAGCGCGCGCCGAGGGTGATCAGGAGGTCGGCCTGCTGCAGGGCGGTCACGGCCGAGACGGTTCCGTGCATGCCGGGCATTCCCATGTGCTGCGGGTGGGAGTCCGGGAAGACACCCTTGGCCATCAGCGTGGTGACGACGGGAGCGCCGGTTGCTTCCGCCAGGGCCAGCAGCTCGGCGGAGGCATGTGCCTTGACCACGCCGCCGCCCACGTACAGCACGGGCTTGCGGGCCGCGGCGATCAGCTTGGCAGCTTCCCTGACCTGCTTGTTGTGGCCGCGGGTCACGGGACGGTAGCCGGGCAGGTCGACCCGGGGCGGCCAGGAGAAGGTCATCTGGCCAACCTGGGCGTCCTTGGCCACGTCCACCAGGACAGGACCCGGGCGGCCGGTGGAGGCGAGGTGGAACGCCTCCGCCATGACGTGCGGGATGTCGTTGGGGTCGGTCACCAGGAAGGAGTGCTTCGTGATGGGCATGGTGATGCCCACGATGTCAGCTTCCTGGAACGCATCGGTGCCGATCACACCGCTGGATACCTGGCCGGTAATGGCCACCAGCGGCACGGAGTCCATGTGGGCATCCATGATGGCGGTGACGAGGTTGGTGGCGCCCGGGCCCGAGGTGGCGATGCACACGCCTACCCGCCCGGTGACCATGGCGTAGCCTTGCGCGGCGTGGCCGGCTCCCTGCTCGTGACGGACCAGGACGTGGTTCATGCTGGAGGCCATCAAGGGGTCGTAGGTGGGCAGGATCGCGCCACCGGGCAAACCGAAAATATCGTCGACGCCGAGTTCTTCGAGCGAGCGGACAATAGCTTGCGAGCCGGTCATCACCGTTGGGGGTACAACGTTGTTCGGCCCAAGGACAGGAGAGACGGCAGCAAGGTCAGCGACGGCGACGGCGTGCTCTGCCGTACGGTCGGCGCGTTCCGGAGCCTTGGGGGCTCCAGCGGACTTGGTAGCCATCAGCGAGGGGCTGATGGGCGATCCTTTGCTCATCGGACTCTTCCTTGTGGATCATCTGTGTGGTTCATGGAGACTGCGGGGAAATAAAAAAACCCCTCAGCCTGGCGGCTCTTCGAGGGGTTGCGCGTGACGGTTCGTTACCAGGGGCTAATATGCCACGCGCTGGATAAGGACGACGACTGCAACTGCGGCAGCGCGGCTGGTAACGAAAGTCATGCGTTCAGTTTTCCCTCTGGGCGAGATAAGTGTCAACGAGGCAGTTCCCTATCTCACCATGTGGACTACGCTGTCCACGGTGCGATCCTACCCCGAACTTCCGGCGAAGGCGCCGTCCGCCGGGGCCCTGGATCACCCCCTGTTACGCCCCCGCCTCCAGCGGCTGGTTCACCGCCGGCGGCTTGGGTTCCTGCTAGCCGGTGTAGGCACCCGTGCTGGCGCTGTGCACCAGCTTGGCGTACTTCGCCAGGACGCCCTTGGTGTAACGGGCGGGCAGGGGCTCCCAGCCCACCTTGCGGGCGTCGAGCTCTGCCTCGTCCACCAGCAGGTCAAAGCTGCGGGCTGCAATGTCCACCCGGATCCGGTCGCCGTCCTTGACGAAGGCGATGGGTCCGCCGTCGACTGCCTCGGGGGCGACGTGGCCGATGCAGAGGCCCGTGGTGCCGCCGGAGAAGCGGCCATCCGTCAGGAGCAGGACGTCCTTGCCGAGGCCCGCACCCTTGATGGCGCCGGTGATGGCAAGCATCTCACGCATGCCCGGGCCGCCCTTGGGACCTTCATAGCGGATCACCACAACGTCGCCGGCGTGGATCTGGCCGTTGTCCAGCGCATCCAGGGCGCCCTGTTCACGCTCGAAGACGCGGGCCGTACCCTCGAAGACGTCAGCGTCGAATCCCGCGCTCTTCACCACTGCACCCTCAGGGGCCATGGTGCCGTGCAGGATGGTGATGCCGCCGGTCTTGTGGATGGGGTTGTCCAGCGCGCGCAGGATCTTTCCGTCAACGTCCGGCGGGTTGATCGCCTCTAGGTTTTCCGCCACGGTCTTGCCGGTGACGGTGAGGCAGTCGCCGTGCAGCAGGCCGGCGTCGAGCAGTGCCTTCATGATCACCGGCACGCCGCCGATCTTGTCGACGTCGGTCATGACGTAGCGGCCGAAGGGCTTGAGGTCGCCCAGGTGCGGAATCTTGTCGCCGATGCGGTTGAAGTCATCGAGGGTCAGCTCGACTTCGGCTTCGCGGGCGATGGCCAGCAGGTGGAGCACAGCGTTGGTGGAGCCACCGAAGGCCATGGTGACGGCGATGGCGTTTTCGAAGGCCTTCCGGGTCATGATGTCGCGCGCGGTGATGCCCTTGCGGAGCAGGTTGACCACCGCTTCGCCGGATTTGCGGGCAAATTCATCACGCCGGCGGTCTGCCGAGGGCGGGGCGGCCGAACCGGGCAGTGACATTCCCAGGGCCTCGCCGATGCAGGCCATGGTGTTGGCCGTGTACATGCCACCGCAGGCGCCTTCGCCGGGGCAGATGGCCTTTTCGATGCGGGTGAGGTCCTCCAGGCTCATCTTGCCGGCGGCACAGGCGCCAACAGCCTCGAAGGCGTCGATGAGGGTCACTTCCTTCTCGGACCCGTCCTCGAGCTTTACCCACCCCGGCATGATGGAGCCGGCATAGAGGAAGACGCTGGACAGATCGAGGCGGGCGGCCGCCATCAGCATGCCCGGGAGGGACTTGTCGCAGCCGGCCAGCAGGACGGAGCCGTCGATCCGCTCGGCCTGCATCACAGTTTCCACGGAGTCGGCAATGACTTCGCGGGACACCAGTGAAAAATGCATGCCTTCGTGGCCCATGGAAATGCCGTCCGAAACCGAGATGGTGCCGAACTGCATGGGGAAGCCCCCGCCGGCGTGCACGCCTTCCTTGGCGCCCTGTGCGAGGCGGTTGAGGGAGAGGTTGCAGGGGGTAATTTCGTTCCAGGAACTCGCGACGCCAACCTGGGGCTTGGCGAAGTCGTCATCGCCCATGCCTACCGCGCGGAACATGCCGCGCGCCGGGGCGGCGTGGATGCCGTCAGTTACTACCCGGCTGCGGGGCTTGATGTCAGGCTTGTTGTCGGTCGCGATCTGGGTGTCCTCACTCATAGGGAAAATTCTAGGGCTCCCCGGCGGTGCCCGGGGACAGGATCTCCCGGGTAGGGCGGAAAACGGGGAAATTTTGCTCAGATGGTGGACGTTCGTCTCACATAATGAGATGCGCGCTGCCCGGGTGGTTCTGCGGGGGTTTCTTGCAGCGTCTGCGGCCTCAGATGCATGGCTGTTGCCCAAGGGTTCTTTATGGCCGGATACGCCCCCGGTCCACTCCTGGGTTTCGGGAGTACAAGCAGGTCAAGGTGCTGGACACCGCTGTTGAGCCGACGTAGCGTCGGGGAAAGTGCACCCTGCCATCCGACTGAAGGACCCGCCATGGACTTTGTCTTCTGGATCATACTGCTCGTTGTGATTGCCGCTGTTGGATGGTGGTGGCTCAAGCGCAAAAATTCCTCCGCTCCCAAAGAGAGCACCAGCCAAGCCGAGGGCGCCCGGGCGGACGCCGGCACCCGCCCTGACGGTGCTGCCAGGACAGAGGACACTGCCCAGGCCGAGGACAATGCCCGGACCGGCGGTGCCCTTGCCGGCGGCAGCGCCGCCCCCTCCGCCGAAGCTGCGGCCACCGCCGGCATGGCCGGCGTTGCCGGATCCGGCGCCCAGGCCGTGCGCGCTGCACCCACCACTGCCGATGAACCGGTTGAAAAAAGGGTCACGCCGGCAGAGACTCCGAACGCATCCCGGGGCACCAGCAGGACAGGAGCAACTGCGATGACCGCGGCGACGGGCAGCGCAGCAGGAGCAGCAAAGGACGAACGCCGGGTCAAGGACGAAGCTGAATGGGAAACCCAGTGGTCGGAGGCGGGACCTGCCCACGTCGATGAGCATGCAGCTCACCGGCAAAGTGCCGCCCCGGCGTCAGCCACCCCATCCCCCGCGCAACCGGAACCAGTCGGACAGGCGCCCGTCCATCATCCGGAATACACCGAACCACACGCGCCCACCCTGCCCGGCGCCGAAACTGCGGCCTTGGAGGATGCAGAAGACGCCGGCCCAGGGACTGCCCTCCCGGCCGCGGCCCACAACGCGGCGGGCCCCAAGGAGAGCGATCGGCACCCCATTGCCGGTGTCCGCGTCCCCCATGATGCCGCCGCCGCTGAGACCCGGGACAGGGCACAGTCCTCGGCATTGGTCGAAACTGGAGCGGACCGTACCCAGGCCCCGTCAGGCGGCACTGCCCAGGGTGAGCCGGCCGGGCATCTCGCGGCAGAGGAA
This sequence comes from Arthrobacter sp. sptzw42, assembly GCF_059089685.1. NCBI lineage: Bacteria > Bacillati > Actinomycetota > Actinomycetes > Micrococcales > Micrococcaceae > Arthrobacter > Arthrobacter sp. sptzw42. Next base: position 52,333 of record NZ_JBNHEX010000016.1, read on the forward strand.
CCCTATGGCCAGGGATCGGCGTCGGCCGCGGCTGACGGCAGCGGCCCGGCGGACTACACCGTCAAGGGCGACGCCGGTGCCATGGTCTATTACGAGGAGGGACACCCCGAGTATGAGCTGGCCAGGGCTGAAGTGTGGTTTGAGTCGGCCGCCCACGCCGAGGCTGCAGGCTTCAGGGCGCCACGGCGGAGGCGGCTCTAGCGGAACCCGCCCCGGCCGGGCAAGAGAGGAGCCCCACCGCTGTGGCCCATTTCACAAGGAAGCGCGGCCGGATCCTCGGCGCATCGGGGGCGCTTCGGGGCAGTTCTTGGCTGCCCGCCAGTAACGAAAACCCCGGCTTTCCGCTGTTTCGGCCCCCTGGAGGCCAGGCAGGAAATACAAGGAGGCGTCGATTTCACATGCACCAAAAGTTCGTGTAGAGTTTCATGTCGTTGCGGAGATCATCGGGGAAACAAAAAGCCCCAAACGGTCGAAACAAAAGATGCACCTCTAGCTCAATTGGCAGAGCAATTGACTCTTAATCAATGGGTTCCGGGTTCAAGTCCCGGGGGGTGCACCACTGGGAAAACAGCCCCTGGCTTGCGGAAACGCAAGCCAGGGGCTGTTTTGTTTTATCCGGTGCCTGCGGCCCGCCCGCAGCAAACTTCGTTCTGCTGCTGCCGCCCGCCTTCCTCGTTGGGGGCCTGTATACAAAAAGGCGTGACCTCAGCTTCGGAAGAAGCTGCGATCACGCCTGGAAGCGGGCTGCGCCCGCAATACTGGCAGGGACGCCTAGGGAGTCATGGATGAATTGTTGAGCAGTTCTCCGGTTGCCTGCGTTCCGAACTGGCTTGCCAGCTCGCGGACAACGGCCTTTAGTTCCTGCCGGAGGGCATCAGGATCAATGGTGGCAGCGGCAAGTACAGTTCGCTCCATCTCCACGGCAGCGGCAACCGCTTCCTTGCCCCGTTCCGTGAGTGACACCACATGGCTCCTGCGGTCCGAGGTGCTGCGGACGCGGGCAATGTGGCCGTGCGACTCCAGCCGGCTGAGGGTTTTCCCCATGGTCTGGGCCTGGACACGCACATATTGGGCAAGCTGTGCCTGCGTCATGGGTCCTTGCGCGTTGAGAACCTCGATGGCAATAACCCCCGCATGAGTGAGGCCTATGGCCCCAAGCTTTTCGTTCCAGGAGTGTTCCACGAGGCGCGCAGCAGTGGACAGGAGGCGGCCTGTGGGCCAGTGATCCATATCAGGCATAGCAGCAAGTATAGCCAAGTGTCGATTGGCACTGGTCCCGACCGCTTACTAGGCTGTTATGTCCCGCCTGCAACAAGGAGAAAAACATTGGCTGACAGACTCGTAACCGGTGACCAAGCGCCCCTCTTCACGCTCAAGGATTCAGCCGGTAATGACACCGGCCTGACACCGCGCGCGGGCCGTCACACCATTGTCTATTTCTACCCGGCAGCGGCTACCCCCGGATGCACCAAGGAAGCCTGCGACTTCCGGGACAACCTGGCCTCCCTGCAGTCAGCGGGCTATGACGTCCTGGGCATCTCCCCCGACCCGGTGGAGAAACTTGCAAAATTTGCGGCCCAGGAATCCCTCAGCTTCCCCTTGCTCTCCGATGAGGACCATGCCGTAGCGGAGGCCTACGGGGCCTGGGGCGAAAAGAAAAACTACGGTAAGACCTACCAGGGCCTGATCCGCTCCACCATTGTGGTTGCGCCGGACGGCAAGGTGGCGCTTGCCCAGTACAACGTCCGCGCCACCGGGCACGTGGCGAAGCTCCGCCGTGACCTTAAGCTGGATGCCTGACCCGAGAGCCCGGCGACGGACCTGGGGCCGCTGACGCAGGTCCTTCCCGGGCGACGCTACAATAAAAACTGGGATCCGGCGTCGTACGTATCCCGGCCCGGTGTATGGTGCGGACACGCAGCCGGGCCAAGCGCGAGTGGTGAAATTGGCAGACACGCAGGATTTAGGTTCCTGTGCCTTCGGGCGTGGGGGTTCAAGTCCCCCCTTGCGCACAATTGGAAAGAGATCCTCCGGCTCCGGCCGGCGGATCTTTTTCGTTTTAAACCCGCCCGCGGTGCTGAATATGCAGCAAATTCGCAGCCCTCAGAAAAACTTCCTGCTTTTGACCCATCCGCATTAGTGGAACTCCCGAATACCCATTGAGACACCAGCCAAGGGCAGGTGCCCACAAGCCAAAGGCGAACAAGGCCCCGGACAACCGGTCCGCGGCCGGTGAAACGCTAATCCAAGGAGAACCGAAATGCAGACAATCAAGCGCACAACTTTCACGGTCGCAGGCGTTGCAGCTGCCGCTCTGCTGAGCCTGACGGCGTGTGGCGGCTCGGCCGGCAGCACAAGTTCATCCGCCCCGTCCGCCGCACCATCGGCCTCCACCATGGCTCCTTCCCCATCAGCCAGCTCCTCTGCCGCCGCCATGGATCCGGCCGCCAACCTGGTTGGCCCCGGTTGCGCAGGGTACGCCGAGCAGGTTCCCACCGGTGCCGGCTCCGTTGAAGGCATGGCTCTGGATCCGGTAGCGGTCGCCGCGTCCAACAACCCGATCCTCACCACCCTGACGTCCGCCGTATCCGGCAAGCTGAACCCGAAGGTGGACCTGGTGGACACCCTCAACGGCGGTGAATTCACTGTCTTCGCCCCGGTTGATGACGCCTTCGCCAAGATCGACGCCGCCACCATCGAAACACTGAAGACGGACGACGCCCTCCTGAGCAAAATTCTCACCTACCACGTAGTGCCGGGCCAGATTACTCCTGACAAGATCGCCGGCACCCACGCCACTGTCCAGGGCGGTTCGGTCACCGTTTCCGGCAGCGGGGACACCTTCAAGGTCGATGACGCCAACGTGATCTGCGGCGGCGTCCAGACCAAGAACGCCACGGTCTACCTGATCGATTCGGTACTGATGCCCAAGTAATTCCGCAACGATGGCCCGGTGCCCGCTCCGCAAGGACCGGGCACCGGGCTTTTGCCTGAGGTCCTCTGGCCGTGGTCCTTCCTGAAACGGGAGTACCGGTCAACTAGACTGGGTCCCGGCCCGCAGTCGGCGGCGCCGGCAAGATCCAGAGGTGATAAGCGAGTGCCCAGCAGTCCATCGCGGCGGACGGTCATCACGGCCGGGGCCGCCCTCCTGGCATTGAGCGTCGCATCCTGTACGGGCATTCCCGCACCCTCGCCCTCGTCATCCACGCCGACTCCCAGCACCTCCGCAGAACCCATCGCCACCTTCAACTTCGGCACCGCAGTGCAGCCGTTGGGCCTCGACCCTGCGCTGTCCAGCGACGTTGAATCCCAGCGCATCACCCGGCAAATCCTCGAGGGGCTGGTGGGCGTGGACCAGACCACCGGAAAACCAACCCCGCTGCTGGCCATTGAGTGGAGCGAATCAAACGAGGGCCGCAGCTACACGTTCAAGTTGCGCAGCGGGGTCACCTTCCAGGACGGTACTCCTTTCAACGCCGACGCCGTGTGTACCAACTTCAACAGGTGGTTTGCGTTCTCTGAAGACCTCCGCCGGAAGGCCCCCGGCAGTTCGTTCCAAGACGTGTTCAAGGCGCATGCCGACGAGCCGGGGCTGTCCATTTTCAAGAGTTGCACCGCATTGTCCGCCGACACCGTGCAGATCGACCTGACGCAGCGCTTCACCGCATTCCTGCAGGCCCTGACCTTGCCTGCCTTCGCCATCGCCTCCCCCTCAGCACTGGCCGCCGGCACCGCAGATGTCCTGGACCAGACCCGCGGCGGCCAGGCCATCTCGGCCTTCGGCGCCAACCCGGTGGGCACAGGTCCATTCAACCTGAAGTCCTGGGACGAAGGCAGCGTCACCCTGGTCAGCAACCCGTCCTACTGGGGGGACCGCGGCCAGATCGCCACCATCAACTTCGTGGCCTACAACCACCCACAGGCACGTCTCCAGGCGCTTTTGGACGGCAAAATCGACGGATACGACGCCGTGACGGTGGGAAACTTCGACCAGCTTGTGAAGCGCGGCAAGCAAATTGTGCAGCGCGATCCGTTCTCGGTGATGTACCTGGGTATCAACCAGGAGATTCCGGTCCTGCAGAACCAGAAAGTCCGGCAGGCCATCGAACTGGCGATCGACAAAGAGACGTTGATCCGGAAGTTCTTCATCGACAACACCGCAGCCGCCACGCAGTTTGTCCCGCCCAAGATCAGCGGCTTCAACAACGACGCCCCTGCGCTGGGCCACGATCCGGCAAAGGCCAAGGAGTACCTCAAGGAGGCCGGGTACGCCGGCGAAGCGCTGAGGTTCTACTATCCGTTGAATGTCACCCGGCCGTACCTTCCCACCCCCGAAAAGGTGTACGCCGAGATCAGCCGGCAGCTGACAGCGGCGGGCTTCAACATCCAGCCCGTGCCCGTTGATTGGTCCGACGGCTATCTCCAGAAAGTCCAGTCCCCCGGTGACCACGCCCTGCATCTTTTGGGCTGGAACGGGTCCTACTCCGACGCCGACAACTTTGTGGGACCCCTCTTCGGGGAAAAGAACGGCGAGTTCGGCTACCAGGACCCGCAGGTTTTCTCGAAGATCAACCGGGCACGCGGTTTGCCCGAGGGAGAGGAACGCGATGAGCAGTATCACACCATCAATGCCCAGATCGCAGCGTCAGTTCCCGCCGTGCCCATTGCCTTCCCCATCTCCGCGCTGGCCCTTTCGGACCGGGTACTGAGTTATCCGGCTTCCCCTGTCTTAAATGAAGTTTTCACCAAAGTGCAATTGAAGCCTTGACGGGCCAGCCCAATTTCAGTAGTAGGGCTGCCCGGGGATATTCTGTGACAGCCAGAGCCGCTGCAATCGGAGACTGATCGTGACCTTCATTTCCAAGACCCCACATGCCGACGTCGTCCTGATTGGCGGTGGCATCATGAGCGCCACGCTGGGGGCATTCATCAAGCAGCTGGAGCCGAACTGGACCATCTCCATGTTCGAACGGCTGGACCAGCCTGGGCTGGAAAGCTCGGACCCCTGGAACAACGCCGGAACCGGGCACGCTGCCCTCTGTGAACTCAACTACTCCCCCGCAGCCAAAGACGGCTCGGTGGACCCCACCAAGGCGCTGCTCATCAACGAACAGTTCCAGCTGTCCCGCCAGTTCTGGTCACACCTCGTGGACCAGTCCCTGATCGGGTCGCCCAAGGGCTTTATCAACACCGTGCCGCACATGAGCTTTGTCATTGGCGAGGCGAACACCAGGTTCCTGAAGACCCGTTACGAGGCGCTCAAGCCCCACGCCCTGTTCCGCAGCATGGAATACTCCGAAGACCACGGCCAGATCGGCAAGTGGGCTCCGCTGATCGTCAAGGGGCGCGACCCCAAAGCCCGGATCGCAGCTACCCGCGCCACCGAAGGCACCGATGTGGACTTCGGGGCACTGACCCGGGAGCTGACTACCTACCTGGGGAACAACGGCGTCGAAATCAACTACGGCCACGATGTCACGGGGATCTCCAAGGCGTCCGACGGCGGCTGGAACCTTTCGCTGAAGTACCCCAAGTCCGGGGAACACGGCAAAATCCACGCCAAGTTCGTCTTCGTGGGCGCCGGCGGAGGCGCACTCCACCTGCTCCAGGCCTCCGGGATCCCGGAAAGCAAGGGTTACGGCGGGTTCCCGGTCTCCGGCCAGTTCTTCCGCTGCACCGACGAGACCATCGCCGCGCAGCACAGTGCCAAAGTCTACGGCCAGGCATCCGTGGGAGCTCCCCCCATGTCCGTGCCACACCTGGACACCCGTTACGTCAACGGCAAGCGCTCCCTGCTCTTTGGCCCCTACGCCGGCTTCTCCACCAACTTCCTGAAGAACGGCTCCTACCTGGACCTGCCGCTGTCCATCCGGCCCGGCAACATCATCCCCATGCTTGCCGTTGCCAAGGACAACATGGACCTCACCGCCTACCTGGTCAAGGAAGTGGCCAAGAAGCACGCGGACAAGGTGGAAGCCCTCCGGGAGTACTACCCCGAGGCAAAAGCAGGCGACTGGGAACTGATTACCGCTGGCCAGCGTGTACAGATCATCAAGAAAGACCCGCAGAAGGGCGGCATCCTCCAGTTCGGCACCGAAGTGATTGCCGGCCGTGACGGCACCATCGGCGCACTCCTCGGTGCTTCCCCGGGAGCTTCCACCGCGGTGCCCATCATGATCGAACTGCTCCGGAAGGCCTTCCCGAAGAACTTCAAGGGCTGGCAGTCCAAGCTGAAGGACATGATGCCCGGCTACGGGGTCAAACTCGATGACAACCCGGAACTTGCCGTGGAACTCGAAAGGGCGACGGCCAGGTCCCTTCAGCTGGAGAGCGTTTCCGCCACCCACTGACCCCTGCCGGGGTGAGTGGCCGGCCTCCGGCACGCAACAGTTTTGTTAGAACCCCACAGGAGACCAATTCGATGTTCCGGCTGGCACAACTGTCCCTTGCAAACCGGGCATTGATCGCACTGGTCACCGTTTTCGCTTCCGTGTTCGGCGTGATCACCATGTCGTCACTGAAGCAGGAGCTCATCCCGTCGATTGAGTTCCCCCAGATCACGGTGCTGACCGCCATGCCCGGGGCTTCCCCGGAGGTAGTGGACAAGCAGGTCAGCGGGCCATTGGAGACAGCGCTGAACGGCGTGGAGGGGCTGGAATCCACCTCCTCCACGTCGCGCAACGGCGTTTCGCAGATCACCATGGTCTTTACCTACGGCTCCAACCTGGATCGCGCCCGCAACCAGATCGACCGGGCCATCTCCAACGCCAAGCGTTCACTGCCCGAGGACGTACAGCCGCAGGCCTTTGCCGGCAGCATCAACGACTTCCCCATCGTGTTCCTGGCGGTGTCCTCGGATAAATCGCTCAGCGAACTGAACGCGGACCTCCAGCGGCTGAGCGTGCCCCGGCTGCAGAAGATCGACGGCGTCCGGGGCGCCGATGTGACCGGCGGCGCCACGCAACACATCGAGATCCTTCCCCGCCCCGACGCCATGGCTTCCGCCGGCGCCACCATCACCTCCATTCGCGATGCCCTGGGCAACAACGGCTCCCTGGTTCCGGCGGGCACCCTCGAGGAGCAGGGGAAAACCCTGTCCCTGCAGATCGGCAGCCCGGTCGACTCCCTGGACGCCATCAAGGCGCTCCCCCTCGCCGGGGCGAAAAACGCGGCCACCATCGGCACCGTGGCCGACGTTTCCCTCCAAGACGACGAACGGACATCGATCACGCGGACCAATGGTGAAGAAACCCTCGCCGTCTCGGTCACCAAAAAGCCCGAAGGCGACACTGTAGGCATCTCGCATGCCGTCCGGGACACCCTGGACGAACTTGAGGCCGAGCTGGGATCGAACGCGAAGTTCACGCCGGTATTTGACCAGGCACCCTTCATCGAAAAATCCATCAAGGACCTCACCACTAAGGGCCTGCTGGGACTGGGGTTCGCCGTCGCGGTCATCCTGGTCTTCCTGATGTCCGCGCGCTCCACGCTGGTAACGGCCGTATCCATCCCGCTCTCGCTCCTGATCACGTTCATCGGCCTGTCCGCAACCCGGTACTCGCTGAACATCCTCACCCTCGGAGCGCTGACCATTGCCATCGGCCGGGTGGTTGACGACTCCATCGTGGTCATCGAAAACATCAAGCGGCACCTCAGCTACGGCGAAGACAAGATCACCGCCATCCTGACCGCCATCAGGGAAGTAGCCGGCGCCATCACGGCATCCACCCTCACCACGGTGGCCGTTTTCCTCCCCATCGCCTTTGTGGGCGAATTGGCCGGTGAGCTGTTCAGGCCCTTCGCCCTCACGGTCACCATGGCCCTGCTGGCCTCCCTGCTGGTCTCCCTGACCATAGTTCCGGTGCTCGCCTACTGGTTCCTGCGCAATCCGGTTCCCAGCCGGGACAGGGCCGCCGGGCAGGATGCAGCCGCCGCCCGGGCCAAAGCGCTTGAAGCAGAACAGCGCAGCAGGCTGCAGCGCGGATACCTGCCCATCCTTTCCAAAACCCAGAAGCATCCGGTGACCACCCTCGTTGCCGCCGCCCTGGTCCTGGGTGCAACCGCCGCCATGACGCCGCTGCTGGCCACGAACCTGCTGGGCAATTCGGGCCAGAACAGCCTGACCGTCCGGCAGGTGCTTCCTGCCGGCACCAGCCTGGAGGACACAAGTGCTGCAGCCATCCGCATTGAGGAGGTCCTTCGCGGGATCGACGGCGTCCGCGACGTCCAGCTGACGTCCGGCAATGCCCAGGCAGGCTTTGCCGCGCTCACCTCAACCGGCTCCTCCAACTCCACCTTCACGGTGGTGACGGATGAGAAGGCAGACCAGGAGCAACTGCAGGAGACGGTGCGGAACGAACTGGCAAAGGTTCCCGACTCGGGAAAGGTTTCCGTGGGCACCCAGCAGGGCGGCTTCGGAACCTCGTCCACTGTGGACATCACTATCAAGGCCGCCAGCACGGAGGACCTCCGGACGGCAAGCGACACCATGGTCGAGGCCATGACCGGCGTACCGGGCACCAGTGAAGTGGCCACCAACCTTGCCGCCAGCCAGCCGGTGGTACAGGTGAAAGTGGACAGGGCGAAAGCCGTGGCCGCTGGGCTCAACGAAGAACAGGTGGCCGGGGTCCTCGCTTCGACCATCAGCCCCATCCCCGCCGGAACGGTGAGGATCGACACCGACGACTTCCCGGTGCAGATCGGCCAGGGCACCAGGTTCACGAGCATTGAGGCCGTCCGCCAAATCCCCCTGCCGGCCACCGCCGGGCCGGTCCCGCTGGGCAGCATCGCCTCGGTGGAGCAGCTGGACGTGCCGGTATCCATCACCGCGAGCAACGGCCAGCGCACCGCGCGCGTCTCGGTGACGCCGTCGGAATCCAATCTCGGGGCGGTCAACGCGGAAGTCAAGAAACGACTTGACGGAGTGCAGCTGCCGGCCGGAGTCACTGCCGAACTCGGCGGTGCCACCACCCAGCAGCAGGAATCCTTCCAGCAACTGGGGCTCGCCCTGCTGGCCGCGATCGCTATCGTCTATGTGATCATGGTGGCCACCTTCAAGTCACTGATTCAGCCGTTGATCCTGCTGGTCTCTGTCCCGTTCGCGGCCACGGGCGCCGTGGCCCTGCTCCTGGTAACGGGGGTTCCGCTGGGGCTGCCCTCCCTGATCGGCATGCTGATGCTGGTGGGGATCGTGGTCACCAACGCCATTGTGCTGATCGACCTCATCAACCAGTACCGGCAGCCCCGCGACGGGCGCCCGGGCATGAACGTGGCAGACGCCATCACGCACGGCGCCCGCCAGCGGCTTCGCCCTATCCTGATGACCGCTCTGGCCACCGTTTTTGCCCTCACCCCCATGGCGCTGGGCCTCACCGGCGGCGGGGGCTTCATCTCGCAGCCCCTGGCAGTGGTGGTCATAGGCGGCCTTACGTCCTCGACCGCCCTGACCCTGGTCCTGGTACCAGTGCTGTACCGCCTCGTGGAGGGCCGCCGGGAAAGGAAGGCGCTGCTCCGGGAACTGCAGGAACGCCCGGAGTTTGGCCCTGCTGCCGACGTGGACGAAGAGTTCCGTGACTGGACCACCGGCATGGTCCCCAAGGTCAGCGGACGCCGCGCTGCCCCCGAAAGCCCCGAGTAGCCCCAAGCAGCCCAGGTAAGGCAGCAGCGGAATATTCTCCGGCCGGGAGCGTTGTATCCGGCGATAGATGCAAATGCATCTACATTGGCCTATACTGGAAGCAAGCCAGCAAGCCTCAGCAACGGAAAGGCACATCATGCAAATCGGTGTTTTCAGCGTCAGCGACATCACTCCGGACCCCACCACGGGCCGGATCCCCACCGAGAACGAGCGCATCAAGGCCTCCGTCGCCATCGCCAAAAAGGTTGAGGAAATCGGAATGGATGTCTACGCCCTCGGCGAGCACCACAACCGGCCCTTCTTCTCCTCCTCGCCCACCACCACCCTCGCCTACATCGCGGCGCAAACTGAGCGCATCACCCTTTCCACGGCCACCACGTTGATCACCACCAATGATCCGGTGAAGATCGCCGAGGACTTTGCGATGCTCCAGCACCTCGCCGACGGCCGGGTCGATCTGGTCCTCGGCCGCGGCAACACGGCTCCCGTCTACCCCTGGTTTGGCAAGAACATCCAGGACGGCGTCGAGCTTGCCATCGAGAACTACAGCCTGTTGCGCAAGCTGTGGGACGAGGACACCGTGAACTGGTCAGGCAAGTTCCGCACCCCGCTGCAGAACTTCACGTCCACCCCCCGTCCTCTCGACGGCGTCGCCCCCTTCGTGTGGCACGGCTCCATCCGCACGCCGCAGATCGCCGAAGTGGCCGCCTACTTCGGCGACGGCTTCTTCGCCAACAACATCTTTTGGCCCAAGGAGCACTACCAGCAGCTGATCGGCCTCTACCGTGAGCGCTACGAGCACTACGGCCACGGCACGGCAGACCAGGCGATTGTGGGCCTGGGCGGCCAGTTCTTCATGCGCAGGAATTCCCAGGACGCCGTCAAAGAGTTCCGCCCCTACTTCGACAACGCTCCAGTGTACGGGCACGGGCCTTCTTTGGAGGACTTCACCTCGCAGACGCCGCTGACCGTCGGCAGCCCGCAGGAAGTCATCGAGAAAACGCTGACCTTCCGGGAGTACTTCGGCGACTACCAGCGGCAGCTGTTCCTGATCGACCACGCGGGCCTGCCGCTGAAAACCGTACTCGAGCAGCTGGACTTGTTCGGCGAAGAAGTCCTGCCCGTCCTGCGCAAGGAATACGCGGCCCGCAAGCCGGCCCACGTTCCCGAACCGCCCACCCACGCCGGCCGGGTCGCTGCGCTGCTCGCAGCCCAGTCCGCTGAAAAGTCCGCCGCGGACGCGTGATGGCCGGCAAGGATACCGAGTCCCCGGTCCGCCTCGCCGCGGAAACGTGGGAGTCGCTGTTCCGGGCCCAGGTGGCGGTGATGCGTAAGCTGCAGTCAGGGCCGGCCTTCCGGAGGCTCGCCGTGAACGAGTACGACGTACTCTTCACGCTCTCGCGCTGCCCGACGGGGTGGCTGCGGCTCAACGAGCTCAACGACAACGTGCTGCTGAGCCAATCGAGCCTCAGCAGGTTGGTGGAGCGGCTGGAAAAACGCGGGCTTGTAGCCCGGATGCCGGCCCCCGAGGACGGCCGGGGCGTGCTCCTGCAGCTGACGGACGCGGGCCGGGAACTGCAAAAGGAAATTGGGCGCGAGCACGTCCGGGACATTTCCACCCTGATGGGCCCGGCCCTGACGCCGGCTGAACAGAAGGAACTGCGGCGGCTCACGGAAAAGCTCCGCAGCTCACTCGGTCCCCGGCCGCTCCGCTAGCCATCCGGCCGCCGTCGCCGGAAACAGCCGGCGCAAGTCCTGCACCGGTCAGGAGCCTGGCCGGGCAGGGCCCGGCTAGGCCAGTTCCACCAGCCGGGCTGGGTCCTCCACGGGCAGGTCACCGTTGACAACAGCGGTGACCTGGAGCTGGTTGAGGATAAGGCTTCCTCCGACGGTGGACAGGAAAGCTGTGTCGGCAGAATCGCGGCCGGCCGTGATGCGCAGCATCGATTCCCGCGGCGCCAGACCGGTGGGATCAATGACGTGCCAGGCCCCTTCCACATAGGCCTCAGCCACTGCATGGAAATCCATCGGGCTCAGTCCCGGGGCGTAGACCGCGGCGAGCCTCGCCGGAATGTCCCTGGACCTGAGCAGCGCGATGGCCAGGTGGGCAAAATCCCGGCACACTCCACGCCGGCTGAGAAGTGTTTCAACTGCACCGTCAGTGCCCCGGGAGGATCCGCTGAGGTAGCGCAGCTCACCGTTGACCCAGTTCCTGACAGCGTGCAGCAATCCGCCGCCGTGGACCCCTTCGAACTCCGCGTAGGCCGTAGGCAGGAGCCGGTCCGATTCAGCGTAGCGGCTGGGCCGGACGTACCGGATCCTGTCGGCGAGTTCCGATTCCTCAGGCTCCGCCTTTCCGCCCACGGTGGCAGCGTATTCCACCGTTACCTCGGCCGGCTCGGCAAACTCCATGTAGTGGAACCTGCCCCCGTGGTGGTCCAATACTTCGGTCAGGGGAACCTGCTGTCCCCCGGCCGTCACGGACAGGGACTCCTCGAAGGAGGAATAGCCGCTGTTCCGCGCTGCGGCGATGGCCATGGCCACCTTGGTGTTGGCTACGGTCTTGAAGACCAGTCGTGCGGAAACACTGCGTTCCATTGCTCTCCGGGGGTGTCGGCGGCGGAAGAAAAGTCTCCGCTCTGCCTGGCGCATCGTGGGGCCGGGAACGGGACTAGTTTTTGATCTTCAGCGACATTAGCATCCGTTGGACGTTCGCGAATTCAGTTCCCTCCGAGGCGTACCGCGCAGCCTGGTCCAGGGTGTCGAAGGCCTTGGCGGGGGCAACCTTCTCATCCGGGGCGAAGGCCTTCACGGAGACCACATCACCAAAGGACAAGTCACCCTTCCCGGCCGGACCACGGACGACGTTGCGGAGCTCGCACGCCTGCCCGCCACCGCCGCCCATAACGTTGGTGATGCCATAGGACCCGAAGTATCGGTACCCCTGGATCACCCGGAAAACCACCCTCGGCGGTATGGTTCCTTCCCCGCCGGCGGCGGGCAACTCCAGCGGGAGGCTGCTGATCACCGAATAGGGCCGCTTCGAGGCGTCAGCGCATTCGGCGGACGACGGCGGCAGTCCTGTCCGCAGCGCTGCCAGGAAAGTTCCGTCCGGCTTTTTCACCTCGACTTTGAGCGCTCCGGGCAGGGTTCCCTCGTCCGGCTGGACGGACTGTGCGATCCAGTCCTGCGGGAGATCGAAGCTGACGGTCTTGCCGGCATCCGAGAAGGTCTTCCAGGCTGCCGCAGTGGCAACAGCCTCTGGGCCTGCGGTGGGGGTCGCGCCGGCGCCCGGCGTTGCTGCTGCGGAGGCATCTGCTGATGGAGGAGCAGTGCTTCCGGCTTCTGAAGGGCCCGGCTGCGCTGTCCAGCCCGGACCGCTGCCTGGCGGAGTTGAACACCCTGCCAGGAGGATGGCCGATGCCAGCAGGACGGCCATGGATGCCTTGCCTTTCATGCAGCCAGCGTAACGGCGCCTGCCGGCCCGGCGGTGATTCCGGCGGCGTTTCTGCCGAAATCACTGCCTGCGCGCCCGTCCGGCTGCCGCCCTCGGACGGTATGCTGCGGCCGGGGGCTAGGCTGGGCATATGGAAGAGCACCAGGGCGAAGCCGAGGAAAACCGGACTGATATTTCCGCCGTCGAGACCGCTGACTGGCGGCTGAGGACGTTTGCCATGTACCACAACGTCCGCAAGCTTGCCATCGAGAGTCCGGCGGAAGCGCATTCCTACTGGCGCCACCAGCGCGACCTGATGTTCGCCACGCACCCGGCCTCTCCCTTGACCACGGCGGATAAGGCGCACTTCTCGGGGCTGAAGACGGCGGACTATGATCCGATTTACCGGTTCCACGTTCCGCTGACCCCGGAGGGCGCGGGCAGGGAGATCAGCGTGGAGACGGGTACCGACGGCGCTGTCCGCTTCGTTCGCCTGGGCACCTTCGACCTGCCGGAAGTAGGCCAGCTGGCGGTCTGGAAGCTGCAAGGATACGGCGGCGGTATCTTTGTGCCGTTCCGGGACGCCACTGCAGGCCAGCCGGGCGGCAGCTACGGGGCGGGCCGGTATTTGCTGGACACCATCAAGGGTGCGTACCACGGGGTCTACGGCACCGGCCGGGACGCCCCGTTCGTGCTCGATTTCAACTTTGCCTACAACCCGTCCTGCGCCTACAACGAGGTTTGGGCCTGCCCGCTGGCTGGACCGTCCAACCGGTTGGCCGTGGAGATACCGGTAGGCGAACTCTACTAAAGGAGCACCCTGTGAGCTCCGGCGCTAGGGCGTGTCTCCTAAATCTGGGCTGGCTTAGCAGTGATGCTTGATGGGTGTCGCGTACTTCTGTTTTGACTGACGGGCAGTGGGCCCGCATCCAGCCGTTACTGCCGTCCTCTGCCGGCCGGCTGGGACGTCCATTCCGGGACGACCGCCGGGTTGTCGAGGGCATCATTCACCGGTACCGATGCGGAATCGCCTGGCGGGATGTTCCCTCCGAATTCGGTCCGTGGCAGACCGTTTGGAAGCGTCACCGCCGCTATAGCGGTGACGGAACGTGGGACAGCATTCTGGCGACATTGCTGACGGTGGCGGACTCTCGAGGTGAAGTGGACTGGTCGGTCTCGGTCGACTCGACGGTCAACCGCGCCCACCAGCATGGCACCAACCTTCCCCGCGCCACAGGGGGCCGGCTCGAATTACCTGAATCTGTTTGCTGAGCCGGACGATCACGCCATTGGACGGTCCCGCGGCGGACTGAGCACCAAAATTCACGCCTTGGTCGATGGCAAAGGCCGGCCACTGGTTCTGCTGGTCGCACCGGGCCAGGGCGGGGATGCGCCGATGTTCGGCCACCTCATGAGCCAGTTGAAGATTGCTCGTTGCGGTCCGGGCAGGCCACGTACCCGCCCGGACCGTGTTCGCGGTGACAAGGCATACTCATCCAGAGCCATCCGGACCCACCTTCGCGACCGCAATATCGTCGCTGTCATCCCGCAACCATCAGACCAGATTGGTCATCGGAAACGACGGGGATCCACCGGCGGCCGGCCCCCGGCCTTCGACAAAGAGGACTACAAAGGCCGCAACGTCGTCGAACGCAACTTCAACACCTTCAAGCAGTGGCGGGCTCTGGCCACCCGCTACGACAAACTCGCCCTCACCTACCGGGGTGGAGCAGTCCTCCGAGCGATCAGCATCTGGCTGACAGCTTTAGGAGACACGCCCTAGGCCCCCAGTGCCCTGACCCGGCCGACGGCGTCAAGCACCAAACCGGACGCCGCTTCCAGGTCCGCTTCCGTCACCGCTGCACCGAAACTGAACCGGACGGCCGTCTGGGCAACTTCCGGGGAAAGTCCCAATGCCGTGAGCACGGGCGACGGCGCATCGGAACCCGCCGCGCAGGCTGACCCGCTGGAGCAGACAACGCCCCGGCGTTCGAGTTCAAGCAGCACCGATTCCCCGCTGGTTCCGGGAAAGCAGAAGGACGCCACAGAGGGCAGCCGCTCGACGGGATGCCCGGTGAGGATGGACCCCGGAACACCGGTGAGCACAGCGCTGATGAACCTGTCCCGCAAGGCCGCCACCCGGCGTCGTTCTTCCGCCTGGCTGGCCTGTGCCAGGGTGAGGGCGGTGGCCAGGCCCACCGCCCCGGCCACGTTTTCGGTCCCGGACCTCCGGCCGCGTTCCTGCCCGCCGCCGTGAATTAGCGGCTCCATCCTGGTGCGTCCGCGGACATACAGCACGCCGCAGCCTTTGGGTGCGCCGAGCTTGTGGCCGGAAATGCTCATCGCATCAACCCCGAGCGCCTTGGTGTCCAGCGGCAGCCATCCGGCCGCCTGCACGGCATCTGTGTGGAACGGTATGCCGAGGGCGCGGGCCAAGGCGCCCAGTTCAGCGACGGGCTGTACCGTTCCCATCTCATTGTTGGCGTACATGACGCTGGCGAGGGCAGTTTCCGGCCGAAGCGCGGCCCTGAACGCCGCCGGCGTAACCCGGCCCTGCCCGTCAACGGGAACCACATCAACCACGAAGCCGTGGAAGCGCTCCAGGTACCGGGCCGACTCCTCCACTGCGGAATGTTCGACGGCGCTGACCACCACCCGGTTCAGGTGCGGGTCCGCCGCCTGCCGGGCCAGGGCGATGCCTTTGACAGCAAGGTTGTCAGCTTCGGTTCCCCCGGAAGTGAAGGTCACTTCGCCGGGCCGGCAACCCAGGACCGCCCCCACGGACCGCCGGGCACCCGCGAGCGCACCTGCAGCAGCCTCGCCCAGGGTGTGATGGCTTGAGGGATTGCCGAACTCACCGGTCAGGTACGGCCACATCGCGTCCAGCACCTCGCGGCGGACCGGGGTGGTAGCGGCGGCGTCAAGGAAGATCATGGGCAGTCACCTGAGGACCAGTTCCACGTCCAGCCCAAGGTCAAGGGCCGCCACGGTGTGGGTCAGGGCGCCAACGGAAATAACGTCGACTCCCGCAGCTGCAATCCCTGCCACGGTGCCCAGATTCACGTTCCCGCTGGCCTCCACCTGCGCACGCCCCGCTACCAGAGCCACACCGGCCCTCAGCTCCTCCACAGTGAAGTTGTCGAGCATGATGGTGTCCACGCCGGCGGCCAGGACGGGCTCAATCTGGTCCATGCGGTCCACTTCCACCTCAAAGTGCGTGGTGTGCCCCAACTGCGCTTTGGCGGCCGTGAGGAGCCCGGTGAGCCGGGCGGGGTCGCCCCCGGTCATCACGGCGAGGTGGTTGTCCTTGGCCAGTACGGCGTCCGAGAGGCTGTACCGGTGGTTGGCGCCGCCCCCGCACCGCACAGCGTACCGCTCCAGGATCCGCAGGCCCGGCGTGGTCTTGCGGGTGTCGGTGATCCGGGCGGACGTGCCTTCGGTCAGCTGGACAAACTCGGCCGTCCTCGTGGCGATGGCTGACATGCGCTGCACCAGGTTGAGGGCCACGCGTTCGGCGAGCAGTACGGACCTGGCACGGCCGCTGACCCGCGCAAGGCTGCTGCCGGCATCGAACGTTTCCCCGTCCCCGACCAGCAGCTGAACTTCGGTGCCGGGATCCACCAGCAGCATGGCGTCGCGGAACACCGTGGCGCCGCTAAGGACCCCGGGCACGCGCGCGCTCAGCACTGCGGTGGCATGGGCTTCGGCGGGGATCAGGAGCTGGGAGGTGATGTCACCCGCCGGGGCGTCTTCGGCGAAGGCGCGCTGCAGGATTTCCCGTACGGGCGCCGGCGGCAGCGTCAGGTCCAGGCGCCGGCCGTTGGCAGCCGCCGCTGTCATCACGGAGTTTTCAGTCATGGACAAGGCTCGCTTTCGGGCGTGTTGGGGAGGTTCCTTCAATATCGTCTGGGATGCCGGCAGCATCAGTTGGGCTGTCGCTGCGGTAGTGCGCCCCCAGTGAGTCCAGGCGCTTCTGCGCGGCGGCCACCAGGAACTGCGCGGCGAGCAGCAGGTTCCGGTCCTCATGTTCTTCAACGTCCGCGCCGGCAGGAACGGATTCGGGACGGACGACGGCGGCCCACCCGTTAAGGGCCTCCGCCGCCTCCTGCAGCAACACGCCCTGACGAAGTACCCCGGCTTTGGCAGTCATCAGCCGGCGAAGGGCATCCCGCGAAAACGGGATGCCCGCGGCCTCGGGCGTGGCGCACGTTTCCGCCGCGCCGGCCTCCGGAGGGACAGCCTGAGGCCACACCCGGCCGGAGCCCCTGGAGAGGAAGGCATCAACGGCGCGGCGGCCGAAAACGAGGCCCTCAAGGAGGGAGTTGCTGGCCAGCCGGTTAGCCCCTTGTACACCTGTGCAGGCGACTTCCCCCGCCGCGTAAAGACCAGGGACACTGGTCCTGGCGTGCAGGTCGGTGGCCACTCCGCCCATCCAGTAATGCGCCGCAGGAGCCACGGGGACCAGCTCCCGTGTCCAGTCGATGCCGGCGTCGAGTGTCCGCTGCGTGAGGGTGGGGAAGCGCTTTGCCAGGAATCCCTTGCCTTTTCCGGACTCAATGACGCGGGCATCGAGGTAGACGTGGCCGGCGGGGTCCCCGAGCTTGGCCAGGTGCAGGGCGATGCTGCGGGACACCACATCCCGTGGGGCAAGTTCGGCGTCCGGATGGTACAGACGCATGAAGCGCTTCCCGTTGCCGTCGACGAGTACGGCCCCTTCGCCACGGACTGCTTCGGAAATGAGCAGCGGATCGTGGTCAAGGCTGGCTGTGGCCGGGGTATTGGGGGACTGGGTGTTGGGACCCTGGGCGCCGGAAACGAGGCAGGTGGGGTGGAACTGGAAAAACTCAAGGTCGGCCACTGCAGCGCCGGCCCGGACGGCGAGCGCCAGGCCGTCTGCAGTGGCCACGCCGGGATTTGTGGTGCTGCCGAAAAGCTGGCCTGCTCCCCCGGTTGCCAGCAGGACCGCGTCACCGTACACCGCGACCGTGGGGCCGTCCTGAAGGAACTCCACCCCGGTGACTGTGCCGTTATCTTGCAGGAGCCGTGTTGCATGGGCAAAAGGTACAACCGTCAGGATCCCGGCAGCTTGTCGGCTCAGCACTGCCTCGATCAGCGCCGCGGCAACTTTCGCTCCTGTGGCGTCGCCGCCGGCGTGCAGGATGCGGGGCGCGGAATGGGCTGCTTCGAGCCCCAGGGCCGGGCCGCCATCGGCCTCTGCGTCGAACTGGACGCCGAAACGCTGCAGTCCGGCGATGTCGCGGCGCGCTTCAGTACACATCAGCCGGACGGCCTCTTCATTACAATGCCCGGCCCCGGCACGGAGGGTATCGGCGATGTGGTCTTCCACGGTGTCCCCAGTAGCGGGCACGTCCAGCACGGCGGAAATGCCGCCCTGGGCATACCAGGTGTTGCTTGCGCGCAGCTGCCCCTTGCTCAGAAGCACGGCTTCCGCACCGGAATCCGCTGCCAGCAGGGCAGCGTACAGCCCGGTGATGCCACTGCCGACGACGATCAGCCGCGGACGCGCCTGCGTGCTGCGGCCGGGCACCCCGTCAGGTCCGGACAGCATTCGGCCCCCTGGAGGGGCCTGGGTGGGAAGCCGGGTCATGAGGGCCTGGCCGCGAGCATGCGTTCGAGTGCCGTCCTGGCGTGATCCTGCACCGAGTCCGCCACGGTGATCCTGTTGACAACGCGCCCGGCGACAAGTTCTTCAAGGACCCACGCAAGATAGCCGGGGTGGATCCGGTACATGGTGGAGCAGGGGCAGATGACGGGGTCAAGGCAGAAGATGGTGTGCTGCGGGTACTCGGCTGCAAGCCGGTTCACCATGTTGATTTCGGTGCCGATCGCGAAGGTGGTGGGCTCCGTGGCCGCGGCAATGGCCTTTTGGATGAAGTCGGTGGAACCTGCGGAATCGGCGGCGTCCACTACCTCCATGGGGCACTCGGGGTGAACGATCACCTGGATTCCGGGAAAGTCGGCCCGGGCCTTCTCGATCTGGCCTACGTTGAAGCGCTTGTGGACAGAGCAGAACCCGTGCCACAGGATGACCCTGGCATCGAGCAGGGCCTGTTCGTCGTTGCCGCCCAGGTCCCTGCGCGGGTTCCACATGGGCATCTGCTCCAGGGGCACGCCCAGTGCCTTGGCGGTGTTGCGGCCCAGGTGCTGGTCCGGAAAGAAGAGCACGCGCTGGGCCCGCTGTAACGCCCATTCGAGGACCGTCCTGGCGTTGGAGGAGGTGCAGACGATGCCGCCGCGCTCACCGCAGAAGGCCTTCAGGGCTGCGGAGGAGTTCATGTAGGTGACCGGTATGACCGGGACTCTTCCTTCGGCGTCGGGCTCGGTGCCGTAAATCTCTTCGAGTTGCTCCCAGCACTCGGCGACGGAGTCTGCGTCGGCCATGTCCGCCATGGAGCAGCCGGCTGCGAGGTTGGGCAGAATGACGGCCTGTTCCGGCGCGGAGAGGATGTCGGCGGTTTCGGCCATGAAGTGGACGCCGCAGAAGACAATCGCCTCCGCGGCAGGCCGGGTGAGGGCCGCGTTGGCCAGCTGGAAGGAGTCACCTACGAAGTCGGCGTACTGAATGACTTCATCACGCTGGTAGAAGTGCCCCAGGATGACGGCCCTGTTCCCCAGCGCGGCCTTGGCTGCCAGGATCCTTTCGCCCAGTTCGGCGTCGCCGGCGAGCTTGTATTCGTCGGGCAACTGACCCTGGCGCGGGGTAGCAGCAGGGGCATCGTCCGCGCTGGAGGCGCCGGGGCCATAGGCGGGAATGCCGGTCAGCGCCTCGGCGAGGTCGTAGTCCCACGGCCCCTTGGCGAGGGCGGGGCTGCACGTGCCGCCCTGCGCGGTTGTGCCCTTTTCGGCCTGTTCGCGCGTGATCAGCTGGATTGCTGTGTTGACGCTGCTCATGGTGTGCTCCTGTTGTCTGGGTCAAGGCCGGGACGGCCGGTGAAACGGTAGAGGCGGGGCGGGCGGTGCTTGCCGCCCTGGAGGTACTCGCCGGTTTCTTCTATGTCCGGAGTTGATTTCAGTTGCCTGCGGAAGTTGGCAGGGTCCAGCTGCCTGTCCAGCACTGCTTCGTAAACCTCCCGGACCTGGGCGAGGGTGAAGTACTCCCCCAGCAGGTGGTATGCCACGGAACCGTAGGCCAGCTTGTTGCGCAGCCGCCAGAGTGCGTAGTCCACGATTGCGTTGTGGTCGAAGGCGAGTTCACCCAGCCGATCCGCCCGGAACCACCGGACGTTTTCCGACTCGTCCGCGAGCGCGGCTTCGGTGGGCTGGACCAGGGCCCAGTAGACGATCGAAACCACCCGCTGGGTGGGTGAGCGGTGCAGTCCGCCAAAGGCGTACAGCTGCTCGAGATAGCTCGGAACGAGGCCAGTGGTCTCCACCAGGTTCCGGGAGGCGGCGTCCTGCAGGGACTCGGAGTGGCTCAGGGGCCCGCCCGGCAGCGCCCACAATCCCTTGAACGGCTCACGGATCCGGCGGACCAGGGGCAGCCACAACGTGGGCCGTCCCGACGCTTCGCTGGGTCGCAGCGCGAAGATGACGGTGGAGATGGCCAGTGATGGAGGGGCTGCCCGGCGCTCGGAGACGTTCGCAGAGCTCGAATACATGTGCCACCGCCCTTTTCGCCTGCGGTCGCTTTCCGTAAGCCCCGCCTAGTTATGGTCACTCTGACCAAAACTAATTCTAGGGGCAAGAGTGGTTCAGATGCGAATGTTTCAATGAGCTCCCCTTGGTTCACCTGTTCAGGGACGTTAGCCCCGACTACGCCCTGCGGAGCCGGAGGCGGTAAATTCGATAGGTCCCACGAGGAGCCATCATCCACACCCCAAGAAGGTCCAGCATCAAAATGACGATGAAGTCCGCAGAAGTTCATCAGCAAGGCCATCTGGGCCATGCCATGAAACCGCGCCAGCTCACCATGATGGGACTGGGCAGCGCCATCGGCGCCGGCCTGTTCCTCGGATCGGGGGCCGGCGTGCAGGCGGCCGGCCCCGCAGTGCTCATCTCCTACCTGGTGGCGGGCACGCTGATCATCCTGGTGATGTGGGCGCTGGGTGAAATGGCCGCGGCCAGTCCAAACAGCGGGGCCTTCTCCGTGTATGCCGAGCGGGCACTGGGAAAGACGGCGGGCGTCACCATCGGCTGGCTCTGGTGGCTGCAGCTGGTGGTGGTGATCGCAGCCGAGGCATTGGGAGCCGCCGGGCTTCTCTTTACGGTGTGGCCGGTGCTTCCGGTGTGGGCGCTGGCACTGATCTTTATGGTCGTCTTCACGGCCATCAACCTCACGGGCGTACGGAACTTCGGCGAGTTCGAGTTTTGGTTCGCCATCCTCAAGGTCGCCGCAATCGTATTGTTCCTGGTGGTGGGCGCAGCCCTGCTGCTGGGCCTGCTGCCCGCGGTGGCGTCCCCCGGGCTGGCCAACCTGACGGCAGATTTTGCCCCCGCCGGACTTGGCGGAATTGCTTCCGCCCTCTTTGTGGTGATCTTCGCCTTCGGCGGCACCGAAATCGTGTCCGTGGCGGCGGCAGAGACCGAAGATCCGGAGCACAGCGTGGGCAAGGCCATCAGGACCGTGGTGTGGCGCATCCTGGTTTTCTACATCGGCTCAGTCTTTGTGATCGCCGCTGTCCTGCCGGCAACCTCGGAGAGCCTGGCGTCACCGTTCGCCGGCGTCCTGGACGCAGCCCGGATCCCGGGTGCCGCAACGGCCATCACCCTGGTGGCCGTCGTCGCGCTTCTTTCAGCGCTGAACGCCAACCTTTACGGTGCCTCACGGATGGTCTATTCCCTGGCCGAGCGGGCCGAAGCCCCGCGGTTCCTCACCCGCCTGAGCGGCGCCAGCGTTCCCATGCTGGCTGTCGGGGTGTCCGTGGCGTTCGGCTTCGTGGCCACGGTCCTGGAACTGCTGTTCCCGGAGCGGATCCTTCCTGCCCTGTTCCAGCTGGTGGGATCCACCTGCCTGGTGGTGTGGGGCAGCGCACTGGTCTCGCAGCTGGTCCTGCGGCGCCGTGCAGACCGGGAAGGCACGGCACTGCCCCTGCGGATGAAGGGTTTCCCGGCCCTGACCATCGTGGGGCTCGTCCTGCTGGGCCTGATCTTCGCCGTAGGCTTCAGCGCCGAGAGCAGCCGCATCCAGCTCTTCAGCACCATCGGCCTCATTGCGGGAATCGCTGTTGCCTGTGCTGCAGCTGCCCGCTTCACCACCAGAAACCGTCCCAACTAGAGTTCGCTTCAGGTGCCGGAATGACCTTCCCGAAAGGCACCTGGCGCTGCTCGACTGCGCCGGGGTGCGTGCACCGCCAGCGTAGATTTACCGGCCCGGCAGGCAGGTAGAGTAGTCCCGAAATACGAGCTTCCGACGCGCCGGGTCCGCCCCGCGCCGTAGTTGATGAGGACTGACACCATGAGCGGCAGGCACACCGGCGAGCAGCACGCGCACACAGTGGAGGGTACGGACCCCCAGTTGTACGTGAAGGTGCATGATCCTGCCGTGGATGCCGGGCTACGGCCCGTCCTGCTGCTGCACGGCTTCTCGTCTTCCAGCAAGCTCAATTGGGAGGACACCGGCTGGGTGGCTGCCCTGCTCGATGCCGGCCGCCGGGTCATCACCGTGGACCTGCCGGGCCACGGCCGCAGCGGAGCCCCGGAGGATCGGGATTCCTACTCCCCCAGCAGGATCCGGGCGGACCTGCTCCAGGTAGCGTTCGACGCCGGCGCGCGCCCCGTGCAGGACGGTGACCCTTCCAGCGGACTGGACATCGTGGGTTACTCCCTCGGCTCCCGACTCGCCTGGGAGTTCGGAGCCACGCAGCCGGAGCTCGTGCATCGGCTGGTTTTGGGCGGGCCTAACATTGCGGATCCCCTCGCGGCCTTCGACCTCGTGGCAGCCCAGGACTACCTCGCGGACGGGACTCCCATCAGTGACGAATCCACCGCGCGGCTGCTGAAAATGGCGCTGCTGTTGCCCAGCAACAACATTTTTGCGCTGCTGTCTTTGGTGGAAGCCATCAAAGCCGAACCCTATGACCCTGCCGAGGCAGTGCCGCACGTGCCCATGCTCCTGGTGGCCGGCGACAAGGACGAACGCGCCTCCAGCCTGCCGCAGTTGGCCGGACTCGCCCGCCACGCCGGGGCGATGGTGGAAGAGGTTTTGCTGCCGGGCCGGAATCACACCAACGCCATCACCAGCCGGGCCTTCAAGCAGGCAGCCATCGCTTTCCTCGCGGTCTAATCCGCCCTTGCCCCGGCAGCCGCCGGCCCCTGCCCTCCCCGGCGGTAGGCTGAAGGAAGGGCTGGCATGAGCCGGGAGGGAAATATGCTGACGCGCTTTGAAGACCGCACCGAGGCCGGCGAGAAGCTGGCCGCCGTACTCGCACAGTTCCGTGAGCAGCCCGGCACCGTGGTCCTGGGCCTTGCCCGGGGCGGCATCCCGGTAGCGGCTTCGGCCGCCAAGGCCCTCTACCTCCCGCTGGGAGCTGTCCTGGTGCGCAAGCTGGGCATCCCGGGACACCAGGAGACTGCCTACGGGGCTTTGGCATGGGCACGGGGCCGGACCGTCCGCCTGCTCAACAAGCCGCTGGTGGACCGGGTACTGGAGCATGGAGTGCGCCAGGAACTGCTGGACGAGGTGGAACAGCGGGAACGCGCTGAACTGGCCCGCCGCGTCCACCTCTATCCGGGAATAGACCACGACCTCTCCGGGAAAACTGTCCTGCTGATCGACGACGGCCTGGCGACCGGTGCCACCATGCGCGCCGCCGTCGAGGCTGTCCGCGAGGGTGGAGCGGCAACGGTTGTGGCCGCCGCCCCTGTGGGTTCAATCGAAGCCGAGGCCTCTGTGGAGCGGGTATGCGACGCCGTCCTGTGCCTGCACCTGCCGGGCAAATTCCGGGCCGTCGGCAGCTTCTACCGGCACTTCGAACAGCTCACGGACAGTGACGCCATCAGTTTCCTGAAGCAGTAACAGCGCTTGCTGGCCCGGCCGCTGATACGACGGCGGGGGGGGGGGGGGGGGGGGGGGGGGGGGGGGGGGGGGGGGGGGGGGGGGGGGGGGGGGAGGAGGGGGGGGGGGGGGGGGGGGGGGGGGGGGGGGGGGGGGGGGGGGGGGGGGGGGGGGGGGGGGGGGGGGGGGGGGGGGGGGGGGGGGGGGGGGGG
>NZ_JBNHEX010000017.1:0-74706 GCF_059089685.1 Arthrobacter sp. sptzw42
TTTTTGTGAGCGAAAAGAGCAAGGGGGGTGTGGTGGGGTGCGCCGACCCCCCCCCCCCCCCCGCCGCTGTTACGATGGCAGCCAGATCCCGGCTGCCCCTTTGAAAGGCCTCAATGACTGTAGTACCCCTGCCGCTCGAGCAGAACCACCGCGGCAACACCCTGGTCCACGGTTCCGACGGCGGCTCCGAGGTCCGGCGTTCGGTATTGCCCGGGGGAGTGCGGGTGCTGACAGAGGCAATGCCTGGCCAGCGCTCGGCTACCATCGGTTTCTGGGTGGGCGTCGGATCCCGTGACGAGGCCCCGGGACAGCACGGCTCTACCCACTTCCTCGAGCACCTCCTGTTCAAGGGAACCAGGCGCCGTACTGCGTTGGAGATCGCCTCGGCCTTTGACGAGGTGGGCGGGGAGTCCAACGCGGCCACAGCCAAGGAAAGCACCTGCTACTTCGCCCGGGTCCTGGACTCGGACCTGCCCATGGCCATCGACGTCATCGCCGACATGATCACCGGAGCCGTCCTGGATCCGGCGGAAATGGAGCAGGAACGGGACGTCATCCTCGAGGAAATCGCCATGGACAGTGACGACCCCACCGACGTCGCGCACGAACACTTTGTCTCGGCAGTGCTCGGCAGCCACCCCCTGGGCCGCCCTATCGGTGGCACACCGGACGCCATCAAAGCCGTGGCCCGTGACTCCGTGTGGGAGCACTACCAGAGGTATTACCGGCCGGATGAGCTGGTGATCACCGCAGCCGGCGGCTTGGAGCACGACGTCGTCTGTGACCTTGTGGTCAGCGCCCTTGAGTCCGCCGGGTGGTCGCTGAAGAGTGACGCCGCGCCGGTGGAGCGGCGTTCCACTGACCGGGCCCTGATCACGGGGACCGCCGGACTCCACGTGGTCAAGCGGGCAGTGGAGCAGGCGAACATCATCATGGGCTGCCCCACCATCGTTGCCACCGACGAGCGGCGTTATGTCATGAGCGTCCTGAACGCCGTGCTCGGCGGTGGGATGTCTTCGCGCCTCTTCCAGGAGATCCGGGAGAAGCGCGGTTTGGTCTACTCCACCTACTCCTTCGCTTCCTCCTACGCGGACGCCGGCTACTTCGGCATGTACGCGGGCTGCACGCCGTCCAAGGTGCGGCAGGTACTGGAACTGCTCGGCGCGGAATTGGACAAGCTTGCGGAGCATGGAATCACAGAGGACGAGCTGCGCAAGGCTGTAGGCCAGCTCGGCGGCGGCATCGTCCTGGCCCTGGAAGACACCGGGTCGCGGATGTCCCGGCTGGGCCGGGCAGAGCTCGTCTCCGGGGAGTACCAGGACATCGACGAAACCTTGCGCCTGATCAAATCCGTCACGGCCGAGCAGGTACAGGATCTTGCTGCGGAACTTGCCGCGGCGCCGAGGACTGTAACCGTGGTGGGACCGTTCGAGGAGACGGAGACTTTCGGTCTGTGACCGCGGCAAAACAACAACGCATCCCGCAAACGGCAGGACTTAAGCTCCGGAAGTGAGGGCCAGTGGAACGGACGCAGTCCGGCGGATTGCCGGGCGCCCTGGCTGCGTTCCTCGGTCACTGGCGCGGGAGCACCCGCCTTGCGGCTGGTCCCTGGGGGCCCGAGCGTACTGTTGATGCCGAAGTAACCTATACGCGCGTGGCAGGCGGTTTCGCGGTGGTCCAGAGCTACCGCCATGTCGAGCCGGACGGCGCGCATTTTGAAGGGCACGGGATGTTCACCGTGGATCCGGATCATCAGGACGTCCTGTGGTACTACGTGGACGGCGCCGGCCCGGCGCCGGACGCACCGGTCCGCTGTTTATGGCATGAAGGGGCCCTGCGGGTGGAACGGCACGGCAGTGCAGGGTGGACCCGGCACACGCTGCGCGTTGACGGCGACGTGCTGACCCATGTGACGGAGTTGCGTCCGCGCGGAGATGACGCTGTACGGGAAAGTGGTCTTGCGGAGCGCGTAACCGCTGATGGTACTGGCACGGCATACAGCCCCTTCATGACGTCGTGGTTCAACAGAGACTGACATTCGGGCCCCGTTCAGGACAGGATCAAGTCCCAATTCCTTACCGGATCCGGCGGCAGGACGTATGGTTTCGCGTAAAAGTCCTCCCACACAGCATCGTCGGGCGGAATGTCGTCTGCGTCGACGAGGTTCTGGTCCGAAGGTTCTTCGTACGGAGGTTGAACGTACGGAGGTTGAACGCTTGGAGGCTCCTCGTACTGCGGTGGCGAGTCCCTCCCTTCAGCTAGAGGCGTCGGGGTGTCGGTTGAAGCGTCTGGCGAACTCCATGGCTCACGCCCAGCGAAAGCCGCGGGCCAGTGTGGTGGTTCCTGGTCGGGTTGTTCGCTTTTGTAGTGGCGGCCGGTGGGTGAGGTCCAGCCGGGTGGTTCGTTTCGGGTTGCTGGTGTGGGTGCCCATGGGGTGTTGTGTTTGAGGCGGTGGTGTTTGGGGCAGAGCTGGGCCAGGTTGTTGATTCCGGTGGTTCCGCCGTGGTGCCAGGCCTGAAGGTGGTCGGTTTCGTTGTCGGGGGTGCGGTTGTTGCAGCCGGGGAAGGTGCACTTACCGTCCCGCATCCGCAGCCAGCGCTTCATCGTTTCGGGGAGCCGGTAGCTTTTGCGGCCGATCTCCAGGGGCGTCCCATCCCTTGGGTCGACCAGGACCCGGTAGAAGGAGTTTGCCCCGTCCGCAACCAGTTTCCGGGCCATGGATGCCGGGATGGGGCCGTGCCCGTCGAGCATGGCGGGTTCGTCGGTGAGGCCTAGGAGCGCGAACACCGGGACGGTCACCAGCACCTCGGTCCGCGGGGTGGGCACTTCAGCGCTTGGCTGCCCTGACCCGCCGCCAACGGTTGGTGCCGCGTTCCCGGCGGGAACGGGTCCGGTTGGAAGGACCCGAGCGCCGGGTACCTGCGTGCCGGGTACCTGTGTGCCGGGTTCGCGGGTGCGGAGTATCCGGTTGCAGAGGATGTCGGGGCGGAGTTGGGCCAGGGTGCGGGGTTCGTTGGGTCCTTGCAGGCCGCGGGCGGTGGCTGTGATGTTGTTCCACAGTGCAGAGGCTTTGTCCGCGGGCAGGTAGGCGGAGATCCAGGCCATGCCGTCCCTGTCCGGGCTGTATTCCATCCGCCGGTCGGCGGCGCTTTTGTTGTGGCGTGTTTCGAGGGATTCGGGGTGGTGGCGTTCGCGCCAGGTCCGTACTTTGGCCCGGAACCGGGAGGGGATCAGGTCCCCGGCGGCCGCTCCGCGGGCGGGGTTGGGTGCGTCCGGGTCCAGGAAGTGCGCGGTCAGGGCGGTTCCGCCGGCGGGGCCCAGGGTCTCGGTTTCGTCGGCGATGATTCGGGCGTGTTGCCACGAGATGGTGCCGGAGGACAGGGCGTCCATGGCCAGCGGCAGGGTGCAGAGCTGACGGGACTGGGTGATGAGCGCTGCGGCTGCGGGGGAGCTGATGGTCAGGATGCCGGCGATTTCCTCGATCGCGGACATTTCGGCGTAGGTCCGTTCGTGCACGGGTGCTTCCGGCGGGGTCATCGCGTGTTGGAGGTCGAGGGCCTCGGCGGCGTCGCGGGCTTTCAGCCCGGCTATTTGTGCTTCGAGTTTCGACAGCAGCCCCAGCCGGTCCAGCCGGAGCTCGTAGGCGCGCTGCAACACATCGATTCCGCCGCCAACACCGCTGCCGGCAGAGGCACCAGCGGCGCCAGCGGTGAGGGCGGCATCCTCAAGAAACAGCGCGTCCAGGACGGCCACGGAGGCATGAACACCCTCCATCGCTGCCGCTGTCCACGCGCCGTTTTCCATACCGACATCATCCATCGAGGCACCGACAATTCCAGGCGGGATGCACAGTATGGCCGCCGGGAGGAGCCGGTAGGGTTCCTAGCCTCCAGCGAAAGGAGGCAGGACATCCACCACGTCGTCTGCACCCACAACTACAGACTGGTCCCTCACCGCCACCTCGTTAAGCAGGAAGCTGCTCCGGGACAAAATGCGGGGCAGCGGGGGAGTGCCCGCGGGAGGTTCCGGACGCTCCACGGACAGAACCGTTTGCAGCAGATCAGCGACAGTGGAGCCCGGCGCAAGGTCGAAGCTCTCTTCCTCAAGCCCTGCAGCGGCGCGTGCGGCAGCGAAGTAACGTACGTTCAAAAGTGTCAGCCCCCGATGGCGCTCATGCTGCGGTCCGGCTGGACGAAGTCCGGAGCATCAAGTCCCACGTGGTCCATTCCGTGGGCTCTGGGTTTGATCCACATCGCGTCCTGCCACCGCCGGGCCAGAGCGTCGTCGGTAGCACCGGAGCGAAGCAGGCCCAGCAGGTCGAACTCCTCACGGGAGAACAGGCAGCTCATGATTTTGCCCTCTGCCGTAATCCGGGTCCTGCGGCAGTCAGAGCAGAACGGTTCGGTCACGGAGGCAATAATCCCCACTGTTCCCAGCAGTGGACCAGCCGACCCAGCGGACGCGGAATCCCGCCGTCGTACTTCAAAACGCTCCGCCGGGGCGCCGTCACGGGCGCGGGGATCCGGGGTGAGGACAAACTCCGACGAGAGCAGTTCGCGGATTTCGGCCGCCGTAATCATGTTCCGCCGCGTCCAGCCATGGTCTGCGTCCAGCGGCATCTGCTCGATGAAGCGGAGTTCGTAGCCACGCCCCAGGGCCCATGCCAGCAGTGAGGAAGCCTCGGCATCGTTGATGCCCCGCATCAGGACCGCGTTGAGCTTCACCGGGCCCAAGCCCGCTGCCCATGCGGCATCCACCCCGGCCAGCACCTGGTTGAGGAAGGGCCTGCGGGTCAGCTGGGTGAAGGTTTCCTCGTGCAGCGAATCCAGCGAGACGTTAATGCGGGTCAGGCCTGCAGCCTTCAGAGCTGCCGCCTTTTTCGCAAGCCCTACGGCGTTGGTGGTCATGGAGATCGGCAGGTTGGGGTGGTTGCTGCGAAGGGCTGAGATGATGTCCACAAGGTCGTGCCTCACAAGAGGTTCGCCACCGGTGAGCCGCAGTTCGCGCACCCCCAGCTGCTCCACGCCGATCCGCACAATACGGACAATCTCCTCTGCTGACATGACCGCCTGTTTCGCCAGCCATTCCAGGCCCTCGGCAGGCATGCAGTAGGTGCAGCGAAGGTTGCATTTGTCCGTCAGGGACAGCCTCATGTCCGTGGCACGGCGCCCGTAGCGGTCTGTGAGCCCCGCCGGAGCATCGCCGGGGCGGGCAGCGGGAACCGGGGGCAGGGGTGCTGCTTCCTCCCGCGGCTGGGGCATGCCTAGCTGGACACTCATGAATTCAGGCTACGCCACGTTGGGTTGTGCATCACACCTCGTGACGGACGCAGGTAAAGCTGCAGCAGGAGAACCTGGGACGGGACCGGCGCCACGGGGACTCTGCGAACCTATGCTGGGAGGGTGGACACCACCCAGCCAAAGCGGGCAAAGGCAACGCACGACGGCGGGCCGGGGTTGCAAAAGCACGGGGCACCTTCGTTGCCACCCCGATCAGTGCCACCCCGGTCAGCGCAACGCCGGAACCATGGGTGGGCGGCGGCAGCCGGGAGTGCGGCGGTGGGCAGCGCGGTGGTGCTGGGCGAGCTGCTGGCTGGCTTGTTCAGTCCGTCGCTGTCGCCGCTGACCGCTGTTGGCGGCGCCGTCATCGATGCTGTCCCTCCCGCAGTGAAGGACTGGGCCGCGGGGCTGTTCGGGACGGCGGACAAGGTGGCTCTCCTGGCAGGAATGGGCCTGGTGATAACTGCGCTGGCTGTGCTGGCCGGAGTGATGGAGCAGCGCCGCCGCTCTGCCGGCGTCGCGGTGGTTGCCGCCTTTGGGCTGGTTGGCCTGGCAGCCGTCCTGACCCGCGCCCAAACCACCGCCATCGCGGCTGCCCTGACGGTCCTCACCGCTGTCCTCGCCTGCGTCCTGCTGCGATACCTGATGGGCCGGCTGCAGGAATGGGCAAGGGAAGAACCGCCGGGAGGAACCGACGCCGACCCGGCCCGCCGCCGCTTCTTGCAGGCCGTGGCAGGAGGAGCCGCGTTCACTGTCATCGGCGGAGCGCTGGCAGCGAAGTGGCGAGGTGCTTCAGCAGTGGCTAGCGAAGCCAGGAGCCGCGTAACCCTGCCCACTCCCGCTTCAGCGGCGCCGGCCATACCTCCAACTGCTGAGGCGAAAGTCGAGGGCATGCAACCGCTGGTCACGCCCAACGCCGACTTCTACCGTATCGACACAGCCCTCACGGTTCCCGCCGTAAACCCGGATACCTGGGTGCTGAAAGTAACCGGACTGGTGGACAGGGAGGTCGAGCTGCCGTTCGCGGAACTCCTGGCAAAGCCCCTGGCTGAACGCCACCTGACCCTTGCATGCGTGTCCAACAATGTGGGCGGCAACCTCATAGGCAACGCCCGCTGGCTGGGCTGGCCGGTCCGGGAACTGCTCGCGCTCGCCGGGCCGCTGCCCGGCGCGGACATGGTGCTCTCCCGAAGTGTGGACGGCTGGACCGCGGGGACGCCGCTGGAGGTCCTGACAGACGGCAGGGATGCGCTGCTCGCCGTCGGGATGAACGGGGAACCGCTGCCCCTTGAGCACGGATTCCCCGTACGGCTGGTGGTACCCGGACTATATGGTTACGTGTCGGCCACCAAATGGGTCACGGAGCTTAAGGTCACCAGGTTCACCGACGATGTTGCCTATTGGACACCGAGGGGTTGGTCGGAGCGGGGTCCCATCAAATGTTCGTCACGGATTGACGTGCCCCGCAGCGGCCGGGCGGTGAGACCGGGCACCTTGATGTTCGGCGGCGTCGCCTGGGCGCAGCACGCAGGCATCGGACGGGTGGAGCTCCGCGTGAACCGTGGGCCGTGGCAACAGGCTGACCTGGCGGAAGGCATCTCGCTGGACACTTGGTACCAATGGAAGCTCGGCATGGAACTGGTTGAAGGGCAGTACGAGGTCCAGGTCCGCGCCACAACTCTCGCAGGCCAGGCACAGGACGAGCAGAGCAGGCCCGTTGCGCCCGACGGAGCAACAGGGCTGCACACCATTAGAGTGGACGTGAAACCCTGATGGCCCACTGAAGGCGGAACCATGACCAGCCCTCAACCGCATGGAACATCCCTGCGCCCAACAGCAGAGCAGGCAGAGCACCCTAGCCACCAAACCGGGCATAACGGGCGCCAACCCCGGCATCAGGCAAGGCCCGCCGCTGAGCACGCCGCCGCCGTCGCCAAACTGCTGCGCCCGCTGCAGTCCCCGGACAGGACCGAAGCGCTGCCACTGCACGCGGCCCTCGGCCGGGGACTGGTCAGCGACGTCCGCGCTCCCATCAGCCTGCCGCCCTTCGCCAATTCACAGATGGACGGTTATGCCATTCGTTCCGCGGACGTCCCCGACGGCGGCGCGGAACTGCGGGTTATGCCTCCCGTTCCAGCGGGCGCCAGCCCTGCACCCCTTGAACCTGGGATGGCCGCTCCGATCATGACCGGGGCGATGCTCCCCGAAGGGGCCGACGCCGTCGTCCCTATCGAGCGGGCCGTTCCGGACCGTTTCCTGCCCCATGGTGAGCAGACAACGGTAAAGCTGCCACCGGCGGCGGCGGGCATCTTCGTGCGGGCTGCCGGAAGCGACGTGGGGGCAGGTGGAACAGCATTGGCGGCAGGCACCTGCCTGGGCCCCGCCCAGCTGGGACTGCTGGCGGCGCTGGGCATCCCGGAAGTGGCAGTCCGTCAAGCCCTGACCGTACTGCTGGTGACCACCGGGGACGAAGTGGTGGAACCGGGCAAGGAACTTCCCGCCGGCAAAATTTACGATTCCAACGGCACGCTCCTCGAAGCTGCCATGAAGCAGGCAGGACTGCAGGTGCGCCGTGCGGGAATCGCTACCGACAACCCCGAGGCGCTTCGCACGCTGCTGCGGACCGAGGGAGACGGTACGGATCTCATTGTCACCACCGGCGGCGTCAGCAAAGGCGCGTACGAGGTGGTGCGGCAGGCCATGGAGGACCAGCCGGTGGAGTTCCTGCATGTGGCCATGCAGCCGGGCGGCCCGCAGGGGATCGGCAGCTTCGAAGGGCGGCCCTTCCTGGGTTTCCCGGGCAACCCCGTCAGCTGCCTGGTGTCCTTTGAGATGTTCCTCCGCCCCGTCCTGGCAAGCCTGTTTGGTGCTCCCGCGCCGCGCCTGCCCCTCCGGGCCCGCCTTCGGCATCCCCTGACGTCGCCCGCGCACAAGCACCAGGTCCGCCGCGGCACCCTCCAGCCCGACGGAACGGTGGAGCTCCAGGGCGGGGATAGTTCGCACCTGATGCATGCGCTCGCCGGTTCCAATGTGCTGGTCCATGTCCCTGATGGAGTGGACGCGCTCGCGGCAGGGGCGGAGGTGGAAGTATGGATGCTGTGAATGCAGAACAGTCCCCGGCCGCGCTGACGCACCTGCGCCAGGACGGCAGCGCCCAGATGGTGGATGTCTCCGCCAAAGCCGAAACCACCCGGGAGGCCACCGCCACCGCCACGGTCCGCACCACCGCGGAGGTCATGGGCCTGCTCGGCTCCGGCGGCCTGCCCAAAGGCGACGCCCTGGCCGTGGCACGCGTAGCCGGAATCATGGCCGCCAAAAAGACCCCCGAACTGATCCCGCTGTGCCATCCACTGCCGCTGTCCAAGGTCACCGTAGACTTCCAGCTCGCCACCGATGCGGTCTCGATCCTGGCCACGGTTAAGACCCGCGGCGTCACCGGGGTGGAAATGGAAGCGCTCACGGCAGCCTCCGTCGCGGCCCTGAGCGTCTATGACATGATCAAGGCCGTGGACAAGCACGCCGTCTTGGACGACATCAAGGTACTGGCCAAAAGCGGCGGCAAGAGCGGGGACTGGACACTGTGACCAGCACTCCCAACGCCCCCGAACCCCACCGCCACGGAGACGTACAGGGCCGAAAGGCCGGCGTCGTCATCGCCTCCACCAGGGCCGCCGCCGGAATCTACGGCGACGAAACCGGCCCCGTGATCACCGACTGGCTCACCGAACACGGCTTTGACGTGTTTCCGGCCATGGTGGTTCCCGACGGCGAGCCGGTAGGCGCAGCCATCCGGGCCCTGCTGACCCAGCGCCCCGCCGTCGTGATCACCAGCGGAGGCACGGGCTTGAGCCCGGACGACCGCACCCCGGATGTCACGCTGCCGCTGCTGGACCGCGAGATCCCCGGCATTATGGAAGCGGTCCGCCGCGCCGGGGCAGCGAAGACACCGCTGGCGGCCCTTAGCCGCGGCTACGCCGGCGCCGCCGGCGAGACCTTCATCATCAACCTGCCCGGCTCACCTAAAGGGGTCATGGACGGACTGAGCGTCCTGGACCCGGTGATCGGGCACCTGTGCGACCAACTGGAAGGCGGACATGGGCACTGAAACAGTATTCGAGGTTGTCAACGCTGTCCTGAGCGCGGAACCCATTTCCGTTGACCAGGCCATCGCGGCAGTGGAAAGTGACACCGCGGGTGCGGTGGTCAGCTTCAGCGGCGTCGTGCGGAACCACGACGGCGGCAAGGCAGTTGAGCGCCTTAGCTACAGCGCTCACCCCACGGCTCACCAGGTGATGGCCGACGTCGTCGCGCGCCTGGTTGCCGAACAACATGCCCAACAGGGCGGGAGCGGCGCCGCCACTTCCTCCCAGCCCGTGCGGATCTGGGCGGCCCACCGGATCGGGATGCTGGAGATCGGGGACCCGGCTCTGGTGTGTGCCGTGTCTGCAGCCCACCGGGGCCAGGCGTTCGCGGTCTGCTCGGAGCTGGTGGACAGGATCAAGGAACAGGTTCCCATCTGGAAGGAACAGTTCTTCACCGACGGAACGGTGGAATGGGTGGGCGCAGGTAGCTGACGCTGCCGTGCTCCTTGACTGCCGGACCCACCCGGTGTCCCGGCATTGTCATTGTGGTTTACGGGTTCCTGCGAGGTAACGCACACTCCGCGGTTCCCGTGCCCCGCAGGCCCACCGGTAGGGTTAACGCCATGACCGAACAATTTTCCGCGCCCTTGCCCGTTGCCGTGCTGGGCGCGACCGGGCGCATGGGCGCCGAAGCAGTTAAAGCCGTTGAAGCCGCCCCGGACATGAAGCTCGTGGCCGCCCTGGGCAGGGGTGACTCGCTGGACCAGCTCGCCGCTGCAGGTGCCCGCTTCGTGGTGGACCTGACGGTCCCGGAAAGCACGGAAGCGAACGTTCGCTTCGCCGTCGAACACGGCATGCACGCTGTCGTGGGGACGACCGGTTGGGACAACGGCAAGCTGTCCGCGCTTGAGGACCTGCTGGCCCGCCACCCGGAGGCCGGTGTGCTCATCGCACCCAACTTT
Source organism: Arthrobacter sp. sptzw42 (assembly GCF_059089685.1). Classification (NCBI taxonomy): domain Bacteria; kingdom Bacillati; phylum Actinomycetota; class Actinomycetes; order Micrococcales; family Micrococcaceae; genus Arthrobacter; species Arthrobacter sp. sptzw42. The sequence continues at coordinate 10,324 of NZ_JBNHEX010000017.1, forward strand.
GCCCTCGGCTCGGTGCTGGCCTCTGCTTTCGCCGCGAAGGCATCCAGGTACTTCGAATCGGTGGAAATCATCGAACTGCACCACCCGGACAAGGTGGATGCGCCGTCGGGCACCGCAGTCCGCACCGCACAATTGATAGCCGCCGAACGCAGCGCCGCCCAGGTTCCACCAAGCCCTGACGCCACCACCAGTGAACTCGCCGGTGCACGCGGTTGCGTGGTGGACGGTGTGCGGGTGCACAGCGTCAGGCTTCGCGGCCTCGTCGCCCACCAGGAGGTTCTCCTCGGCAGCGCCGGCGAGCAGCTGACCCTGCGCCACGATTCCTTTGACCGCGCGTCCTTCATGCCCGGCGTGCTGCTTGGCCTGCGCAATGTCGCCGCGCACCCAGGGTTGACCGTGGGCCTGGACGGCTACCTGGACCTGGGGCTTTAGCCGTGGGCGGAGTGCTCGCCGGCTTCCGAAAGAACCGCACGAAGATTTGGGTAGGGGCGGTAACCCTGCTCCTGGTCTTTTACCTGGTGGTGTCTTTCCAGCGCTCGGTCCTGCTGCTGACAGACAGCAATCCTGCCGCTGTGGCCATCGGAGCGGCCTACCTCGTGCTGCCGGTGATCGGTGCCTGGGCGCTCGTCCGGGAACTGATGTTCGGGGCCCGCACCGAGCAGATGGCCAAAGTCCTCGAGGCTGAAGGCGGGCTTCCGGTGGACGAGCTGCCCAGGACACCTGCAGGCCGGATAGTCCGTTCCGCTGCCGATGCCGAGTTTGAAAAGTACCGGGCGGAAGCGGAAGCGGCACCGGAGGACTGGCGGTCCTGGTTCCGCCTCAGCTGCGCCTACGACGCCGCCGGCGACCGCAAGCGCGCCCGCGCCGCCATGCGCGACGCCGTCAAGCTCTTCAGGGGCGTTCCGGCCTAGCCCTATCGATCAAACGCCGTACTGGTGCCTGCGGGAGGGGCGTGCGCTAGCGGATGGCTTTGACGCCGCCCCGGCCAACTTGGTTCGCGGCGTGCCCGAGCCATTCCAGGGGCCCGCGCCAGTTCAGCAGCACAAACACGATCCCCACCATCACTGCACTGGCAGCCTGGGCGAAATACATTGCGTCCTCCGTCCAGCCGGCGGGGAGCGGCTTCAGGTAGAAAGCCGACGCCACCCATACGTGGACGGAATACAGGGTCAGGGTCATGGCGCCCGCACCACGCAGGGGCAGCAGCAGGTCCAGGGCCACCCACTCGGCCAGCCTGCCCAGCAGGAGGAAGGCCCCAATCACCGCCGCCGCCACCGCTGAGGTATGCAGCAGGTCAAGCGGGGTGCCCGAGTGGGGCGCAGCGGACGCCAGCCACCACCAGGACCCCTCCTGCGGGATGCCCGTCAGGTTGACCTGCAGAACGTTGTGCAGCGGGTAGCCGGGGGAGTCCAGCAGCTTTTCAAGGGCGGCCCGGCCGCCCCACTCCTCCATGGTCGCAGTGCCCAGGGCCTTGGCGAGCACAGCAATCACCGTGCCGCCCGCCAGCAGCACCCAGGGGACCAACGGCTTGTGGAGCATCAGGCGGCCGACGACGAGCCCCACCAGCAGATAGGACAGCCACTGGAGAACGGGGTAGTAACCCGTCAACAGGAGGTCGGCCAAGAGCCGGGCAGGCGTTGACAGGTCCTCCCAGGAGGGATTGTGTCCCAGCCTCAGCGGGGGGTTCGCCGCCAGCAGCCAGGGGCGCAGCAGGTATGCCAGTACCGGCGAGGCCAGGATCCAGCCCGCCGCCCAGACCAGGAGCGGCCTGAGTTGCATCCCCAGGAACGGCAGGACACACAGGAAGAGCACCGCATAGTGGACCAGGATGATTGCCAGGTTCACCTCGAGGCCACCCAAGGTCAGCCCGACGGCGGCAATCACCAGGGCCCGCAAGGCTATTCCGCGCCTCGCTGCCGAAAGGCTGGAACCATCCAGCGGCTTGTGCTTTCCCGTGGACAAGGCGAGGCCGACTCCTGCAAGGACTGCAAAGAGCGCAGCTGCCCTGCCCGAAAAGGTCAGGCCGACCCAGGTGGGGGTAAGGTCGGCGTTTGACTCGAACGTGGGGAGCAGGTGAGTGGCCATCATTCCCAGCAGGGCCAGCCCCCGTGCTGCGTCGATGCCGTGGAGCCTGCCCGGGACGGCACGGGCGGCGGCAGCCGCCCTTGAGGTGGCGGCATTACGGGAGGTCATGACCAGATCGTCTCACACCGCCTTGATCTGAGCTGTCGGAGTGCAGACCTTGTATTCGAATATACGTTCGAATAATATTGGCGGCATGCAAACCCCATCACCCGAAATCCCCGCCTCGGATTTTCCCCACGCCGGGCCACTGAAGGCCATGAGTCCCGGCGTGGTTGACTACCTCTTCCGCCAGCTGGTGGCTGGAAAGTCTTCGGAAGATGTCCAGTGGGAAAGGGAAGGCGTCAGCCTGTCCGCGCAGCCGGAGGGGGCAGAACTGGCCCGCCGGCTCGGCGAGACGGATATCGACGCCCTGACTCCGGTTGAACTGTTCCACTACGTCAGGGCAGCCCAACGGTTGACTGCGTGGGCGGAGGGGCTGCGGCAGGCCGCGGTCGGCAAGTATTGCAATCCGGGCGCGGGGGAGCCGCCGCGCGCTGGAAAAGGCCACAGCGGCTGAAGCGCGTTGCAGAGGACGGCTGCCTGGGATGGAAGCGTGGCAGGCACCTCCTCGGCGATGTCCGTGAGGTGTGCCGTCGAACCGGAATTACAGCCGTGTTGGGCTCCTACCGCGAAAGTGATGGCACAGCCCGGCTGGCATTGGTGGCCATTCATCCGGAGGGGAGTAACAATCGGCCTTCAAGGTTCACCTGCAACACCTGCCGGAAACCGGCTGTTTGACGTTCATCACGCCGCCCCTATTGTCCTAACCCGCCGGGGACAGGGTAACGTTTTTTCCATGGCTGACACTTCCGCGCGCATCCCTGCCCTTGGCACCCTCCTGACCGCCATGGTCACGCCGTTCGCAAAGGACGGGACAGTGGATTACCAGCAGGCAGCGGAACTGGCCTTAAAGCTCGTGGACGACGGCTGCGACGGCCTGGTGGTCACCGGAACCACAGGTGAAACCTCCACCCTTACGGACGAAGAAAACCTCGGCATGTTCCGTGCCGTGAAGGAAGCAGTCGGAGGCCGGGCGGCGATCATCGCCGGCACCGGAACCAACGACACCGCACACTCGGTGCACCTCTCCCGGCAGGCGGCGGCGCTCGGCGTCGACGGCATCCTGCTGGTGACCCCGTACTACAACAAGCCCAGCCAGTCAGGCCTGCGGGCACACTTCGAAACCATCGCCACCGCCGCCGATGTTCCCGTGATGCTTTACGACATCCCCGGCCGGTCCTCCATTGCGATCGAACCCGAAACCATGATCCGCCTGGCGCAGCACCCCAACATTGTGGCCGTCAAAGATGCCAAGGCCGATTTTGTTGCCGCCACCCGCGTTATGGCCGAGACCGACTTGCACTTCTACTCCGGCGACGACGGACTGACCCTGCCGTGGATGGCACTGGGTGCCGTGGGCCTTGTCGGCGTCACCACGCACGTGGCCACCCGCCAGTTCCGGGACCTCATTGATGCGGTCAACGCCAACGACCTTGAAACCGCACGGAAGCTCAACTTTGAGCTCCAGCCCGTGGTCCGCGCCACCATGACCAGGGTCCAGGGGGCCGTTGCGGCCAAACAGATTCTTAAATGGCAGGGAGTCCTGCCCAACTCGATTGTCCGTTTGCCCCTCGTGGAGCCGGACGAAGCCGAGATCGAAACCATCCGCGGGGATTTGGCGGAAGCGGGGCTGGTCTTTTCCTGAGGGCTGAGACCGGCACCCTTCCGCCTGGAAAGTAGTGCAATATGACCCAAATCGCCCTAACCGGCCTTGTCACCCCTCCGCGCCTGCCCCAGGGCACGCTGCGGATCGTACCGCTGGGCGGACTGGGGGAGATCGGCCGGAACATGGCCGTGTTCGAGATAGACGGCAAGCTGCTGATTGTGGACTGCGGCGTCCTCTTCCCGGAGGAAACCCAGCCCGGCGTCGACCTGATCCTGCCTGACTTCTCCTACATCGAGAACCGGCTGGACGACATCGTGGCCGTGGTCCTCACCCACGGGCACGAGGACCACATCGGCGCCGTGCCCTACCTGCTGCGCCTCCGCAGTGACATCCCGCTGGTGGGCTCGCAGCTGACGCTTGCCTTGATCGAGGCCAAGCTGCAGGAGCACCGCATCCGGCCCTACACCCTCACGGTCGAGGAAGGCCAGGTGGAGAAGTTTGGCCCCTTCGAATGCGAGTTCGTGGCTGTCAACCACTCGATTCCCGACGCCCTGGCCGTGTTCATCCGCACCGCGGGCGGCACCGTCCTGCACACCGGTGACTTCAAGATGGACCAGCTTCCCCTTGACGGCCGCATCACCGACCTCCGCCACTTCGCCAAACTCGGCGAAGAAGGCGTAGACCTTTTCATGTCTGACTCCACGAACGCAGACATCCCCGGTTTCACTACCGCGGAAAAGGAAATCGGCCCCACGCTGGAGCGGCTCTTCGGCCAGGCCACCAAGCGGATCATCGTGGCATCGTTTTCTTCCCACGTACACCGGGTGCAGCAGGTCCTGGACGCGGCCGCCAAGCACAACCGCAAGGTGGCTTTCGTGGGCCGTTCCATGGTCCGCAACATGGCCATCGCCGAAAAGCTCGGCTACCTTGATGTTCCGCCCGGGCTGATCGTTGACATCAAGAACATCGACAACTTGCCGGACAACCGCGTGGTGCTGATGTCCACCGGTTCCCAGGGTGAACCGATGGCTGCGCTGTCCCGGATGGCAAACGGCGACCACCGCGTGGTGGTGGGTGACGGCGATACCGTCATCCTCGCGTCCAGCCTCATCCCGGGCAATGAAAACGCCGTCTTCCGGATTATCAACGGACTGCTCAAGCTCGGCGCCGACGTCATCCACAAGGGCAATGCCAAGGTGCACGTCTCCGGGCACGCTGCTGCAGGCGAGCTCCTGTACTGCTACAACATCCTGGAGCCCCTCAACGCAATGCCGGTGCACGGTGAAACCCGCCACCTGATCGCGAACGGCAGGATCGCCATCGAATCCGGTGTTCCGGAAGCCAGCGTCATCCTTGCTGACAACGGCACTGTGATTGACCTCAAGGACCACCGGGCAGACGTCGTGGGCCAGGTCGAAGTGGGCTTCGTTTACGTCGATGGCTCCAGTGTTGGCGAAATTACCGACGCGGACCTCAAGGACCGCCGCATCCTCGGCGATGAGGGATTCATCTCCATCATCACCGTCGTCAACCGGACCACGGGCAAGGTGGTGTCCGGGCCCGAGATCCACGCCCGCGGGGTGGCAGAAGATGATTCCGTCTTCGACGACATTGTTCCAAAAATCAACGCCGCGCTGGAGGAAGCCGTCCTGAACCACGCGGACCACACCAGCCACCAGCTCCAGCAGGTGGTCCGCCGCGTGGTGGGCACCTGGGTCAACCGCAAGCTTCGCCGCAAGCCCATGATCATCCCCGTGGTGCTTGAGGCCTAAGAGCCCGGCACCGGCTCCGGCCCGTAGTCCCGCCTGAACGGGGGGTACGGGCCGGCGGCGTTTAAGCGTCCCGCCCACATACCGTCCATCCCCCAAATTCCCGGAAAACCGGCCCTGTTCCGGTACCGTGGCTGGTATGGCCACTCGTACTACTTCCGCGCCCAATGGTTCCAGCAGGGCCGGCTCCGGCAGCAAATCCGGCAGTTCCGGCGGCCGCAGTTCCGGCTCCACCGCAGCGAAAACCACCGCAGCCAAATCCGGGCGGACCGGGAGTTCCGGCACGGCCCGGACCCGCCAGCTTCCCGCCGTCGAACAGCACCAGCCCTGGCTGCTGCGGGTAGTGGGCGGAGCATGGCTGGGCTTGGGCCACCTTGTCGGCGGGGGAGTGCGCCGCATCGGCCATGATGTCAGCGACCTTCCGGCCGACGAGCGCCGCGACGGTGCTGCCCTCTTCAACCTGGCACTGGGTGTCTTCATCGCCACCTTCGCCTGGTGGGGCCTTACCGGCTGGTTCCCGGACGCCGTCTACAGCGTGGTGAACGGTACGTTCGGTTGGATCTCATTGCTGCTCCCGCTGATGCTTTTTGTCTGCGCCTTCCGGCTCTTCCGCCACCCCTCTGACGGGCGGGGCAACAACCGGGTGGGCATCGGCTTCCTCATCATGGCCTTCGCCGGCTGCGGCCTGGCCCACGTTTTGGGTGGCCAGCCTACTGTCGCCCAAGGTTTTGACGGGCTCCGCCAGGCCGGCGGCATGCTGGGATTCCTGGGCGCTTCGCCACTGGCCGCCATTCATCCGGCCGTCCCCCTAATTTTTTACGGGCTGCTGGCCTTCGTCTCCCTGCTTATCGTCACCGCCACTCCTTTCACCGCCATCCCGCGGCGCCTGCGCAGCGCGTACGAGCACCTCATGGGGATCGACCTCCTGGACCAGGAAAAGGACAGCGACCGCCACGACCGCAGTTACCTTGAGCGGACCCCGCCGGCCGCACCGAAGAAGAAGAAGCGCCGCCTGTTCGGCAAGGACGAGGACGCCGACGCCGGCCTGGAAGGCTATGTAGGCGACGAAGCGTTCGAGCACGCCGTCATCGACGACGACGAGCCCCAGCCGCCCCGCCCCGCCCCGGGCGTGCGCCGTCCCACCCAGGCGGAGATCGCCGTCGAGAAAATCAAGGCGGCCCAGAGACTGGGTGCCGGTGCTTCCGCGCCGGCCGAGGAGAACGCCACCGAAGCCATCCCGATGATCACTCCGGGCATGTCCGCCCCCGGCGGGCAGGCCGGCTCAGGGGCCCCCACCGTGCCTTCCAACCCTGTAGCCCCCGCCCCACCTCCCATCCCCATCCCGCAGCGGACCGAACAGCTGTCCCTCGCCGGCGACGTCACCTACACCCTCCCTGCCTCGGACTACCTGACGCCTGGCTCAATCCCCAAGGAGCGCACAGAAGCCAACGACGCCGTCGTCGCCGCCCTGACCGACACCCTTCAACAGTTCAACGTCGACGCCACCGTGACAGGCTTCAGCCGCGGACCCACCGTCACCCGCTATGAGATCGAACTGGCCCCCGGAACCAAGGTGGAACGGGTCACCGCGCTGTCCAAGAACATCTCCTACGCAGTGGCCTCCAGCGACGTGCGGATCCTCAGCCCCATCCCGGGCAAATCCGCCATCGGCATCGAGATCCCCAACACGGACCGTGAGACCGTCTCCCTGGGCGACGTGCTGCGCAGCCAGAACGCCCGCCGCACCGACCACCCTATGGTGATGGGTGTAGGCAAGGACGTTGAGGGCGGATACGTGGTGGCCAACCTCGCCAAGATGCCCCACCTGCTGGTGGCCGGCGCCACCGGTGCCGGTAAGTCCTCCTTCGTGAACTCGATGATCACCTCCATCCTCATGCGCGCCACCCCGGACGAGGTGCGCATGGTGATGGTGGACCCCAAGCGCGTGGAACTCACCGCCTACGAAGGCGTCCCGCACCTCATCACGCCCATCATCACCAATCCCAAGAAGGCCGCCGAGGCGCTCCAGTGGGTGGTCCGCGAGATGGACGCCCGGTACGACGACCTCGCCAATTACGGCTTCAAGCACATCGACGACTTCAACAAGGCCGTCCGCGCGGGCAAGGTCCACCCGCCGGTTGACTCCAAGCGCGTCATCCGCCCGTACCCGTACCTGCTGGTGATCGTGGACGAGCTCGCGGACCTCATGATGGTGGCGCCCCGCGACGTGGAAGACTCGATCGTCCGTATCACCCAGCTCGCCCGCGCCGCGGGCATCCACCTGGTCCTGGCCACCCAGCGTCCCTCCGTTGACGTCGTCACCGGCCTGATCAAGGCCAACGTTCCCTCCAGGATGGCTTTTGCCACCTCCTCCGTCACCGACTCCCGCGTGGTCCTTGACCAGCCGGGCGCGGAAAAGCTAATTGGCCAGGGTGACGCCCTCTTCCTGCCCATGGGCGCTTCCAAGGCCATGCGCGTCCAGGGCGCCTGGGTCACGGAGTCGGAAATCCACAAGGTTGTCGAACACGTCAAGGGACAGCTCCAGGCCACCTACCGCGATGACGTCGCCGCCGAAGCCCCCAAGAAGCAGATCGATGACGACATCGGGGACGACCTCGAAGTGCTGTTGCAGGCCACCGAACTGGTGGTCACCACACAGTTTGGCTCCACGTCCATGCTGCAGCGGAAGCTGCGGGTTGGTTTCGCCAAGGCAGGCCGCCTGATGGACCTGCTCGAATCCCGGGGCGTGGTGGGTCCCTCCGAAGGTTCCAAAGCCCGCGATGTCCTCGTGAAGCCGGACGACCTCGCCCCGGTCCTTGCCGCCATGAAGGGCCAGGAGGCGCCGAAAACGCCGGACGCCCAGACTGCAGCCCTCAGCGACAACGCCAACTCCAACATCGCCCAGGGCGGCTATGCGGAAGATCTCGTGGCCGCGGACCTGGACCAGCGGAAGCAGAATGTTGAATATTACGACGGCTCGGACTCCGCGCCGGGCGGCTATGACGACGAGGACGGCTCCGAAGACGCCTGGTCCCTGACCGGGCGCTAGCCCAAAGAATGTAGCCTAGAAAGGTGACTAGCACCGATGCAACCGCCGCCGGCCATGGCCGTGCCGGGGTCTGGAACCTTCCCAATGTCCTGACCATGCTCCGCATCGCGCTGGTGCCATTCTTCGTCTGGTTCCTGATCCTGGACGCGCCGGGCCTGGACAGCGAGGCAGGGCCCTGGCGCTGGGCAGCGGCGGCTGCGTTCGCCGTCGCGATTTACACGGACAAGCTCGACGGCGACATCGCCAGGAGCCGGAACCTCATAACCGACTTCGGCAAGATCGCTGATCCCATCGCGGACAAGCTGCTCATCGGTTCTGCACTGGTGATGCTGTCCGTACTTGGCGAACTGCCCTGGTGGGTCACATTGGTGATCCTGGTCCGCGAATGGGGCATCACGGCCCTGCGTTTCTTTGTCATCCGCTATGGCGTCATCCCGGCTTCCCGCGGCGGCAAGCTCAAAACCGTCGTCCAGACCGCCGCCATCTTCCTTTACCTCCTGCCGCTGGCAGCCATCGCGCCCTGGCTTGGCTGGGCAGCTTTCGCCGTGATGATGGTGGCTGTGCTGATTACGGTGTGGACCGGCGTCGAGTACGTTGTTGAGGCGCTGCGCCTGCGGTCCAAGGGCAAGGTGCAGCGCACGGCCAACGGGCAGGAACAGGCATGACCGACCTTCACCACGTGTCGCTTCACCATCTGTCCCAGCGTGCGGTCAGCAAGGCGCTGGAGATGCGCCGCACCGTCGCCACGGCCGAGTCGCTGACTGCAGGCATGGTGTCCGCTGTCCTCGCCGACACCCCGGGAGCTTCGGGAATGCTGCAGGGCGGCGTGGTGGCCTACCAGAACTCCGTCAAGGAAAACGTCCTGAAGGTATCCCGCGAACTCCTGGCCGACGTCGGATCCGTTGACGGCGGTGTTGCCGCTGCCATGGCGGCCGGTGCCCGGACGGCCCTGGGCGCCGACATCGGTATCTCCACCACCGGGGTGGCGGGACCCGAAGCGCACGACGGAAAGCCGGTAGGAACCGTGTATATCGGCATAGCTACGGGTACGGGAACAAACAGCTTCGGGTATTCCTTTACCGGGAGCCGCGCCGATATACGCGGCCAGGCGTGCGGGGCGGCCCTGGAAAGGCTCCTCGAAGTCCTGGCTTCCTGAAGTTACCGGCCTGTAAAGTTGGTGGGAACAAAAGCCGGTACCGATTAGTTATTACATTGTGTCGCTTCCGCAGAGCGGGGGCGCCTAGGATGAAAACACCAGTGGCCCGCTTCACCGCGGACCGGACTATGAGGAGCAAGGCGATACAGATGGTAAAGCAGCCCGTATCCGTAAACGGCGTTGTCCGCTGGAAGGATGTGGGCCTCGCCGATCAGGCTAAGAGCGAACAGAAGGAGCGCAAGATGGTTGTACTTCGTCACGAAATTGGTGATGTCCTGCGCGATGTTCGCCAGCGTCAGGGGCGCACGCTCCGTGAAGTTTCGCACAGCGCCCGTGTCTCCCTGGGTTACCTCAGCGAGGTAGAGCGCGGCCAGAAGGAAGCATCCTCAGAGTTGCTGTCTTCGATCTGCTCGGCCCTGGACGTCCCCTTGTCCAGCATGCTTCGTGAGGTCAGCGACCGGGTGGCAGTTGCCGAAGGCGTTGCCGTCCCGGACACCGTACCCCAGGAATTCTCCCAGCGTTATGGTCGTGACCTCGACGGCGACCTCAACACTGAACTGAACGACGAACTTTCAACGGGCCTGTTCTCAGGCGCCCGGTAAGGGCTGAACCACCACCAGCCAGCCCTGCAACATGTGAAGCCTCCGGCGGTGTGCCGGAGGCTTCAGTTGTGTTCGGCTGTGTCCCGCTTTCGGCTGCGCTGCGGGGCCTGGCCGTCCTGCCCTGCAGGTTCTGCCGCTGCCGTCCTACTTGTCCCCGGCGGTTGCGGGCCCGTCGTGCGGGAACCCGTCGCGCTCGTACGTCGCATTCAGTTTCGACATAAAACGGGCCAGCTCCTGCAGGTCCTCCACCGGCCACTCACCGAGGCGTTCCCGGAAAACCTGCCGCCGGGCATCCTGGACCTGGTGCATCTTTTCCTCGCCCTTGGGGGTGAGCCGGATGGCCTGCGCCCGCCCATCGAGCGGGTCAGCTTCCTTGGACACGAGTCCGATGCTTTCCAGGAAGGCAATCTGCCGGCTTACGGAAGGTTTGCCCACGCCGATGTTCATCGCCAGGTCAGTCAGCCTGATGGGACCCTCCCGCCGGATGACCGTCAGCAGGCCGTAAGCGGCAGGTTCCATGTCCGGGTGGACCTGGCGGGAAAGTTGATTGGAAATCGCCCGTGCGCGCCGCCAGAAAAGACTGATCTGATGTTCCACGTTCTGCAGCGCCGCGTCCACGGTTGCATCATCTTTGAGGCCGTGCGCCGGCGGGACGGCAGGGGAGTTGCTCATGGCAACAATTCTAAGGGGGCTGGATCGTGAGAGACTTTTCTGGTGCGAATCAGCGACTATTGGCGACTCATGGATGACGAATTCGGCGCCGGGTACTCGCGGGTCCTCAGCAATACCCTGGTCCTTGCCGGGGTGGGCGGACGCACCGCGGACCAGGCGCTGGCCGCGGGCGTGGAGCCGCGGAAGGTGTGGCTGGCGGTCTGTGACGTCCAGGACGTTCCGGCCGAGCGCCGGCTGGGCAGGGACATCAAACCGCGGCCGGAATAAGCGCTTTTCTCCTGACACGCCGCGCCGCTGTTCGAATATCTGTTCGGGTAAAGATATGCTTTTCCCAGCGGGTTTTCCACATAGCCGCCGTTATCCGGCCGGAATGTCAGTGGGTCCCATTAGCGTCAGAGATGACCAAGAAACGGCCACTGAGGCCACTCCAAAGCGAGAAAGCATTAGAGGTGTGAACCATGGCGGCAGCCCCGGATCGTGCAAAAGCGCTCGAAGCAGCGCTGGCCCAGATCGATAAGCAGTTCGGTAAAGGCTCAGTCATGCGGCTCGGGGACGAAGTCCGGGCCCCGATCGAGGTTATCCCTACCGGGTCCATTGCGTTGGATGTTGCCCTGGGAATTGGAGGCCTGCCCCGTGGCCGCGTCGTGGAAATTTACGGGCCGGAATCCTCGGGTAAGACCACCGTGGCCCTCCACGCCGTGGCAAACGCCCAGCGCCAGGGCGGCATAGCAGCCTTCATCGACGCCGAGCACGCCCTCGATCCTGAATACGCGGCAAAGCTCGGCGTGGACACGGATGCGCTCCTGGTTTCCCAGCCGGACACGGGTGAACAGGCCCTGGAGATCATGGACATGCTGGTCGGTTCGGGGTCCCTGGACGTCATCGTCATCGACTCCGTCGCCGCCCTGGTGCCCCGCGCGGAAATCGAAGGCGACATGGGTGACAGCCACGTAGGCCTCCAGGCCCGCCTCATGAGCCAGGCCCTGCGTAAAATCACTGGCCGGCTGAGCCAGACCAAAACCACGGCGATCTTCATCAACCAGCTCCGTGAAAAGATTGGTGTCTTCTTCGGTTCCCCTGAAACCACCACCGGTGGTAAGGCGCTGAAGTTCTACGCCTCCATCCGTATTGACGTGCGCCGCATCCAGACGCTCAAGGAAGGTGCCGACTCGGTCGGTAACCGAACCAAGGCCAAGATCGTCAAGAACAAGATGGCCCCGCCCTTCAAGATCGCAGAGTTCGACATCATCTACGGCCAGGGCATCTCCCGCGAGGGCGGCATCATCGACATGGGCGTGGAGCACGGGATCATCAAGAAGTCCGGCTCCTGGTTCACCTACGACGGAGACCAGCTGGGCCAAGGCATGGAAAACTCGCGCAGGTTCCTCCGTGACAACCCGGAGCTGGCTGCCGAGCTTGAGCGCCTGATCAAGGAAAAGCTCGGTGTTGGCGTGAAGCCGGCGGAGCCCGAGTCCAAGGACTCGCCAAAGCTGAAAGCCGTTGACGGTTCTAGCCTTTGACCAGTACTGAAAGTGCGCGTCCCCGCCGGGCCGGAACCGGCGGGCGGCGCGCTGCTTCGTCTTCGAACCAGTTCCAGGATGGACCGGACGCAGCCTCACCGGTTGCCGCGGACCCTGAACCGGATCCGGTTTCGGTCGCCCAGGCGATCGTATACCGGCAGCTCGCCGCCTCGGCGAAAAGCAGGCTGCAGCTTGCCCGCAAGCTTGCTGAGAAGAATGTTCCGGAGGACGTTGCCGAGGCCGTGCTGGACAAGTTCCAGGCAGCGCGGCTCATCAATGACGCCGGATTCGCGGACATGTGGGTCCGGAGCCGGTCCCAGTCCCGGAAACTGGCGAAAGGGGCGCTTCGGCGGGAGCTCGCGGATAAAGGCGTAGACCCGGAAACCGCGGCCGTGGCCCTTGAGCAGCTCTCGGACGCTGATGAAGAGGCTGCTGCCCGCAGCCTGGTGGAGCGGAAACTGCGTCCGGGGATGGACCTCGGGGACCGGGCGGAGCGGGACAAAGTCACGCGCCGGCTGGCGTCCATGTTGGCCCGCAAGGGATACCAGCCCTCACAGGCCTTCCGCATCGTCACCGAGGTCCTTGATGCCCATGCTGCCGCTGACACCGGCCAGCCACCGAACCGGTACCCTTAACAGGTGAGTTTGACCATTCCTTCCCCTCTTTCCGGCACCAACCCGTCAGAGGCCCGCGCCGCGGCCCAGCCTTCCCCCGCCGCGGTTCCCGGCCAAGAGAAGGCCCGCACGTATGAAGTGCGCACCTTCGGTTGCCAGATGAACGTGCACGATTCAGAGCGCATGGCCGGCATGCTGGAGGACGCAGGCTATGTTCCGGCAGCTGGTGCGCAGGCGGATGTGGTGGTGTTCAACACCTGCGCTGTCCGCGAGAACGCTGACAACAAGCTCTATGGCAACCTCGGGATCCTGGCCCCGGTGAAGGCAGCCAACCCCGGCATGCAGATCGCCGTCGGCGGTTGCCTGGCGCAGAAGGACAGGGAAACCATCCTGAAGAAGGCGCCCTGGGTGGACGCCGTCTTCGGTACCCACAACGTCGGTGCCTTGCCTGCACTGCTGGACAGGGCCCGGCACAACGATGAGGCGCAACTGGAGATCCTCGAATCGCTGGACGTCTTCCCTTCCACGCTGCCCATCAAGCGCGACTCCGTCTACTCGGGCTGGGTCTCCATATCCGTGGGCTGCAACAACACCTGTACGTTCTGCATCGTCCCCGCCCTGCGCGGCAAGGAAAAGGACCGCCGCCCCGCGGACATTCTCGCTGAGATCCAGGCCCTGGTGGATGACGGTGCCATCGAAGTCACGCTCCTCGGCCAGAACGTCAACTCCTACGGCGTGGAGTTCGGCGACCGGCAGGCGTTCTCGAAGCTCCTTCGCGCGTGTGGGGCAATCGAGGGACTCGAACGGGTCCGTTTCACCAGCCCTCACCCTGCCGCTTTTACCGACGACGTTATCGATGCCATGGCCGAAACGCCCAACGTGATGCCGCAGTTGCATATGCCGCTGCAATCCGGCTCGGACAAGGTCCTGCGGGACATGAGGCGCTCCTACCGGTCCACGAAGTTCCTCGGCATCCTCGACAAGGTCCGGGAAAAAATTCCCCATGCAGCCATCTCCACGGACATCATCGTCGGATTTCCCGGCGAGACGGAAGAGGATTTCCAGGCCACCCTGGATGTGGTGGAACAGTCCCGGTTCGCCACCGCCTTCACTTTCCAGTACTCCAAGCGCCCCGGAACACCTGCCGCGGACCTGCCGGACCAGTTGCCGAAGGCCATCGTGCAGGAGCGCTTCGAGCGGCTCACCGCGTTGCAGGACCGGATCGCCGCTGAGGAGAACCGGAAACAGCTTGGCCGCCGCGTAGAGGTTATGGTCACCGCCCAGTCGGGGCGCAAAGCCGGAGAAACCCACCGGCTGTCCGGACGGTCCCAGGATCAGCGGCTGGTGCATTTCTCTGTACCGGATGGCGCCCCTGCCCCCCGCCCGGGCGATCTTGTCACCGTCACCATCACCGAGGCCGCTTCCTTCCACCTCGTCGCCGACCCCACCCTCGAGGATTACAGCCTGCGCCGCTCCCGCGCCGGCGACGCGTGGGACAGGTCCCAGGCAGACTCTTGCGGCGCACCCGCACCGGGTGCCGCCAACGGCCGCGCCGGCGTATCCCTCGGGATGCCTTCGCTGCCTGTACGCACGGGCTGATCCGTGGGCTCCCCGCCGGTCATCGCCGTCGTCGGTCCTACGGGTTCGGGTAAGTCCGACCTCGCCGTAGGCCTCGCCCTCGAGCTGGACGGCGAAGTCATCAACGCCGACGCCATGCAGTTCTACCGCGGCATGGACATCGGCACAGCGAAAATCACGCCTGCTGAACGCAGGGGAGTGCCGCATCACCTCCTGGACATCCTGGACGTCACCGACGAAGCCAGCGTGTCCAGGTTCCAGCAGCAGGCGCGTGACGTTGTCGCGGACATCCACGCACGCGGCAAGCGCGCCATCCTCGCCGGCGGCTCCGGCCTGTACGTGCGGGCTGCCCTCGACATCCTTGAGTTCCCGGGGACAGACCCGCGGCTGCGGAAGCAGCTTGAGGATGAGCTGGCGGTCCGGGGCGCCGGGGCGATGCTGGCCCGGCTTGAAAAAGTCGACCCAGTGTCCGCAGGCAGGCTCGCAGACGACAGACGCATCATCCGCGCCCTGGAGGTCCATCAACTCACCGGCCGGCCGTTCAGTTCCTTCATGCCCCGGCGCGAGTACTTCCAGCCCGCGGTCCAGATAGGCCTCACCGTCGACCGCGACCAGCTCCGCGAGCGGCTCGCCCTCCGGGTTCACCGGATGGTGGAGAACGGCCTGCTCGCCGAAGTGGAACGGTTGGAGAAGCAAGGGCTCCGGGAGGGCAAAACAGCGCCCCGGGCCCTGGGATACTCCCAATTCCTGAGGGTCATCGACGGCCAATCAACGGTCCCGGAAGCCGCGGAGGAGACTATCGTGGCAACCCGCCAGTTCGCCCGCCGGCAGTTGACCTGGTTCCGTGCCGATCCCAGGGTTAAGTGGTTGGACTGGCAGGATCCGCACCTGCTCTCCGAAGCAGCAGCACTCAGCCGGTAGGCATCCACACACGCGTTCAGGCCTGCTCTTTCCGGCCGGTACCCTTGAAACCATGAACGCAACCCTTGCCGCCACCACTGCGCACGCTTACAGCACCCTGGGTGGGCTCCGCTTCTCGAAGGGGCACGGCACCGGCAACGATTTCGTCCTGGTGGCCGATCAGGAGGGCAGGCATACCATTGCCGCCGAGCAGGTGGCGGCCTTGTGCGACCGCCACCGCGGTATCGGCGGAGACGGGCTCATTCGCGCCGTCCCGTCACGCTTCCTGCCCGAGGGGCGCGAGTTGCTGGCCGTGACGCCCGAGGCAGAGTGGTTTATGGATTACCGCAACGGTGACGGATCACTGTCGGAAATGTGCGGCAACGGCGTTCGGGTCTTCGTCCACTTCCTGCGCACCGAGGGTCTGGTTGACCTGCCCGACGGCGGGGCGCTCACCATTGGCACCCGCGGCGGGGCAAAGACGGTGATTCGGACAGGTGAGGACTACGCCGTGGACATGGGCCCTTGGGAGTTCATCTTTCCGGGCGAGGCCACCGCCAAGGCGATGGATTCACTGGTCACAGCAGAAGGACTGGAAGTTCCCCGTCCCGCCTTGTCAGTCAGTATGGGCAACCCCCACACCGTGGTTGCCCTGGCAGAACTATCGGAACTCGCCGGCACCCGCCTCTTTACCGCACCCGTGGTTGATCCGGTACCGGTCAACGGCACCAATGTGGAGTTTGTGGTTCCCTCCGAACCATTGGTGCATGACGGCGTCGGGTCAGTCACAATGCGCGTGCACGAACGCGGTGTGGGGGAGACCCAGTCATGCGGAACGGGAGCCTGCGCCGCAGCCGTGGCTATCCGGCACTGGGCAGGAGCCGAGGCCCCTGACACCTGGGAGGTGCACGTTCCAGGAGGCGTGGTGGGCGTCAAATTCTTTGCCGGGCCGGGGGGACACGAACACGTCGAGCTGAGCGGGCCCGCCGTTATTGTGGCAACTGGGACGCTTTCCTGACCTTCAGGATCCGGAAGGACTTGGACGTCGATTCCCGGCTTACGCTGAAGGATTCATCCAGTTCTGCCGCCAGCCAACGCTGAAGCGAATCCGAGCCCAGGTTCTTCTGCACCACCAGCCACGCCGTTCCCCCCGGCGCCAGGCGCGGCAGCCACAGCTTCAGGAGCGAGTGCAGTTCGTCCTTGCCGATCCTGATCGGCGGGTTCGACCAGATGGTGTCGAAACGCAGCTCCGGATCCACAGCTTCGGGAGTGCTCGCCACCACATTGGTCAGTCCCAGCGCCGCGGCGTTCTCATTGGTGAGCGTGATGCACCGTTCATTGACATCCACGGCGTAAACCCTTGCCTGCGGTGCACGCAGCGCCATGGTGAGCGCAACCGGACCCCATCCGCAGCCGATGTCCAGCAGGTTCCCGGCAGCAGCGGGCGCCGGAACTTCGGCCAGGAGCACGGCGGTTCCCTTGTCGATTCCATCCGGGCTGAAAATGCCTGAGGAGGTCTGCAGCCGGCGCGTTTCCCCTGCAAGTTCAACCGTTAGGGGTTTCCGCGTGAACGGGCCGGCGGGGGATGCGCTGAAATAGTGTGCGGACTCCATAACTCGCCAGAGTAGTTCCCCTTGCAGCGTAAAGTGAAACCCTGCGCTTTGCTGCTCTGCTAGGGTTGAAACCATGTTCCTGATCTTCGAGTAGCCGGCACGGGCCTTGCCCGTCCCGCAGCCTTGTCCCACAGCGACGCAGGTAATTATCCTTCCGCACAGTGCACCGGACCACGCGCAGGCGTATGTTCCGGCCGCCGGACACGATTCGAAGGTCAGCTTCCCGCTGTCTCCCTCGCCGATTCTCCGGCTCCCTCATTTTCGCCACTTCCCTTGGAATGTGGCCGCCACTGCCGTCCGCTTTTTTCCGGCCGGCGAAAACGAACCAGGAGAACTGCATGACCGCAGGCCGTCAGCCCAGCGCGAATACTTCCCCAAGCACCAACAATCGGCACTATTCTGGAACTGCCGAATCTTCAAAGGAGACCATGACCAGCCAGCCCAACACCGGATCCGATCCAGCCGCCCAGGACATGAGCCCTGAGGAAATCCAGGCCGTGATCGACCGGATTCTTTCCAAGGACGTACCGGCGAAAGCCGTCAGCACGCCAGGTGATTCAGGCCGCGGCGACGGAAGGCCTGTACTGGGCAAGGCCCAGGCCATATCCCGCCTGGACGAAGAACACACGACGTACGACGGCGACCAGCAGGACCTCGAGGAACGCCGCGCCCTTCGGCGCACGGCAGGCCTTTCCACGGAACTGGAAGATGTCACCGAAGTCGAATACCGGCAGCTCCGCCTGGAACGCGTCGTCCTCGCCGGCATCTGGTCCGAGGGAACCCTTGCAGACGCGGAGAACTCGCTGCGCGAGCTGGCCGCCCTCGCCGAAACAGCCGGTTCCGAGGTCTTGGACGGCCTCGTGCAGCGCCGTGACAAGCCCGATCCGGGTACGTTTCTGGGCTCGGGCAAAGCACTTGAACTGAAGGACATCGTGATGTCCACCGGCGCCGACACCGTTGTGGTTGATGCCGAGTTGGCCCCGTCCCAGCGCCGTGGCCTTGAAGACATCGTCAAGGTCAAGGTGATTGACCGGACCGGGCTGATCCTGGACATTTTCGCCCAGCACGCCAAGAGCCGGGAAGGCAAGGCGCAGGTGGAGCTCGCGCAGCTCGAGTACCTCCTGCCCCGCCTTCGCGGCTGGGGCGAATCGATGTCCCGCCAGGCCGGTGGCCAGGTGGGCGGCGCAGCGGCGGGTATGGGTTCTCGTGGTCCCGGTGAGACGAAGATCGAGCTGGACCGCCGAAGGATCCGCACCCGCATGGCCAAGCTCCGGCGCGAGATCGCCGCGATGAAGCCCGCCCGGGAGACGAAACGGGCCAACCGCCGTCGTAATGAAGTGCCCTCGGTGGCCATTGCCGGGTACACCAACGCCGGCAAGTCCTCACTGCTGAACCGCCTCACGGACGCCGGGGTGCTCGTGGAGAACGCACTGTTCGCCACGCTGGACCCCACGGTGCGCAAAGCCGAAACTGCCGACGGGCTGGGCTACACGCTGGCGGACACCGTCGGATTTGTCCGCTCCCTGCCCACCCAGCTGGTGGAGGCGTTCCGCTCCACCCTCGAGGAGGTTGCGGACTCGGACCTGATCCTTCACGTCGTTGACGTCTCGCACCCGGACCCCGAGGGCCAGATTGCCGCCGTCCGCAAGGTCTTCAGCGAAGTGGACGCACGCAAGGTCCCGGAGATCATCGTCCTCAACAAGGCCGACGCCGCAGATCCCTTTGTGGTGGAACGGCTGAAGCAGCGCGAGCCGCGCCACGTTGTGGTTTCGGCCCGGACAGGAGAGGGCATCCCCGAACTCCTGAAGGCGATCAGCGAGTCGATTCCGCGCCCGTCCGTCAAGCTCGAGCTGCTCATTCCCTACGACCGCGGGGACCTGGTCAGCAAGCTGCACGAGTCAGACGCAGAGATCATCAGTGTTGACCACGATGAAGCCGGTACCCGGGCAGTAGTTAAAGTCCGGGAGGGCCTCGCGGCTGAACTGGAATCATTCGTCAGCAATGACTGACCTCGTGGCTGACGAAGCCACAGGCACGGCCGGCGAGCAGTTTGTCATTGACCTGCTTGACCGTGCCGTCGCCGGCATGGGCGGGCAAAGCCGCAGGGGGCAACATGAGATGGCCCGGCAGGTGGCACGCGCGATTGAAACGGGCGACCACCTGCTGGTCCAGGCCGGGACGGGTACGGGCAAGTCACTGGCGTACCTGATACCGCTCATTGCCCATGCCCTCGAGAGCGACAAGCCCGCCCTGGTCTCTACGGCGACGCTTGCCCTGCAGACCCAGATTGTGGGCAGGGACATTCCCCGGCTCCTGAAAACCATCACGCCGGCGCTGGACCGGCCGGTGAAGGTGGCGCTGGTCAAGGGACGGTCCAACTACGTCTGCCGGCACAAGCTCGAAGGCGGGTTTCCCTCCGAGGAACCTGCAGAGGGCCAGCTGTTTGCGCTCGGCGAGGACACCAGTGTCCCGCACTTTGCTGCAGCTGTGGGCGGTCCCGCTTCCCAGCTGGGCAAGGAAGTGGTCCGCTTGCGGGAATGGGCGGAGAAGACCACTACGGGAGACCGTGATGAGCTCCTGCCCGGTGTCACTGACCGGGCCTGGCGGCAGGTCTCGGTGACCTCGATGGAGTGCCTGGGCGCCCAGAAGTGCCCCATGGCAGCAGAATGCTTCAGCGAACTCGCACGCCAGGACGCCGCCGAAGCCGACGTCGTGGTCACCAACCACGCCATGCTCGCCGTCAGTGCCTTCGAAGGCCTCGCGGTGCTGCCCGAATACGACGTCGTTGTGGTTGACGAGGCACACGAACTCCAGGACAGGGTTACCGGCGCCGTTTCGGGGCAGCTCTCGGTGGCCATGGTCCATACCGCAGCTGCGGGAGCGCGCAAGCATACGGCCGTTACCGTGGATGCCCTTAGTGCGGCTGCCGCCAACCTTGAAGCCGCCCTTGCCGGAGTTCCCAATGGACTGCTTCCCAATGGCCTCAACGATGAGCAGCTGGACTGCGTGGACCAGTTGCGTGAAGCCTGCCGCGCCGCACTTTCCGACTCCAAGGGGGACAGCAGCACCACTGCCGACGGCGGGAGGCAACTGGCGCGCTCCCGGCTGATGCTCATCCTGGAACTGTGTGAACGTCTCCTCGCCGCCCGGGAGAACCGGGAAGTGGTCTGGTTTTCCCGCGCCAGTTCCTTTGACCCCCAGCAGGGGTACTCCCAGCCCGACGAAACAGCTCCCGCGCTGATCAATATTGCGCCGCTGTCCGTGGCAGGGCGGCTGCGCGAGGGCCTGTTCGCGAACCACACTGTGGTGCTGACTTCCGCCACCCTGGCAATCGGTTCAGCCTTTGAGCCCGCCGCCGGCGGGCTGGGGCTTGTGGGAGAGGGGGCGCCCAGCTGGACGGGCGTTGATGTGGGATCGCCCTTTGACTATTCCAGGCAGGGAATCCTGTACGTGGCAGGTCACCTGCCCAAGCCCGGCCGCGGAGCATCCCCGGAAGCGCTGGCCGAACTTGAGGCCCTGATCAGGGCATCAAACGGCGGGGCGCTGTGCCTGTTCTCCTCCCGGCGGGCGGCAGAAGAAGCGGCCGATGCGCTGCGGCCCAAGCTGGGAATGACCATCCTGTGCCAAGGCGACTCCACCATGACGGCCCTGGTGAAGCAGTTCGCGGACGAACCTGACACCTGCCTGTTCGGCACGATGTCCCTGTGGCAGGGCGTGGACGTTCCGGGGGGCTCCTGCCGACTGGTGGTCATCGACCGGATTCCCTTCCCCCGGCCCGATGATCCCCTGATGACAGCCCGGTCCCGGGCAGTTGCGCAGGCGGGAGGCAACGGCTTCATGTCAGTTTCGGCCACCCACGCCGCCATCCGGCTCGCACAGGGCGCGGGACGGCTGATCCGGTCAACCGGGGATAAAGGCGTGGTGGCGGTGCTTGATTCCAGGCTGGCCACGGAACGCTACGCCGGATTCCTCCGCGGTGCCCTGCCGCCGTTCTGGTCCACTACGGACAGGAAAACAGCCATGGCGGCGCTGGAGAGGCTGGCCAAGGAAAAGATTTGAGCGCCCCGGCTGACGGGCCGGGGCGCTCATAGCTGGAGGCACAGGTGTGTTCGAACTCCGGGGCCGTTTAAAGCGAGCGGAGCACCGACACTACCTTGCCCATGATGGTGGCGTGGTCGCCAAGGATGGGCTCGTACTGGGTGTTCTGGGGGAGCAGCCAGGTGTGGCCGTCGCGCTGACGGAAAGTCTTAACAGTGGCTTCGTCGTCAAGCAGGGCAGCAACAATATCTCCATTGGCCGCATCTGCCTGGCGGCGGACCACCACCCAGTCGCCGTCGCAGATGGCAGCGTCCACCATGGAATCACCGGCCACCTTGAGCATAAACAGTTCCCCCTGGCCCACGAGCTGGCGGGGGAGCGGCAGGACGTCCTCCACCTGCTGGTCAGCCAGGATGGGACCACCGGCAGCAATCCTGCCCACAAGGGGGACCATGGCTGTGTCCATGGCGGTGGGAAGAACGGTGACGGTGCCGGCCCCCTGAAGGGAAGGGGCAGGCTCCGCCGCCTGCTTGGATGAACCACCGTCGAGGGTAAGGGGCATCAACACTTCCATGGCGCGCGGCCGCTTGGGATCGCGCCGCAGGTAGCCAAGCTTTTCCAGCTGCGAAAGCTGGTGCGTGACGCTGGACAGGCTTGCCAGGCCCACGGTGTCACCGATCTCGCGCATGGACGGCGGATACCCGTTGTCATTGACCGAGCGCTGGATGGTCTCGAGGATCCTTTTCTGCCGCGGCGTCAGGCCCTTGGCGGTCTTCTTCGGTTGGGAGGTTGCCCTGCCCCCGGCGGCTGCTGCTGCCATATTCGCCAATGCCTTTCGGTTGCCCCGGACTCCTGTGGCCCGGACCTGAAGTTCACGCCGGAATTGTCAGACCCTGCTGATCAACTTTCAGAGTGGTTGTTCTTTCTCTCAAAACTAGGCCAGCCACATTGCTTTTTCAAACATCTGTTCTAGCGAGTCTCGACAATGTTCGTTGATAAGTGCTAAAACAGAGGGAGCAAAGTTCGAACATTTGTTCTACTCCGGTCGAAGCCATTCGAAAACAGGCGGCAAGGGCCGCCAAGGCGGCGGCTTCGGAGGGGAATATCGGGCAGCACAGTACGGTCCAGGAGGGCTAAGTCATGTCAGCTACATCTGCTTCGCGGGATTCATTTTCAGTGCACTACTTGTCCGGGCCTGAGGCCAGGCCGGAGGAGGGGCCTGTGCCCCTGCCGCCCCTGCGCCTGACGCGCCGCGGGAAGATCGTCCTGATCGGCATTCCCCTGGTCCTGCTCGCGGCCCTGCTGCTTTCCCTGGCCGGATTCTTCAACTCGCCGGCAAAGGCCTCCGATTCGGCGGCTGACCTGTCCGTTACCCCTGCCGTTACCGTTACCGTCCAGGCAGGGGAATCCTTGTGGGCTATCGCCGGGAGCGTTGCCCCGGAGCGGGATGCGCGTGACGTCGTGGCTGACATCGTCCAACTGAACAACCTGACCGGCGGCGCGGTCTTCCCGGGGCAGCAGTTGTACGTCCCCACCCGGTAGGTGCCGCTCACCCGCCGGCTGCTGGAGGCCAACGCGGACAGGACGTTGATGGCCCGTCGTGAAGGCCGGCTCAGCGCGAACGGGAAGCCGTCACATTTTCCGGCTCCCCGGGCTGGCACTAAACTGTTCAGGTGAATGACCAGCTAGAGCGCCTCAACCGGTTACCCCTCCGCAGCAACCTTCGTGGGCTTACCCCCTACGGCGCACCCCAGCTGGACGTCCCTATCCTCCTCAACGTCAACGAGAACACCCATGGTGTCCCTGAGAACGTACGGGCCGCCATCACCGCCGCCGTTACGGACGCGGCCGCAGGCCTCCACCGTTACCCGGACCGCGAGTTCACGGAGCTGCGCAAGGCTCTGGCGGAATACTTGGGGCATGGCCTGGACGAGTCGAATGTCTGGGCGGCCAACGGCTCCAACGAAGTACTCCAGCAGATTCTCCAGGCTTTCGGTGGTCCCGGCCGCACCGCGCTGGGCTTCCCGCCCACGTACTCCATGTACCCCTTGCTTGCCAGTGGCACGGACACGGAATACATCGTGGGCCAGCGCGCTGACGGCTACGGCCTCAGTGCAGAATCCGCAGCACTTCAAGTGAAGGAGCTGCAGCCCAGCATTGTTTTCCTCTGCTCGCCGAACAACCCTACGGGAACAGGTTTGGGGCTCGATGTGGTGGAGGCCGTCTACGAGGCCGGGCACGCCAGCCAGACCATCGTCATCGTGGACGAGGCGTACCACGAGTTCGCACACGACGGGACGCCGAGCGCCCTGACCCTGCTGCCGGGCCGGGAGCGGCTGATCGTTTCACGGACCATGAGCAAGGCCTTCGCCCTCGCCGGAGCGCGCCTGGGCTACATGGCCGCGGCTCCGGAAGTTGCCGACGCACTGAGGCTGGTGCGCCTGCCGTACCACCTGTCGGCTGTAACCCAGGCAACTGCCCTCGCGGCCCTCCAGCACCGCGAGGCGCTGCTGGCCGATGTTGAAGACATCAAAAAGCAGCGCGACCGTATTGTGGCCGGACTGACGCGGTTGGGCCTCAAGCCGGCGGCCTCCGATTCCAATTTTGTTTTCTTCGGCGGGCTGGAGAATCCCCACCAGGTCTGGCAGGAACTGCTCGATGCGGGCGTCCTGATCCGCGACGTCGGCATCCCCGGCCATCTGCGGGTGACAGCAGGTACTGAGACGGAAACCACAGCCTTCCTTACTTCCCTGGAAGGTATCCTTACCGGCCAGCCAAAGCTTCCGGCCTAGACTTGAAGCAGCGGCGCTGGACGCCCTGAACCACTCCTTCTTCCCAAAGGACACTTGACCATGAGTTCCACAGGATCCAATGCGGCCCGGACCGCACGCATGGAGCGTGCCACGAGTGAATCCTCCGTGCTCGTGGAGATCAACCTGGACGGCACGGGCATCTCGGACATTGATACGTCGGTGCCCTTTTACGACCACATGCTGACGGCGCTCTGCAAGCACTCGCTGATCGACCTGACCGTGAAAGCCACGGGAGACATCCACATCGATGTCCACCACACGGTGGAAGACGTCGCCATCACGTTCGGAGAGGTGCTGCGGACGGCCTTGGGAAACAAGGCAGGAATCCGCCGCTTCGGCGAAGCCACCGTTCCGCTGGACGAGGCATTGGCCCACGCGGTGGTTGACGTGTCCGGCCGCCCCTACCTTGTTCACGGAGGTGAGCCGGCAGGCCAGGAGTACCACCTGATCGGCGGCCACTTCACGGGCTCGCTCACCCGCCACGTCTTTGAGGCGATAACCCTGCATGCCGGGATCTGCCTCCACATGAACGTCATTGCCGGCCGGGACCCGCACCACATCGTTGAGGCTCAGTTCAAGGCGTTCGCGCGGGCCCTCCGCGCCGCCGTCGAATCCGATCCGCGTGTTGAGGGCATTCCTTCCACCAAGGGTGCGCTGTGAGCGGCCAGGTGCTGCGCGACGGCGCCATCATCGATCCGTCGGCTTCGCAGAAGCTGCCGTCGCCCGAGGGAAAACCCACCGTTACCGTGCTGGACTACGGCTCCGGAAACGTCCGCTCGGCAGTCCGCGCCCTTGAGCGGGCAGGCGCAGAGGTGATCCTCAGCTCAAAGCCCGAGGACGTCCTGAACGCCGACGGCCTGGTTGTCCCCGGCGTTGGTGCTTTCGAAACCGTGATGCGTGAACTTAAGGCCGTGGACGGCATCCGCCTGATCGGCCGGCGGGTAGCCGGCGGTCGCCCGGTCCTGGGCATCTGCGTTGGACTGCAGGTGCTCTTCGAAGCCGGCGTGGAACACGGCACAGAAGCTGAAGGCATCGGCGAATGGCCCGGGAAGGTCGAACTCCTTCCGGCGGAAGTTGTCCCGCACATGGGCTGGAACACCGTCAAGGTGCCCGACGGGTCCAAGCTCTTCGCCGGCGTCGAGAACGAACGGTTTTACTTCGTTCACTCCTACGGCGTGCAGGACTGGAATTTCGACGTCGTCCAGCCCCGGATGGCCGCACCCCTCGTTACCTGGTCCGAGCACGGCGCCCCGTTCATCGCCGCGGTTGAGAACGGGCCACTGTGCGCTACCCAGTTCCACCCCGAAAAGTCCGGGGACGCCGGCGCCCGTTTGCTGCACAACTGGGTGGAGGCCCTCCGCAAGCCTTCCGTGGCCGGCAAGCCGGAGGAAACCGGCGAAACCTCTCCCGGCGGCGCCTGAATGTGGTCCGTTATCCTGATGGGCCTCGCCGGCCTGCTGGTGGGCGGCGCCCTGTCCTTCCGGCAGCAGCATAAGCCGCTCTGGACCCAGGTCTCGTTCTACGTCCTGGCCGGCATGGCGCTGCTGGCCGCCTACCTGCTCACGCTGCCGGAAAACTAGCTGCCCTCCGGCCAGCTGCCGGTTACCCTCCGCCGCACACCCCTGCCCCCAACAATGAGGATCACGATGAACTCCGCTATCGATTTGCCGGTACTTGAACTGCTGCCCGCCGTCGACGTCGTCAATGGACAGGCCGTCCGGCTGGTGCAGGGGGAAGCAGGCAGCGAAACCAGTTACGGCACACCGCTGGAGGCGGCCCTGAACTGGCAGCAGCAGGGAGCGGAATGGGTCCACCTGGTTGACCTGGACGCCGCCTTCGGCCGTGGTTCCAACGCAGACCTGCTCCGCGAGGTTGTGGGCCGGCTGGACATCAACGTTGAGCTCTCCGGCGGGCTCCGCGATGACGAAACCCTTGAGGCAGCCCTGGACCTGGGCGTCGCCCGCGTGAACCTGGGTACCGCGGCGCTGGAGAACCCCGAATGGACCCGCAGGGCCATCGAACGCTTCGGCGACAAGATCGCCGTCGGACTCGATGTCCGCGGAACCACCCTGGCCGGCCGCGGCTGGACCAAGGAGGGCGGGGACCTCTGGGACGTCCTGGGCCGGCTCGAAGAGGCAGGCTGCGCGCGGTACGTCGTCACCGACGTGACCAAGGACGGCACCCTGCAGGGACCCAACGTGGAACTGCTCCGCCAGATGGTGGAAAAGACCGGAAAGCCCGTAGTGGCGTCAGGCGGCATTTCCAGCCTGGATGACCTCAAGGTCCTGCGTTCCCTGGTTCCCTTGGGTGTCGAAGGTGCCATCGTGGGTAAAGCACTGTACGCCGGCGCCTTCACGCTGCCCGAGGCACTCAACGTCGCAGGCCGCCGCTAGGCGCCTGGCAGCCGATCCAGTCACTCCATGGCCACCAACGAATCCGGCACCCCTCCCCGGCGCCACCTTCCCGGACACATCGCCGCCGCACTGGCAGGAGCCGGTGGTGCCGCTGATTCCGCCGGACAGCCCTGGACGGGACGGAGCCTGGCGGGGGACCAGGCCAAAATCCATAACTTCGAGGACGACGACGGAACGGCCGATGCCGGCTACCTCACCGCCGTCGCGGACCTGCAGGCAGGGCGCGGGGACGAAGCAGGAGTCATTGCCTCGCTGGCCACCGCACGCGTCTTCATCCCGATCGTTGCCCAGCTTGCCGAAGAAGGGGAGGGGCAGGACGGCCTGCAGGCCGACAAGCAGGCAGATATGGCCCTCGTCACGCTCAAAGCGGCAGATGGCAGGACCGCGATGCCCGCTTTCACCACCGCGGCAGCCTTGGCTGCCTGGCATCCCGGAGCCCGGCCGGTGGCCGTCTACGCTGCCCGGGCCGCGCTCTCGGCTGTCTCCGAAGGCGCTGAACTCCTGGTTCTGGACCCGGGGGCGGACGTAACGTTCGTGGTGCGCAGGCCGGCCATGTGGGCGCTGGCCCAGCAGCAGGACTGGACTCCGTCCTACGCCGACCCGGAACTGGCGGCAATGATGCGCCAGTCAGCAGGAGGCTTCGCGGCGGTACGGAGCCTGGAACTCCTGCCGGGCAGGGGAGTGGCTGCCCGCACGGCTAAAGGAGCTATCGTTGCCGGCGGAGGCGCCGGGCCTGAGCTGCAGGTGGTGTTGTACCTGGCAGAGGGTCTCGACGCGGACGCGGTTCAGCAACTGGTGGCCGGACTGCAGGCCCTGTGGTCCCGGAATGTATTGTTTGGTGAGCGGGTCGACTCCATTGAGATCAAACTGCGGCGCGCTGTCCACTAGCTGCTGCCAGGAGGGGGATCCCCGGCCGGCTGCGGCAGACCGAAGGATCCTCTCGTGAATTTCGCTCTCTACCGGGAGTTGCTGGCCGTCCAACCCATCAGGCGGCTGCTGCTGGTGGGCCTGATCGCCCGTATTCCGCACTCGGCGGCCGGGGTGCTGCTGACCTTGCATATTGTGCTTACCCTTGGCCAGGGCTACGCAGCCGCCGGTACAGCCGCTGCCGTGATGACCATCGGTATAGCCCTGGGTGCTCCGTGGCGCGGCCGGAGGGTGGACACCGTGGGCCTGCGCAGGGCACTGATCCCTTCCGTGGTATCAGAGACGGTGATCTGGTCCATCGTGCCGCACGTGTCCTATGAGTTGCTCCTTCCCCTGGTGTTCGTGGGCGGACTGCTCACCTTGCCCATCTTCAGCGTGGTGCGCCAGTCACTCGGCGTGCTGGCCGAAGGCGAACAGCGCCGCACCGCCTTCGCATTGGACGCCATCACCACCGAAGTGGTCTTTATGATCGGTCCTGCTGCGGGTGCCATTGCGGCCACCAGTGGCTTCAGCGTGGCGGGCCTGACCATTGTGGGAGTCTGCACCTCCCTGGCCGGCCTGTTCCTGATGTGGTTCAACCCGCCAACGCGCAGCAGTGCCACCGGGGAGGACGGCGAGGCGGACCAGCAGCGCGCCGCCGAGGCGGTCGTCATCGCCACAGCCCCGGCGCACCTGCAGGAGGCTGCCGCGGACCTGGCCCCTGCTGCCGCCCGCACTGCCCGCAGCACCGGCCTGAAGGACAGGGTGGCCGGCAGTTTCACCTGGTTCACCGCCACCGTCGCCGCACTTTTCGCTGTTGCCGCCGGGGCGGGAATGGTCCTCAGCGGCACCGACGTCGGTATTGTCGCCGCCCTCGAAACAGGCGGCCACCAGGCCGAAATCGGCATTGTTTTCCTGTTTTGGTGCGCAGCCTCCGTGGTAGGCGGCCTGGTGTACGGCGCCATGCACCGGCCCGTCCCGCCCATGATCCTCCTGCTCGGGATGGCGGCCCTGACCATTCCCATGGGATTCGCCCACGACACCTGGTCGCTTGCGCTGGTTGCCATCCTGCCGGGGCTCCTCTGCGCCCCGGTCCTCTCCTCTGCCTCCGAGAAAGTGGCGGACCTGGTGGATGAGGCGAGGCGCGGCGAGGCGATGGGCTGGTATGGCTCCGCACTCACGGCCGGCGTTGCTCTCGGGGCGCCGCTGGCGGGCGTTTTCATCGACCGGGCAGGGCCCTCCGGCGGCTTCGTAGCGGTGGGAGCCGCAGGCGTGGCGCTGTGCCTCGCAGGGATGGTCCTTCAGCGGCGCCGCAGGGCCACGCGCTGACCTTACTTCCGGATGAAGCCACGCCGCCGGTGCGGACTTTGAATTGGACGGGAGACGACGACGGCGGGCCGACCTTGAAAGGTCGGCCCGCCGTCGCGGTCTGCTCAGTTGTGCGCTGCGGCGTCAGTTGACCGCGCCGGTGTACTTCTCGCCCGGGCCCTTGCCCGGGGCGTCAGGAATCAGCGACTCTTCGCGGAAAGCAAGCTGCAGAGAACGCAGCCCATCGCGCAACGGGCCGGCGTGCTGGGAACCGATCTCCGGGGCGGCGGCGGTGACCAGGCCGGCCAGGGCGGTGATCAGTTTCCGGGCCTCGTCCAGGTCCTTCAGCTCTGCGGCATTCTCTTCCGCCGCGAGGCCAAGCTTGACCGCTGCGGCACTCATCAGGTGGACGGCGGCGGTGGTGATGACCTCGATGGCCGGCACTTCGGAGATGTCGCGGATCTGCTGGGAGACGTCGGAACCGGCGTCTGCAGGCTCGAAAACGTATGAATTACTGTCTGGGGTGCTCATACTGGTAAGCTTGACACAGACCGACTGGATGTCGTTATTTCAGGGATTGTTCCCAACAATCAAGGTTCCCCCGGCGCTTCACTGCGTTGGCGGGAATTTTTTCTGTAAGATGGCATGCAGTTTGCAAGCGGAGTTCTCTCCCACCCGCGTCAGCCGCTGTTCCAAAGAAGTATTGGAACGCAAGGTTGCCGGGTACTGGTTGGCATTGGAACCGGCACAGCCGGACCCCCTTTGTGCAGTCCTCTATTGGGGCAGGCACAGCCAATCTTCGAGGCCTTCGATTGCTCCGGCAATTGGGGGCCTTCTCTATTTGCCGGGATCCCACAACAACACAGGAGCTTTAACATTAGCGAGCCAAGAATCAATGAGCGTATCCGCGTCCCCGAGGTGCGGCTGGTCGGCCCTGCAGGTGAACAGGTAGGAATCGTCCGTATTGAGGATGCCCTGCGCCTGGCCGCCGAGTCTGACCTTGATCTCGTTGAAGTTGCACCTCAGGCGAAGCCTCCGGTGTGCAAGCTGATGGACTTCGGCAAGTACAAGTACGAGGCCGCAGTCAAGGCACGTGAAGCACGGAAGAACCAGACGAACACCGTTCTGAAGGAAATCCGCTTCCGCCTGAAGATCGACACCCACGACTACGAGACCAAGCGCGGGCATGCCCTGCGCTTCCTCGGCGCCGGGGACAAGGTCAAGGCCATGATCCAGTTCCGCGGCCGCGAACAGCAGCGTCCCGAGATGGGCATCCGGCTGCTGCAGCGCTTTGCTGAGGATGTCGCTGAAGTCGGCGTGGTCGAGTCCAGCCCCCGCATTGACGGCCGCAACATGGTCATGGTGGTTGGGCCCCTGAAGAACAAGGCGGAGGCCAAAGCCGAAGCACGCCGCGCAACGCAGCGGGCTGAAGCCAAGGCAGAAAACGAAGCCAAGGCAGCTGGCCGCATCGACGTTTCCGGTGACGACCAGGCACCGCTGACGCAGTCCCTCGCGGACCTGCTTCCCGAGGGATTCACCATCTCGACGGAGCCGGAAGCAGTGCCTGAGGCTCCTGAGCAGGAGGCTGCTCCCGCCGTCGAACCGGCCGCACCTGTGGCACCTGCCAAGGAAGCCGCTGCCAAGCAGGAAGCTCCGAAGCAGGAAGCTCCAAAGGCTCCTGCGCCCAAGGTTGCCGCTCCCGCACCCAAGGCTGCTGCCGCTCCGGCACCCAAGGCTGCAGCACCGGCCGCCAAGCCGGCTGCGGAAAAGCCCGAAGCTGCCAAGCCGGCAGCTGCGGCGCCGAAGCCTGCAGCAGTTCCTGCTCCGCCGAAGCCGGTGGCCAGGCCGGCTGCACCGAAGCCTGCCGCACGCCCTGCCCCCAAGGCAGTGCCGAAGCCGGCCGGCAAGAAGACAACTTAGTCCACAGCTGCCGGCGTTCGTCCTCCGGCAGTCAGCAACCAGCACGCCGTCCCTCGGGGCAGCTGCGCGATAGAACTGCAGGCCCAGCCTGCGGACACGTAAGGAGATCGGTTCCCATGCCGAAGATGAAAACCCACAGTGGTGCTAAGAAGCGCTTCAAGCTGACCGGCAGCGGCAAGCTGCGCCGCCAGCAGGCAAACCGCCGCCACTACCTCGAGCACAAGTCCTCCAGGCTGACCCGCCGCCTCGCCGGCGACAAGATCGTCTTCAAGGGCGATGCCAAGGTCATCCGGAAGATGCTCGGCATCTAGTTTCCAAGTTTTTTGACTGACCACCACCTGGTGTAAGTCACCTACCAAAAAGCCTTCTCAGGCCGCCGGGAAATTCCGGCAGTAGATGCTTGGGAGCAGAATTTTCGAAGGAGTACGCACGTGGCACGTGTGAAGAGGGCGGTCAACGCCCACAAGAAGCGCCGGGTTATCCTTGAACGCGCAAAGGGCTACCGTGGACAGCGTTCACGCCTTTACCGCAAGGCAAAAGAGCAGCTGCTGCACTCGTTTGTGTACAGCTACGGTGACCGCAAGAAGAAGAAGGGCGACTTCCGCCGCCTGTGGATCCAGCGCATCAACGCTGCTTCCCGCGCGAATGGCCTCACCTACAACCGTCTGATCCAGGGCCTGAAGGCCGCTGAGGTTGAGGTTGACCGCCGCATGCTCGCCGAACTGGCCGTTTCCGACGCCAACGCCTTTGCTGCGCTGGTCCAGGTTGCCAAGGACTCGCTGCCGGTCGACACCTCCGCCAAGAGGGTTGCCGCTGCACAGTAGTACCTGCCTTCCCTCGGACGAGGGGCAGTTCAGGAACCCGTGGCCCTAGCCACTAAGGTTTCCTATATGAACGAAACCGGGCGCCCGCAGGATTTTCCACTCTCCAACCCCCGAGCAGATCGGGTGAGGGATGTGGCAAAACTTGCCGGGCGCCCGGCCCGTTTAAAGCGCGGCCAGTTCCTGGTTGAGGGCCCGCAGGCGGTGCGCGAAGCACTGAAGCTGCACCAGCAGCGCGTGGCCGCAGGAGCCCCCGGACTGGTTATGGAGCTCTTCGCAAGCGAAGCCTGCCTGGACCGGTTTCCGGAGTTCGAGGAGCTGTCCGAAGGCACGAACGCCCGGCTTGCCACGGAGGACGTCCTGGCCGCTATGGCGGATACTGTCAACCCGCAGGGAATCATTGCCGTTTGCCGCTTCCTGGACGTCACGCTGGAGGAAGTGCTCGACGCCGGTCCCCGCCTGATCGCCGTCCTGTGCGAGGTCCGTGATCCCGGCAATGCCGGAACCGTTCTGCGTGCGGCAGATTCCGCCGGAGCAGACGCAGTGGTGCTCACGGGCTCCAGCGTGGACATCTACAACCCCAAGGCTGTCCGCTCCACCGCGGGATCGCTGTTCCACCTCCCCGTGGTGCTCGGGGCCGACGTGAACCGCCTCGCGGCGTCATGCCGCGCCCGGGGGATCGGGATCCTGGCAGCGGACGGTTACGGATCCCTCAATCTTGATGCCCTGCAGGACGAGAACGCCCGGCGCAGGCTTACCGGTGCAGGACCCGACTCCGCGTACGACCTGGCGGCCCCCACCGCCTGGCTCTTCGGCAATGAAGCGCAGGGGTTGTCCCAGGAGGAGCTGGGCCTGGCTGACCACAGGGTGGCAGTTCCGGTTTACGGAGCTGCGGAAAGCCTTAACCTCGGCACTGCTGCCACGGTCTGCCTCTATGCCAGTGCCCGTTCCCAGCAGGTGCCCGCAGGCGTCAGCCCCTAATAGGGTTCACGCGGCAAGTGGTTTTCGGCGTTCCAGCATCCCGCTTGCAAGGGCAACACCAAGCCCCAGTACAGCCAGGCATGCGCCCACCAGGGCGGGGGCCACATAGCCCCAACCCCAGGCGATGACCAGCCCGCCCAGGAAAGCGCCCAGGGCGTTGGCTACGTTGAGGGCAGCGTGGTTCAGGGACGACGCCAGGGACGGCGCGTCCGGGGAGGCGTCCAGGAGGCGGGTCTGCAGCGCAGGCACAAGCATGGACCCGGCTGCTCCCACCACGAAGACCATCACCAGTGCTGACCAGGGCCAGTGGGCGGCGATGGCGTACACCACCAGGGCTGCCGCGATGGCAGGCAGCACGCTGTACAGGGTTCCCATCACTGATTTGTCGGCGATCCTGCCGCCCACCACGTTGCCGGCCACCATGCCCAGGCCGTAAAGCGCAACCACCAGTGGAATCAGCGCGGACGGGAGGCCGGCTACATGCGTCATCGTGTGGGAGATGTAGGTGTACGTGGCAAAAAATCCGCCAAAGCCCACGATGCCAATCATGATGGCGAGCCACACCTGCAGCCGTTTCAGCGCCCCAAGTTCCCGGCGGATGCTTGCGTCAGGGTGGGCCTCGTGGAAGGGAACGAAGCGCCAGATCAGCACCAGGGTCAGCGCCCCGAGGAGGCCTACAAGGATAAAGAGCAGCCGCCAGCCGTAGGTTTGTCCCACCCACGTTGCCGCCGGCACGCCGATGACGTTTGAAATGCTGAGACCTGCCATAACCATGGAGATGGCCCAACCCCGGCGGGTGGCGGGCACGAGCGAGGCGGCGATGACAGCGGCAACGCCGAAAAACGCGCCGTGCGGCAGGCCGGCCGCGAACCGTGATACGAGCATGGTCCCGTAATCAGGGGCCAGGAAAGAGGTGAGGTTGGCGACAGTAAAGAACAGCATGAGGCCCAGCGCGAGGTTTTTGCGCGGAAGCTTTGCACCGACCGCGGCAAGCAGTGGGGCGCCCACCACCACGCCCAGCGCGTAGGCGGAGATAAGGTGCCCGGCTTCGGGCGTACTGATGTTGAGGCCCTGTTCCACTTCCTTGAGCAGGCCCATCATGGTGAACTCGGTGACCCCGATGCCCACCCCGCCCATGGCTAGGGCGATGATGGCCATGGCGATATTGGGGGAGGAGGTGCTCTTTGCCGTGGGTGATTCTAGGACGCTGCTCATGTGCCTGCTTTTCAAAGTGCTGGAGGTAGGTGTGCAGCCACGGCAATGGGGCTGATGTAGTCCTGGACCCCCGTGAAAACTTCTTCGGGCATGCAGGTATTCCCGGGACGGGGAAAGAGCGCCCGGGTACCTCCATTGTCCCCCATAGAATGAAGCGGTGACTGGACTGATACAGGTGGTGGGCGGCGCTGTGGTGGACCGCCTCCGGGAGCCCACCAAGCTGCTTGTGGCCCGCCGCAGCGCGCCGGAAAAGCTCGCCGGCCTCTGGGAGTTCCCGGGCGGCAAGGTGGAGCCGGGCGAGGAACCGGAGCCGGCGCTGTGCCGGGAGTTGGCCGAGGAACTGGGAATCAGCGTCCGGCTGGGCGCAGAGCTTCCGGCCGACGCTCCTCATGGCTGGCCCTTGAATGACCAGGCCAGCATGCGGGTATGGTTCGCGGAAATCGCCGGCGGTGAGCCCCAGCCCCTCGAGGACCATGATGAACTCCGGTGGGTGTCACTGGATAACCCGAAGGAAGTCCTGGGGCTTCCGTGGATTCCCGCTGATTTGCCGATTGTCCGGGCCCTGCTCGCCGCAGCGGCGATTCCGGCAGGATCAACGCGCTCTTAGAAAAGCGTCGCCTGGTCCGCTGCCCCTGGCGGGCTCACCGAAGCGCTGGATCCTGGCTGTCCGGACCCTGGCTGCGGCGTTCCCGCCGCCATGGATGGGATGACGCCTGCGGGGTACTCCGCTTCCTCACCACGGGGATCGTCCAGCTCCCGGTGGCTGAAGCCGGACGAGTGGGAAAAACCGTGCCGCGCCTTGAAGTAGCGGACTTTTCCTGCGAGCCAGGTGCGGTACTCCTTGGAGGCATAGGAACCGGTTCCGTAAAGGCGCCGGTAGCGGCCGGCGAGTACGGGATGGTTTGTTGCGATCCACTTCATAAACCATTCCCTGGTCCCGGGCTTCAGGTACAGCGCACCGGCAGTGACCCCGGTAGCTCCGGCGGCTGCGAGGGAGGCGAAAAGAGAATCCAGGGCTTCGTCGCTGTCCGAGAGCCACGGCAGGATGGGCATGGCCATGACCCCGCAGGGCAGCCCGGCTTCGCGAAGCCTCGATACCAGCTTCAGCCGTGCCCGCGGCCCAGGCGTTCCCGGCTCCACGGACTCGGACAGGGCTTCGTCGGTCATGGCCAGGGAGATGCCAAGCCCCACAGGCACTTGGGTGGCCGCGCTCTTCAGCAGGGGGATGTCCCGAGCCAGCAGCGTTCCTTTAGTCAGGATGGAAAGGGGAGTGCCGGATTCAGCGAGGGCGTTGATGATCCCAGGCATCAACCGGTAACGTCCCTCGGCGCGCTGGTACGGGTCCGTGTTGGTGCCCAGGGCCACCTGCTGGCGTGTCCAGGACGGTTTGGCCAGCTCTTTGCGAAGGACCTCGGCAGCGTTGACTTTCACCACCACTTGGCTGTCAAAGTCCAGCCCGGCGTCGAAATCGAGGTAGGTGTGCGTCTTCCTGGCAAAGCAGTAGACGCAGGCGTGGCTGCAGCCGCGGTAGGGGTTGATGGTCCACTCGAAAGGCATCCGCGAACCGGCCGGGACTCTGTTGAGCACGGACTTGGAAGTGACCTCGTGGAAGGTGATGCCGGCGAAATCGGGAGTGGTCACGGACCTGACCAGGCCCGCGAGTGGAAGCAGCGCAGGGGCGGCCGCACCCGCTTCCACCGGCGCCGGCATCAGTGCTTGGGCATCCCATCTCATGACCTCCATTCGAATATACGTTCGAACTTAAGTCAAGCACCGCCGCCGGCTTCCGCGCCCGAGCCTCACGTCTCCATCTTGGAAGGGCGGCGGGAGCGGCGGTTCGAGGGCGCAGGATAACCGCCGACGGCCAACCCGGCGCGGCGTTCAAAGACATTGCCCGTGCCCGGATTGCCGGTCCGGACCACCGACCAGGCGGCGGCGAGGAGATACAGCGGAAGGAAAGGAACCCCAAGGCACCACGCGTACTGGGAGCAGTGTTTCTCCTCGTGTCCCAGCAGCGCCGGCCGGGAGAGCAGGTCAGAAGCAGTGCCGCGGCACAGAACCACGTTCCCGAGGGTGAAAGCGCCGGCGAACGGCAGACGCCACCGGTATCCTGCCGCGATGAACAGCCCGCGCGGGCCCCTGCTGACTTCCGTCCGCGCCGCCGCAGCCACGGCAAGGCCCAGGGCAGTGCTGCCATTGACCACGTTGGCGGCCAGCCGCAGCCGTTGGCTGACTGTCAGGGGCGCCCGGGATTGAGAGGCCGGCCGTGGTGTCATGAGGACATGGTAGCCGGGGGTTCAATTAGACTGGAGGGCAGTGGCCGCCGGATCTTCCGGTGCGCCCTGACCCGGTCATTGAATGAACTGATACTTGCACGAGTATTCAGGTCATTCATCCATGACCTGCCAGTGACGGACGCGCCGCGGGGAAACCGCGCCGGCCGCGCCGCCGCCGGCAGCCACGACTCGTAGCTAAGAACAGTAGATGACTGAAACTTTGCCGGACGCCGCCATCCCGAACCCCACGGATGAAGCCGCCATCACTGCCGCTGTAGACCAGGCCATCGCCGCCATTGCCGGCGCGGCCACCCTTGACGGGCTCAAGGCGGTGAGGCTCGCGCACACCGGTGAGAAGTCGCCGCTCAGCCTCGCCAACCGCGAAATCGGAAAGCTGCCCAAGGACCAGAAGGCCGTCGCCGGCAAGCTCATGGGCGCGTCCCGCGGACGCGTCAACAAGGCGCTCGCCGACCGCACGGCAGAACTCGAAGCGGAAAACGACGCCCGTATCCTGCTCGAGGAAACCGTTGACGTCACTGCCGCCCCCCGCCGTCGCCGTGCCGGCGCCCGCCACCCCCTGTCCACCCTCCAGGACCGCGTTGCGGACATCTTTGTGGGCATGGGCTGGGAGATCGCCGAGGGGCCGGAAGTCGAATCTGAATGGTTCAACTTCGATGCACTGAACTTCAAACCGGACCACCCGGCGCGCGAGATGCAGGACACCTTCTTTGTGGAACCGCCCGAGGCCCACCTCCTGATGCGCACCCACACTTCTCCGGTGCAGGTCCGCTCCATGCTGGAACGCGAGCTGCCCATCTACGTCCTGTGCCCAGGCAAGGTATTCCGCACGGACGAGCTGGACGCCACGCACACGCCGGTGTTCCACCAGTTCGAGGGCCTGGCCATCGACAAGAAGCTCAGCATGGCTGACCTGCGCGGCACCCTTGAGCACTTTGCCCGGCAAATGTTTGGCGACGAAGCCCAGATCCGGCTGCGCCCCAACTACTTCCCGTTCACGGAGCCATCCGCGGAACTGGACATCTGGCATCCCGGTGCCAAGGGCGGCCCGCGCTGGATCGAGTGGGGCGGCTGCGGCATGGTCAACCCCAACGTGCTCCGTGCCGCAGGCATCGACCCGGAGATCTACTCAGGTTTTGCCTTCGGCATGGGTATTGAACGCACCCTGATGTTCCGCAACGAGGTGGGGGACATGCGCGACATGATCGAAGGCGATGTACGTTTCAGCGAGCACTTCGGGATGGAGATCTAACAGTGCGTATCCCAATGTCATGGCTGCGTGAATTCGCAGAGGTACCGGCCGGAGCAACGGCCGAAGACGTTATGGCCGAGCTCGTCAAGGTCGGCTTTGAGGAGGAGGACGTCCACCGCCCCACGGACACCCTCCAGGGCCCCATCGTGGTGGGCCAGGTGCTGAGCCTGGTCAAGGAACCGCAGACGAACGGCAAAACCATCAACTGGTGCCAGGTCCGTGTTGTCCCCGAGGGTCAGGAGCAGACCCTGACAGGCAAGGGCATCGACCCGTCCGGCGTGCAGGGCATCATCTGCGGCGCCCACAACTTCGTTGAGGGCGACAAGGTAGTGGTCACGCTTCCGGGCGCGGTTCTCCCCGGCGATTTCCACATCTCTGCCCGCAAGACCTATGGCCACCTTTCCGCCGGCATGATCGCCTCGGTCCGCGAACTCGGCATCGGCGAGGACCATGACGGCATCCTGGTGCTGTCCCGCATTGGGCTGGATCCCGAAATCGGCACCGACGCCATGGAGCTCCTGGGCCTCTACGACCAGGCGGCGGAAATCAACGTCACCCCGGACCGCGGCTACGCCTTCTCCATCCGCGGCGTGGCACGCGAGTACGCGCACGCCACCGGGACCGCCTTCACCGATCCCGCCTCGCGGGTCAGCGCTCCCGCGGCGCTCGCGGGCGGCTATGGCGTCAAAATCAACGACGACGCCCCGATCTACGGCAAGCCGGGCTGCGACCGGTTCGTGGCCCGCACCATCCGTGGTGTGGACGCCACCAGGCCCACACCACCGTGGATGACCTCCCGGCTCCGGCTGGCCGGCATCCGCTCCATCTCACTGCCGGTGGACATTTCCAACTACGTGATGCTGGAACTCGGCCAGCCCACGCACTGCTATGACCTGGACAAACTGTCCGGGGACATCGTGGTGCGCCGGGCCCTGGCGGGCGAGAAGATCACCACCTTGGATGACAAGGAACGGACGCTCGACGCCGAGGACCTCCTGATCACCGACGCTTCCGGGCCGATTGGCATCGCCGGCGTGATGGGCGGGGCGGCCACCGAGGTGGGCGATTCGACGTCGAACATCCTTGTCGAGGCCGCGCACTTCGATGAGGTTTCCATTGCCCGCTCGCGCCGCCGGCACAAGCTGCCGTCCGAGGCCTCCAAGCGTTTCGAGCGCGGCGTGGACTGGCAGGTGGCCGGCATCGCCGCGCAGCGGGTAGTGGACCTCCTGGTGGATCTGGCGGGTGGCACGGCTGACGAGGCGGGAACCGACGTCGGCACCGCCCCGGACCCCGTCACGATCGCACTGCCCGCGGACTTCGCTGCCGCCCGGATCGGCGTCGATTTCACCGAAGAGCAGATTGTTACTTCCCTTGAGGACCTTGGCGCCACCGTGGTGAAGAACGACGGCGGGTGGAGCGTTACTGCCCCGAGCTGGCGGCATGACCTGGAGACCAAGGAGGATCTTTCCGAGGAAATCGCCCGGCTTGTGGGTTACGACCGGATTCCCGCCACCTTGCCGGTGGCGCCTCCCGGGCGCGGCCTGACCCGCGTGCAGCAGCAGCGCCGGCGCCTCATCCAGGCGCTGGCTGACGCCGGGCTCACCGAAGTGCTGTCTTATCCCTTTGTGTCCAAGGCCGCCAACGACACCTTTGGCGTGCCGGAACAGGGAGCAGGGCGGACAGCGGTCAAGCTGGCAAACCCCATCAGCGAGGAGCAGGGCTTCCTGCGCACCTCCATCCTGCCGGGTCTCATTGAGGTGGCCAAGCGCAACCACTCACGCGGTTTCCGCGACCTCGCCATCTTCGAGTCGGGCCTGGTGTTCCTGCCGGCGGAGCGGATGGGGACAGACTCCATCCCGCCCCTGGGTGTCAAGCCGGCCGATGAGGTGCTGGATGGACTGTACGACGGCGTCCCGGCCCAACCGTTCCACCTTGCCGTGGTCCTCACCGGGCACGATTCCCCGGCCGCCGCGGCGCACGCGCCGCGGGTATGGGACTGGGCGGACGCCCTGGACATTGCCCGCCTTGCCGGTGACGTCCTCGGCGTGGAAGTAGTGGTCAGCCAGGGCAGCCACCAGGCATTCCACCCGGGCCGTGCGGCGCAGCTGTCCCTGCGGTCGGGGGAGGTTGTGGGTTACGCCGGAGAGCTGCACCCCAAGCTCCTTGCAGCCTCTGACATGCCTGCCCGCTCCGTTGCCCTGGAACTCAACGCCGACGCCCTGTTCAGCGCCGCGGCGGACGTCATCGTGGCGCGCCACATTTCCTCGTTCCCGGTTGCCACCCAGGACGTGGCGCTTGTGGTGCCTGCCGGCGTTCCGGCCGAGGACGTACTGGCAGCACTCCGGGAAGGCGCCGGTGAGCTGTTGGAGGACGTTGCGCTTTTCGATGTCTACACCGGCAAAGGGATCGAAGAAGGCAAGAAGTCCCTCGCTTTCGGGCTCCGCTTCCGCGCGGCCGACCGCACGTTGACAGCGGATGAGGCATCAGCTGCACGGGAAGCCGCAGTGGCAGCGGCGGCCGGGCGCTTCGGCGCGGTCCAGCGCTAGGCGGCACACCGGGCCCTATGGACTCCAGGCTCGTGCTGCGGGCAGCGAATGT
This sequence comes from Arthrobacter sp. sptzw42, assembly GCF_059089685.1. Lineage (NCBI taxonomy): Bacteria > Bacillati > Actinomycetota > Actinomycetes > Micrococcales > Micrococcaceae > Arthrobacter > Arthrobacter sp. sptzw42. The sequence continues at coordinate 50,147 of NZ_JBNHEX010000017.1, forward strand.
GTCTGCTGATCTTCGCTGTCCGCAGGCAGGCACCGGTCCCGGGGATGGAGTGATTCCCGGGCGGGCAGAGGCGTTGCGGGCAGCAGCCATGGAACCCGGTGCCGCCGCCCGCTTCCTGGCCGGCAGGGCGGCCCTGCGCCGCTTTGCGGGCAATATACTCGAGATCCCCGCCGCTCAACTGACGGCAGCGTACTCCTGTCCGCGATGCGGGTCCGGACCTGACCTGTCCCATGGCCGCCCGGGTTTTACGCATCACGGCCGGTCGCTGCCCCTGCTGCTGAGCATGGCCCGTGCCGGGGACTGGGTTCTGTTGGCGGCCCTCCACTCACCGGCGGCGGGGGAAAGGCTGGGTGCCGACGCCGAGGATCCGGAACGGCTTGACTTCGTGGGCTTCGACGCCGTGGCCCTGGCGGACGGAGAAAAGCCCGCCCTTGCCGGTCTCCACGGATCAGCCCTCCTCCGCGAAAGGGCGCGGCTGTGGACCCGGAAAGAGGCCTGGCTCAAAATGACCGGCGATGGACTCCGGAGGGATCCCCGTGAGGTGGCTGTCCTGGACAAGCCGGGGCTGACCGACCTGCCGCCTGCCGCAACAGGCCTGCCGGCCTCGCTCGTTGCTGCCGTAGCGCTCGGCCGGCTCAGTTAGCGTGGCCGGATTCTGCTGGGCCGGGTTTTGCCAAGCCGGATTCTGCTAGGCCGGCAGCGGCGGAAGCGCCAATTCGAAGAGCCAGGGATGAAGCACCGCCTCGGCGTCGATGCCCGTCACGCGGTTCGCCGCGAGCACGAAGTCGGCTGTTGCAACCGATCCGTGGGAGTGGGTCCTGGTCCACTCCTGCAGCAGTGTGAAGAAGGCCAGGTCCCCGCAATGGCGCCGGAGCGCGTGCAGTGCCAGCGCACCCCGCTTGTAGACGCGGTCGTCAAACATCAGGGCGGGGCCGGGATCTCCGATCAGCAGGTCCTGTTCCGCTTGGGCCAGCACATGCCAGGCTGACGCTGCCCTCTCCTGGGCGCCCAGGACGCCGGCCTCCTCAGACCAGATCCACTCCGCGTAGCAGGCAAAACCCTCGTGAAGCCAAATGTCATGCCAGCCTGCCACAGTCAGCGAGTTGCCGAACCACTGGTGCGAAAGCTCATGGGCGATAAGCCGCTGGGATTCCCAATCGAAGCCCATGTGGTTCCGTCCGAAGATCGACAGCGATTGGGCTTCGAGCGGGATCTCCAGTACGTCATCAGCGATCACCACGGTGTATCCCGGGAAGGGGTACGGGCCGAACCGCCGGACGAATGTCGCCATCATGTCACGCTGCCGTCCCAGCGCGGCCCCTGCTGCGTCGGCGAGGGACGGGGGCACCGCGGCGGTCTGGACCACGCCGCCGGCAGATCCGTCGTCAAGGACCACGGATTCGTACCTGCCGATTTGCACCGTGGCCAGATAGGTGGCCATTGGCTCTTTCTGCTCGTACGTCCAGGTCTCCCTGCTGGACCCGCGTGTGTTGTTGACCAGCACGCCGTTACAGACGGCCCGGTAGCCAGTGTCCGTCGTGACGGAGATGCGGTAGCTGGCCTTGTCCCGGGGTTGGTCATTGCAGGGGAACCAGGAAGGGGCGCCGTTGGGTTGTCCTGCGACCAGTACACCGTCAGTCAATTCTTCCCAGCCCACCTCGCCCCAAAGGCCGCGGCGGGGAGCAGGATTGCCCTCATAGCGGACGTCCACGGTGAAGCCTTCGCCGGAAACGAGGGCGGCCTCCAGATGCACCACCAGTTGTTCGGCGCGCTGGGAAAAGCGGCGCACCCGGCGGCCGTTGAACTGCACTTTGACTGCCCGAAGCCCGGCCAGGTCAAGCACAACGGCCGAAGCAGCGCGGTTGGCTACGGCGTGTAGCAGGGCCCTGCCGTTCAGCCGGTTGCTCGCAAGCCTGTAATCCAGTTCCAGCTCGTACCGGTGCACACTATAGGCGCCGGTGCCATGGTGGGCAGCATAGGGGCCTGAGTCCAGGGCGGGTCCGTACCCGCGGGTGGAGGTTCCGCGCACTGTTTCTGGCGAGCTCATCGGGGAGGGGCCTTCGCTACTACTGTTGTTGGACGGAGAAGTGTTGCTGCAGGTGATGCCGGAGCGCCTTATTTCGCCGGCGGCAGGGCCGGCCCGGCCCACGGGCTGACAGGGTTGCCCATCCAGTAGGTTCCCGCCGGTACTGTCTCCCCACGCATCACCAGCGATGCGGGACCAACTGTTCCACCGGAGCCTATCCGCGCCTGCGGAAGGATGACACCATGTGGTCCCATCGTTGCGCCGTCTTCGAGCGTAACAGGGCCAATGCTCATGATCCGGTCGTGGAAAAGGTGGGTTTGAACCACGCAGCCCCGGTTGACGGTGGAGTTCGCACCCAAGGTAACGAGATCAGCCTCCGGCAGCCAATAGCTCTCGCACCATGTTCCGGAACCGATTTTGGCCCCAAGGGCGCGCAGCCACCAGACAAGGGCCGGTGTGCCGGTGGCGGCACGGGCGAACCAGGGCGCGCTGACCATCTCGATGAACGTGTCCACCACTTCGTTGCGCCAGATGAAAGAAGTCCACAGGGGATGTTCACCGGCCCTGATCCGGCCGATGAGCAGCCACTTGGCCGCAACGGCGCTGCCGGCTGCCACTGCTCCTGCCAGGAGCATCACCAAACCCCCAAGCAAGGCAGCCAGCGCATAACCACCGGCCGAGGCCAACCAGTCAAAGGCCAGCAGGACCGCGGCGGCGAGTCCCACTGTCAGCACCACGGGAACGAAACGGCAGCTTTCCCATAGCGCCCGGGCGATTTTCAGCCTCCGCGGCGGCTGGTAGGTGCGCGAGTTGTCTGACGCGACAGCGGTGCGCCGCAAACGGACGGGAGGGCTTCCCAGCCAGGATGTTCCGGACTTGGCTTTGGACGGCGTCGCCGAGAGTACGGCCACCAGCGAGTTCTTTGGAACATTGCGGCCCGCTCCGGTCATTCCCGAGTTGCCGAGGAATGACCGCTTGCCGATCTTGGCCGGTGCGATCCTCAACCAGCCGCCGCCAAGCTCATAAGAGGCCACCATGGTGTCGTCGGCCAGGAACGCGCCCTCGCCCACCGTGGTCATTTTGGGAAGCAGCAGCACGGTGGAAGCTTCCACGTTCTTTCCGACCTTTGCGCCCAGCAGCCGGAGCCAGACAGGTGTAAACAGGCTGGCATAGATGGGAAACAGCAGGTCGCGGGCCAGATCCAGGACGCGTTCCGTAGCCCAGACCTGCCAGCCGATCCGGCTCCGGACACGGTAGTAGCCCTCGCGCAGGCCCAACCCCAGCAGGCGGGTGGTTCCCAGGATCAGGAGCAGGTTGGCAGCGAACCAGGCAAGGGCGGCAAGAGGCAAGGAAACCAGCAGGGGAAGCCACGCCTCCGACAGCGAACTGTTGCCCCTGATGAACGAGAACACCACCAGGCAGGCAACTCCCGCGGAAAGGTAGGGAATCATGGCCAGCAAGGTGCTGGCGGCGGCGAACGCGGTAAGCCAGAGCCGGTCAAGTCCTGGACTGGTGGGCGGCTGGGCCGGCCAGTTCTGCTTGGCTTTGCCCCTGCGTTCTGCCGGGGAACCCGCCACAACCTGGCCCGCCTTGACCTTGCCCAGAACTGCCGAACCCGGCTCCACCTGCCCGCCTGCCCCGATGCTGGCGCCGGGCATCAGGGTGCTGCGGGCACCTACCGTGGCACCTGCCCCGATGCGGATGGCTCCGATGTGCACGTCGTCGCCGTCGATCCACCATCCCGAAAGGTCCACCTCGGGCTCCACATTCGCCCCGTTGCCAAGCGAGAGGAAGCCGGTGACCGGCGGCAGCGAGTGCAGGTGCACGTTACTGCCGATCTTCGCACCCAGAGCGCGCGCGTAATAGGGAACCCAGGGTGCGCTTGCCAGACTTATCGCCCCCGCAAGATCCTGGATCTGCTCAGCCAGCCACAACCGCAGATGGACTTTGCCGGACCTGGGGTAGGTCCCGGGCTCAACCTTCCGGAGCAGGAGACGGGCCGCGGCCACGGACAAGCCGATGCGTCCGGCAGGACTGACGAACACCAGCCAGGACGCACCAACCCACCACCAGGACACTGTTACCGCGCCGCTGAAACCGGCCAGCCCGGCGAGGACGTTGTTGCCTGCCATCAGGTAGGTCAGCCACCGCATGCTCACGAGGATATGCAACGGCACTCCCATCAGAGTCTGGAAAACCTGGGACTTGCGGGCGGTAGGCCGGACGATGCGCGCCTCGGCGGGGCCGGCCGCAGCTCCCTTCGGCATGGACTGGCGGGCAGCATCGATGAGGGCCCCGACCCGGGGCGTGGCGTAGATGTCTGCCACAGTGATGGTGGGGTAGCGGACCCGGAGCGCGGAAACGAGTTGGGCTGCGGCCAGGGACCCGCCGCCGGCGGCAAAAAAGTCTGCGTCGAGGCTGGTCGCCTTGATGCCGAGGACGGCGCCCCACTGCTCGACAATCCAGCGGGCGTCATCGGGGAGGTTAAGCGGGGCAGCGGCTGCGTCATCGGCGCCGGAACCTGCAAGCGGCCAGGGCAGGGCGTTCCGGTCCACCTTGCCGCTGGTCTTGGTTGGCAGGGAGCCGACGACGGTCAACAGCGGAACCAAGGCGGCGGGAAGGGTGGCAGCAAGGGCTTGGCGGGCGGCGGTAAGGTCCGGTTTCGCAGCCCCGGCGGGCGCAAGGTACCCCACCAGGATCTGGTTCCCGGCCGCCGTCGTACGGACGGCGGCCGCAGCACCGGCGATCCCGGGCAGGGCCTGCAATGCGGCATCCACTTCGCCAAGTTCAATGCGGCGTCCGCCCAGTTTGACCTGCTCGTCGGCGCGGCCCATGAAGACGAGTCCCTCGGCTTCGTAGCGGACAAGGTCACCCGAGCGGTAGGCGCGCTGCCAGCCGAGTGCCGGGAAGGGCGCATACTTTTCGGCGTCCTTGGCCGCGTCCAGGTAACGGGCAAGCCCTACTCCGCCGATGATGAGTTCACCTACGGCTCCTTCCGGGACCGGAACGCCTTGGCCGTCCACTACCGCCAGATCCCAGCCGTCCAGGGGAAGCCCGATCCGCACTGGTCCCCGTCCGCCCAAGGGGGCAGCGCAGGCCACAACGGTGGCCTCAGTGGGGCCGTAGGTATTCCAGACTTCCCGGCCGTCAACGGCCAGCCGTTCAGCCAGTTCCGGGGGGCAGGCTTCGCCGCCAAAGATCAGCAACCGGACGTTTTCCAATGCTTCCGCGGGCCACAGGGCAGCCAGGGTGGGGACGGTGGACACAACGGTGATGCCGTGGCTGATGAGCCAGGGGCCCAAGTCCATGCCGGTGCGGACCAATGCCCGCGGAGCCGGGACCAGGCAGGCGCCGTGCCGCCACGCCAGCCACATCTCCTCGCACGAGGCATCAAAAGCCACTGACAAGCCTGCAAGCACCCGGTCTGACGTTCCAACGGGCTCTGTGGCGAGGAATATCCGGGCCTCGGCGTCCACGAAGGCGGCTGCTGAACGGTGCCGGACGGCGACGCCCTTGGGGGTTCCCGTGGAGCCGGACGTGAAGATTACCCAGGCGTCATCATCAACCTCTGCTGTCCGGGGGGAGGGAAAGGGCGAGGGCCGGGTGCCGTTGAGCGTCACTCCGCTTTCAGTCACGACGGCGGCGACACGCGCTTCAGCGAATACCAGCCTGGCCCGTTCCTCGGGATCATCCGCGTCCACGGGAACATAGGCAGCGCCAATGAGCAGGATGGCCAGGATGGAAATGTACAGCCTGTTGGTGCCGGACGGGACGCGAACGCCGATCCTGTCGCCGGCCCCGAGCCCGGCAAGGTGCATCTCCCGTCCGGCCGAGCGGACCGCCGCGAGCAATTGGGCGTAGCTCAGGGATTCCCGGCCGTCGTCAAGGGCGGAGGCATCCGGGTAGCGGTCCGCGGTGTCCTGGAGGATGTCAACAAGCGTCCTCGCGGGGGGAGTCGCGGCGGACCCGGCAAGCTGCGCCTCGTAGCGGGGGAGGAGCCCCGGGATGCCGTCTGTTGCAAGGCTGCTGCTTTGTTGCTCGGTCACCAGAGCAGTGTGCCGGGACAAGGTGAACAGAAAGTGACCAAATTTGCCGGCTGTCCACCCGTTGGTCCGACGTTGTTCAACACGGGCCCGGCGAACTTTATACCCGCTCAAGTTGCGCCCCGGGCCCGGAAGCTGCCGTTACGGAACCAGGATGACCTTTCCGGTGGTGCGGCGGCCTTCGAGGTCGCGGTGCGCCTGACCGGCCTCCGCGAGCGGATACGATGCGCCGATCCGGACCTTGAGGCTGCCGTTCGCGGCGGCGGCGAAGATCTCGTCCGAGCGCCAGCGCCGTTCCGCCGCGTCCTGCAGGTAGTGCGCCATGGTGGGTCTGGTGAGGAACAGCGAGCCGCCTGCGTTCAGCCGCTGCGGGTCCATAGGCGGAACGGGGCCGGAGGCTGCGCCGAACAGAACCAGAGTCCCCCGCACCCGAAGGGCGTTAAGGGAACCGTCAAAGGTGTCCTTGCCAACGCCGTCATAAACAACGTCCACTCCCTTGCCGTCGGTGAGGTCCCGCACGGCCGTACTAAAACCGTCATACCGCAGGACGTGGTCCGCCCCGGCGTCAAGTGCGAGGGCTTCCTTCTCGTCGGTGGAGACCGTGGTGATGACCCGCGCACCCTTGGCCTTGAGGAGCTGGATGAGCAGCAGCCCCACCCCGCCTGCGCCGGCGTGCAGCAGGACGTCCTGGCCGGCTTCAACCTTGAAGGTGGAGTTGACCAGGTAATGTGCGGTCAGGCCCTGCAGGGGGAGGGCGGCGGCGGTGGCATCGTCCAGTCCTTCCGGCACAGACAAGGCCTTATCCTCGTCGACCAGCGCATAGCCGGCATAGCAGTCTGCGCCCTCGGCCGTAGCCACCCGGTTCCCTTCCGCGAACGCCGTTACCCCAGGGCCCACGCCCACAACCTTTCCCGCGGCTTCCGAGCCCGGGGTAAACGGATACGGGACCTTGTAAACCCCGCCGCGTTTGTAGGTGTCAATGAAGTTGACGCCCGCTGCAGCCACCTGGATCAGCAGTTGTCCGGGACCGGGAGCGGGAGCTTCCACTTCTTCGTAAACGAGGACTTCCGGTCCGCCTGCCTGCCGTGCGACGATTGCGTGCGTCATTGCTCCCCTTCCCAGGCCCGGAACTTCCGGGCTCCAGCTGCTGTGACCATCCTAGGGATACCAGCAGGCCAGGAAGCAAAGCATGCATAAATATCGGCCATCGTGCATAAGTATTGCTGTATAGTCGAGGCCATGACTATTTCTGTTGCAGTCTCCGGGGCCAGCGGCTACGCGGGCGGAGAAGTGCTCCGCCTGCTCGCGGGCCATCCGGACGTGACCATCGGAGCGATCACCGCGCACAGCAACGCCGGTTCACGCCTGGGCGAGCTGCAGCCCCACCTGCACGGGCTGGCCGGCCGGATCCTCGAGGACACCACCGTGGAAAACCTTTCGGGCCACGACGTCGTGTTCCTCGCGCTGCCGCACGGGGCCTCCGCAGAGATTGCTGCCCAGCTTCCGGAAGGAACAGTGGTAATCGACGCCGGTGCGGACCACCGCCTGGAGGACCCGGCGGCATGGGAAAAATTCTACGGCTCAGCCCACGCCGGAACCTGGCCCTACGGCCTGCCCGAACTGCCCGGCCAGCGTGAAGCCCTCAAGGGCGCCAGCCGGATCGCCGTGCCCGGCTGCTACCCGACGTCGGCCCTGCTGGCCCTGACGCCCGGGTTCGCTGCCAACCTCCTCCAGCCCGACGACGTCGTGATTGTTTCCGCCTCCGGCACCTCAGGTGCGGGCAAGGCAGCGAAGGTCAACCTGATTGGCTCCGAGGTGATGGGCTCAATGAGCCCCTACGGCGTAGGCGGCGGCCACCGGCACACGCCCGAGATCGAGCAGGGCCTCTCCAACGCAGCAGGGGAGCAGGTGACAGTGTCGTTCACGCCCACCCTCGCACCGATGAGCCGCGGCATTCTCACCACGGCTACGGCGAAGGTGAAACCGGGTACTACTGCCGAACAGCTCCGCCAGGCGTGGACCGATGCGTACGGCGGCGAACCCTTCGTGCACGTGCTTCCGGACGGGCAGTGGCCCGCCACCAAGTCTGTCCAGGGATCAAACCACGCAGCCATGCAGCTGGCCTTTGACTCCCATTCCGGCCGCGTGATCGTCACCTGCGCCATAGACAACCTCACCAAGGGCACCGCCGGCGGCGCCGTCCAGTCCATGAACATTGCCCTCGGCCTGGCGGAAACCGCCGGGCTTGACCTGCAGGGAGTAGCCCCGTGACCATTACCGCACCCCGTGGCTTCCGGGCCGCCGGCGTTACCGCCGGACTCAAGACCTCCGGCAAGCCCGACCTCGCCCTGGTGGTCAATGACGGCCCGTCCAAGTCCGCTGCCGCCGTCTTCACCAGCAACCGGGTTGCAGCGGCCCCCGTCCACTGGTCCCGCCAGGTGGTTTCGGACGGCCGGGTGGACGCCGTGGTCCTGAACTCCGGCGGAGCCAACGCCTGCACCGGGCCTACCGGCTTCCAGAACACCCATAGCACGGCCGAAAAAGTGGCCGAAGTGCTGGGCCTTTCTGCTACTGACGTGTTCGTTTGCTCCACCGGCCTGATCGGCGAGCAGTTGCCCATGGACAAGATCCTTCCCGGCGTGGAGGCTGCCGCGGCTGCCCTCAGCACTGGCGGTGGACCGGACGCAGGCACCGCCATTATGACCACCGACTCGGTTCCGAAGGCGGCGCTGTTTATCGGCACCGACGCAGACGGCCAGGAGTTCACCATCGGCGGCATCGCCAAGGGGGCCGGCATGCTGGCGCCCGGACTCGCCACGATGCTGGTGGTCCTCACCACGGATGCCGCGGTGGAAGCGGAATTGCTCGACGTCGTCCTCCGCGATTCCACCCGCGTCACCTTTGACCGCGCGGACTCCGATGGCTGCATGTCCACCAATGACACAGTGGTCCTGCTCGCCTCCGGCGCCTCCGGGGCCGTGCCGTCCGCCGAGGCCTTCGGCGCCGGCCTCACCCAGGTCTGCGCGGAACTGGCGCGCAAACTCATTGCCGACGCCGAAGGTGCCAGCCACGACATCGCCATCCGCACCTTCAACGCGGCCAGCGAAGCGGACGCCGAAACAGTGTCCCGCTCCGTGGCCCGGTCCAACCTCTTTAAGGCCGCCATCTTCGGCAAGGACCCGAACTGGGGCCGGGTGCTCTCCGCTGTAGGCACCACGGACGCCGCTTTCGAACCCGACCAGCTGAACGTAGCCATGAACGGCGTCCAGATCTGCCGGAACGGCAGCATCGGGGATGACCGTGGACTGGTGGACCTGGAACCGCGCGAGGTCCTGGTGGAAATCGACCTGCAGGCCGGCAACGCCGAGGCCACCATTTGGACCAACGACCTCACCCACGACTACGTGCATGAGAACAGCGCCTACTCAAGCTGAACCGCCCAGCAGCCCGGCAACCCTGGAGATCCTGCCCATGAACACCCGTACCCGCGAGAACACCACCATGCTTGACGCCCAAAGCAAGGCCGGCACGCTGATCGAAGCGCTGCCTTGGATCCAGCGTTTTGCCGGCACCACCATGGTGATCAAGTACGGCGGCAACGCCATGGTCAACGATGAGCTGCGCCGTGCCTTCGCAGAGGACATCGTTTTCCTGCACCACGTGGGTGTCCACCCCGTGGTGGTCCACGGCGGCGGACCGCAGATCAACTCCATGCTTGCCCGGCTGGGTATCGAGTCCGAGTTCAAAGGCGGACTGCGCGTCACCACTCCGGAAGCCATGGACGTGGTGCGGATGGTCCTCACCGGCCAGGTGGGACGCGAGCTCGTGGGGCTCATCAACTCCCACGGCCCCTACGCGGTGGGCATGTCCGGTGAAGACGGCGGCCTGCTGCGGGCGGTCCGCACCGGCACTGTGGTGGACGGCGAAGAAGTCGATCTGGGCCTCGTGGGCGAAGTGGTGGGAGTAAACCCCGAAGGCGTCCTGGACATCCTCGCTGCCGGCCGGATTCCGGTGATCTCAACCGTCGCTCCGGAGATTGAGGGCGACGGGCTGCCTGCCGACGGCCGGGTCCAGACCACCGGGCAGGTGCTCAACGTCAACGCGGACACCGCCGCGGCCGCCCTGGCCGAGGCCCTGGGTGCCTCCAAACTGGTGATCCTCACCGACGTCGAGGGCCTTTACGCCAACTGGCCCGACAAGTCCTCGCTGATCTCCTCCTTGAAGGCATCGGACCTGCGGGAGCTCCTGCCCGCGCTTGAGTCGGGCATGATTCCGAAGATGGAAGCCTGCCTCAAAGCGATCGACGGCGGGGTGGAACGTGCCCACATCGTGGACGGGCGCCTCGCCCACTCCATGCTGCTGGAAACCTTCACGACGGCGGGCATCGGCACCCAGGTTGTTCCGGACGAGGAAGTAAACGCATGAACGAAACTCAGCAAACCCCGGTGGCGGAGCTCGTTGAGACTGCGGGCCACGCCGGGTCCGAGTGGCTGGCCCGGTACTCCACCTCCCTGATGGGCGTGTTCGGCACTCCTCAGCGGGTCCTGGTCCGCGGTGCCGGCTGCCTGGTCTGGGACGCGGACGGCAAGGAGTACCTTGACCTGCTCGGCGGCATCGCCGTCAACGCGCTGGGCCACGCCAACCCGTTCGTTACGTCGGTCATCTCCAGCCAGCTTGCCACTTTGGGCCACGTATCCAACTTCTTCACGAGCCCCACCCAGATTGCGCTGGCTGAGAAGCTCCTGGCCCTCACCAACGCGCCTTCCGGTTCCAAGGTGTTTTTCACCAACTCCGGAACGGAAGCCAACGAGGCCGCCTTCAAGCTGGCCCGCCGCAACGCCGGCTCCAAAGATGCGCCCAGAACCAAAATCATCGCCCTCGAAGGTGCCTTCCATGGCCGCACCATGGGCGCACTGGCCCTGACGGCCAAAGAAGCGTACCGGGCACCGTTCGAACCCCTGCCCGGCGGTGTGGTGCACCTTCCGTTCGGCGACATCACGGCCCTTGAAGCCGCAGTGGACAATACCGTGGCAGCAGTGTTCCTCGAGCCCATCCAGGGTGAAGCCGGCGTCCGCCCCCTGCCGGCCGGGTATCTCCGGGCAGCCCGGGAGCTGACTACCAAAGCGGGCGCGCTGCTGATCCTGGACGAAGTGCAGACCGGCATCGGCCGCACCGGCAAGTGGCTTGCCAGCGAGGACGCCGGCATAGAGCCGGACGCCGTCACCCTGGCAAAGGGCCTGGGCGGCGGGTTCCCAATCGGTGCCCTGGTCACGTTCGGTGAGCAGACGTCGTCGTTGCTGACCGCAGGCCAGCACGGCACCACGTTTGGCGGCAACCCGGTGGCCACCGCAGCGGCCCTCGCCACCTTGCACGCGATCGAAAGCCAGGACGTGCTGGCGAATGTGGAAAAGGTTGGGGAGCACCTGCGCTCCGCGGTGGAGGCCATTCCCGGCGTCACGGACGTCCGGGGAGAAGGCCTGCTTATCGGTTTCGACCTGGACGCCGACGTCGCCCCGGCAGTGGTCCAGGCGGGCCTGGACGCAGGCTTCATCGTCAACAGCCCGGGGCCCCGCACCATCCGACTGGCGCCGCCGCTGGTCCTCACCATCGCCCAGGCGGACTCCTTCCTCGCCGCCTTCCCGGCCATCCTCCAAGCAGCTAAGGACACCCAGTGACGTCAGCCACCCGCGCCACCCGGCACTTCCTCAAGGACACAGACCTCAGCCCTGCAGAACAGGCCGAGGTCCTGGACCTCGCCGTCCGCATGAAAGCGGAGCCGTACAGCGTCCAGCCCTTCGCCGCCGGCGGCAATGGCCGCAAAACCGTGGCCGTCATCTTCGATAAGACCTCCACCAGGACCCGCGTCTCCTTCGCCACCGGCATCGCCGACATGGGCGGCAACGCCCTCATCATCAATCCGGGCGAAGCGCAGATCGGGCACAAGGAATCCGTGGAGGACACCGCCAAGGTCCTCGAACGCATGGTGTCCACCATCGTCTGGCGCACCGGCCCGCATGCCGGCCTCGTGGCGATGGCCGGGAACTCCAAGGTCCCCGTCATTAACGCTTTGTGCGACGACTACCACCCGTGCCAGTTGCTCGCGGACCTGCTGGCCGTCAGGGAGCACAAGGGCGAACTCAAGGGCCTCACCATGAGTTACCTGGGGGACGCCGCCAACAACATGGCCAACTCCTACCTGCTGGCAGGCGTCACCGCGGGCATGCACGTACGCATTGCCGGTCCTGAGGGCTACCTGCCCGCAGCGGACATTGTGGCTGAAGCCGAGGAACGCGCAGCAGAAACTGGCGGTTCGGTGCTGGTCACGACTGATGCCGCGGCCGCGTTGAAGGGTGCCGACGTCGTGGCAACAGACACATGGGTTTCCATGGGCCAGGAAGCCGAGAAGGAGGCCCGGCTGCAGCTTTTCCGCGAGTACTCCGTAGACGAGGCAGCGATGGCGCACGCGGCGGAAGACGCCGTCGTGCTTCACTGCCTGCCCGCCTACCGCGGCTACGAAATTTCGGCGGGCGTGATCGACGGGCCGCAGTCCATCGTCTGGGACGAGGCCGAAAACCGGCTGCACGCCCAGAAGGCCCTGATGGCCTGGCTGATGCACCAGTCGGGTTTGGCATTCGTTGAAGGCCTGTCCCCGGTCGAAGGCAGCGGGGAGAGCACATTCTAGTGTCCGCCCAGCCGGCATCGCCGGGCTCCAGCCCCGCCACTAAAACAGCCCGCCAGGCTCGGATCACCGCCATCCTGACGGGTGAATCGGTGCGTTCCCAGGCCGAGCTGGCAGCATTGCTGGCGGACGACGGCGTGCAGGTCACCCAGGCGACGCTGTCAAGGGACCTCGTGGAACTCGGCGCAGTCAGGGTACGGGGCAGGGAGGGCGTGCTGGTGTACGCCGTCCCCGGGGAAGGCGGCGAGCGGGCGGCCAAGAGCGGAGTGAGCCAGGAGATCCTGGACGCGCGGCTGGCGCGGCTGTGCAGCGAACTCCTGGTCACCGCGGAAGCGTCGGCCAACATCGCAGTCCTCCGCACCCCGCCCGGCGCAGCCAACTTCCTGGCGTTGGCCATTGACCACTCGGTGATGCCCGCCATCCTGGGGACCATCGCCGGGGATGACACTGTGCTGCTGGTCTCCCGGGACCCGCAGGGCGGGCAGGACCTCGCTGCCAGGTTCCTGCAACTGGCTGAAGAAGCCGGGCAATAAGCTTGAAGACAACATCTACACCCTCAATTACAAGGAGCATTTGAAGTGACTGAACGCATCGTGCTGGCCTACTCCGGCGGCCTGGACACATCAGTAGCCATCGGCTGGATCGGTGAAGCTACCGGTGCCGAGGTCATCGCCGTAGCCGTCGACGTCGGACAGGGCGGCGAGTCCCTGGAGACCATCCGCCAGCGTGCCCTGGGCTGCGGCGCCGTCGAAGCCTACGTGGCCGACGCCTCCGACGAATTCGCCAACGAGTACTGCATGCCCACGCTGAAGGCCAACGGCCTCTACCAGGGCCACTACCCGCTGGTGTCCGCCATCTCCCGTCCGGTCATCGTCAAGCACCTGGTGAAGGCCGCCCGCGAATTCGGCGCCACCACCGTCGCCCACGGCTGCACCGGCAAGGGCAACGACCAGGTCCGCTTCGAGGTTGGCATCCAGACCCTCGGCCCGGACTTGAAGTGCATCGCCCCCGTCCGCGACCTCGCCCTCACCCGCGACAAGGCCATCGCCTTCGCCGAGGAAAAGGGCCTGCCGATCGAAACCACCAAGAAGAACCCGTACTCCATTGACCAGAACGTCTGGGGACGCGCGGTGGAGACGGGCTACCTCGAGGACATCTGGAACGCCCCCACCAAGGACATCTACGACTACACCGCCACCCCGGAGTTCCCGCCGGCACCGGATGAGGTCATCATCTCCTTCGAAGCCGGCGTTCCGGTAGCGATCGACGGCGTGAAGGTCACCCCGCTGCAGGCCATCAAGGAGCTCAACCGCCGTGCCGGCGCGCAGGGCGTGGGCCGGATTGACGTCGTAGAAGACCGCCTGGTGGGCATCAAGTCCCGTGAAATCTACGAGGCGCCCGGTGCCATGGCCCTGATCACCGCCCACAAGCACCTCGAAGACATCACTGTTGAGCGCGAGCAGGCCCGCTTCAAGGCCACGGTTGGGCAGCGCTGGTCAGAGCTGGTGTACGACGGACAGTGGTTCTCCCCGCTCAAGCGCTCCCTGGACGCCTTCATCGAGGACACCCAGAAGTACGTGTCCGGCGACATCCGCATGACCCTGCACGGCGGCCAGGCCATCGTCAACGGCCGCCGCTCCGACACCTCGCTCTACGACTTCAACCTGGCCACCTACGACACCGGCGACACGTTCGACCAGTCCATGGCCCGCGGCTTCATCGAACTGTGGGGCATGTCCGCCAAGGTCGCCTCCGGCCGCGACATCCGCGTCGCGGGAAAGTAAGACTCAATGGCTGAGCCCAAGGTTGAGGCGACCAACGCAGGCGCACTGTGGGGCGGCCGGTTCGCCGGCGGCCCTGCCGATGCCCTGGCGGCGCTGAGCAAGTCCACGCACTTCGATTGGCGGCTGGCCCGCTACGACATCGCCGGCTCGAAGGCCCACGCGCGTGTGCTGCACAAGGCCGGGCTGCTGGACGACGTCGAGCTGGAGGGCATGCTTGATGCCCTCACCCAGCTGGACGGGGACGTCGCATCCGGCGCCTACGTGCCGGCCGAATCCGACGAGGACGTGCACGGCTCGCTTGAACGCGGCCTGATCGAGCGCGCCGGACCGCAGCTGGGCGGAAAGCTTCGCGCCGGCCGGTCCCGCAACGACCAGGTGGCCACGTTGGGGCGGATGTTCCTGCGCGACCACGCCCGCATCATCGCCCGCGGCGTGCTGGACACAGTGGATGCCCTGGTAGGGCAGGCCAAGGCCCACCACGGCGTGGCCATGCCGGGCCGCACCCACTTGCAGCACGCCCAGCCGGTGCTGCTCAGCCACCACCTGCTGGCCCATGCCTGGGCGTTGCTGCGCGATGTGCAGCGGCTCCAGGACTGGGACAAGCGGGCAGGCGTTTCGCCGTACGGTTCGGGTGCCCTCGCCGGCTCCTCCCTGGGGCTGGACCCGGAAGCCGTTGCCGCGGACCTGGGCTTCTTCTCCGCGTCGCACAACTCGATTGACGGCACCGCGTCCCGCGATGTCTTCGCCGAGTTCGCCTGGGTGTGTTCCATGATCGGTGTGGATCTCTCGCGGGTGTCGGAGGAAGTCATCCTCTGGGCCACCAAGGAGTTCTCCTTCGTCACGCTGCACGATTCCTACTCCACGGGCTCGTCCATCATGCCGCAGAAGAAGAACCCGGACGTGGCGGAGCTGGCCCGCGGCAAGGCAGGGCGCCTGATCGGCAACCTGACCGGTCTGCTGGCCACGCTGAAGGGCCTGCCGCTGGCGTACAACCGCGACCTGCAGGAGGACAAGGAACCGGTGTTCGACGCCGCCGACACCCTGGAGCTGCTGCTTCCGGCCGTCTCCGGCATGATCGCCACCCTGACGTTCAACACCGAACGGATGGAGTCGCTGGCACCGCAGGGCTTCGCGCTGGCCACGGACATCGCCGAATGGCTGGTGCGCCAGGGCGTGCCGTTCCGGGAGGCGCATGAACTCTCCGGCGCGGCCGTCAAGCAGGCGGAATCCCGCGGCGTGGAGCTGTGGGACCTGACGGACCAGGAATACGCCGCCATCTCCGGGCACCTCACGCCGGAGGTCCGCACGGTCCTCTCCACCGAGGGTTCCCTCAACAGCCGCAACTCCCAGGGCGGAACCGCGCCGGCCGCCGTCGAACGCCAGCTGGCTGCACTGGAAGCCGAGCTGGCCGGCGTGCGGGAGTACGCGGGCTAACCGGCACGCTCTCTCACTTAATGCCGCTTTTCGGTCAGCGCTCTCTCACTATCCTCAAGAAAGTGAGAGAGCGTTGCCGATTTTCATGCCTTAAGTGGGAGAGCGTTCGTTTTATCGCCCGAAGCTCCCCGCTATCATGACGCCATGAGTGACTCCTTCCGCAGGCAACTCCGCGCGCTTCCCGACTTCCCGGCTGACCTGCCAGGCTTTGATCCGGAGACCGCGCCTTCGGATCCCGCAGAACTCTTCCGCCAATGGCTGGACGAGGCCCTGGCGGCGGGGGAGCGCCAGCCCCATGCGTGCAGCCTCGCCACCGTGGACGGCAGCGGGCAGCCGTCGTCGAGGATGCTGATCCTGAAGAACATTGACGACGACGGCTGGCACTTCGCCACGTCCCGCACCTCGCGTAAGGGCAGGGAGCTCACCGCCAACCCGCGCGCCGCCCTGAACTTCTACTGGCCATCACTGGGCAGGCAGGTCCGGGTGGCGGGTCCCGTCGGGGAGCTGTCGGCCGGGGCGTCGGCGCGGGACTGGGCGGAGCGGCCGCGGGCAGACGGCAGCACCAATCTCGACTGGCAGTTGTACGCCATCAGGCCGAAGGAGATCGAGTTTTGGCAGGCGAGCCACAGCGGCTCCCACATCCGGCACCGGTTTGGCCCGGACGGGGTTCTTCCCGGCTAGGATGAGCGCCATGACAGCTCCCGCACCCGAGGTCCTCCTCGCCGGACTCCATAAAGCCGCTGCAGGCCTTTCCTCCGATGTTGCCAGGCTCAATGACGAGGACGTGCGGGCGCCGTCGGCCCTGCCAGGCTGGACCCGCGGCCATGTCCTGGCGCACCTGACCGGAATCTGCAACGCCATGGCCCGCCAGCTTGAGTACGCCGCCCGCGAGGAGACGATCGAGCTTTACGACGGCGGTATGGCAGGCAGGAACAGGGCGATCGACATGGCTGCCGGCCACGACGCCGCAGCCCACCTGTCCGACCTGACAGCAGCCATGGAACGGGCAATCAAGAGGTTCGATGCGCTGCCCGGCATCAAGGATTCATCTGCCAACCACACCGGCTGGTACGCACCCATCAGCTACCGCGGGGGAGTTGTCCTCGACGGCGGCCTGGCACTGTGGCGGGAACTCGTCATACACAACTCTGACCTGCGCACGGGCAGGGGACCGGAAACCTGGAGCAGGGAGTTCTGCGGCCACCTGTTCGACTTCCTGGCGGCCAGGGTCCCGCCCGACGACAAACTGGTGCTTCAACCCCTGGGCCTCCCGCCGGTCAGCATCGGCAGCGGCAACAGGTCCATCGTGGTCGGCGGCATGATCACGGACATCGCTGCCTGGCTGGCAGGGCGTGAACCTACCCTGGGCAGCCTGCGGGCCTCCGCCGCGGCCGACGGCGTGGACCTGCCGGCCCTCCTGCCGTGGCCCGCAGGGACACCCACCGCGAACTAGCGGTTTCCACGCGTCTAACCGCAGTCAGGCGGCTTCGCGCGCCAGCAGGCTCTGTTTGATGGGCAGCCCCCAACGGAAGCCGCCCAGGGAGCCGTCAGTCCGGATAACGCGATGGCACGGGACGAACAGGGCTGCGGCGTTGAAGGCGCAGGCGCTGGCCGCTGCCCGGACGGCCTTTGGATTGCCGGCCAGCCCGGCGTACTCGGTGTACGTCACGGGCGAGCCCGGCCGCACCAGCCGCAACACGTCCCAGGCATGCACCCGGAACGGTCCGGACAACTGCCGCACGGGAACGTTCATCGCCGGTGCCGGGTCGCCGGCGTAAAAGGCTTCGACAGCGGCCGAGATTTCACCGAGTTCGCTGACCAGTTCCAGCGTGGCGGGCCGCAGCGACGGGTGGATCTGTCCGGTCAGATCACCGGGCTTGTCCGTCCAGCCGCTCGAGAGGACCACTCCGTCGCGGGCGAGGATGCTGAACGGGCCGTCCGGAGTGGACATCTGCAACAACTGGGCCTTCATCGGTTCACTTTCTCTGCTGTTCTGCTGCCTGCACTGCCGAGGACAGCCGGTGCACCCTGGGGCGGAGCGGCCGCGGGATGGGCTGCTTCGGGGAGGGCGGCTGCCCGCCACAGGTGCATGGTTGCGTAGGAGCGCCAAGGGCTCACTTCGCGGAAATCCGGGCTGAAGGTTCTTCCGTCCCGAGCACCCAACGAGGGATCTGCCCCTCGCTCCAGGGCCCTGATCCCGTTCCGCACGGCCGCGTCGTTGGCCAGGAACACATCCGGCGCGCCGAGGACACGCATCGCAAGGTAGCCCGCCGTCCAGGGTCCCACACCGGCCAAGGGAAGCAACTTCGCGTTCAGGCTTGCGGGGTCGTCGCCATAGCCGAAGTCGAGCGAACCCTCCGCCAAGGCGGAAGCTGCTGCACGGAGGGCGTCGATGCGTTTCCGCGGTCCGCGAAGGAGGGCCCAGCCGTCGGCGGCTATCTCACCTGGGGTGGGAAACATCCGGTCAAGGCCCTCGCCGGGGTTGCGGCTTGAACTTCCGACGGCGGCCAGCCGGGTAAGGGCGGTCCGCGCCGCAGCCACGGTAACCTGCTGGCCGATCATCGCCCTAATCAGCATTTCGGCAGGATCCAGGGCCCCGGGCATCCGGATTCCGGGGGTGCCGGCAACAGCGGACGCGAGCCTCCTGTCTTCGGCGAGGGCACTGTCGATGGCGACCGGATCGGCATCGAGGTCGAACAGTCGCCTGACCCGGCTCAGCAATGCCGGCAGGTCCCGGAGGTCCACCGCGCCGATGGTGAGGGTCAGCGGCCGGCCGGGAGCGCCGGCGTCGTACTCGGTCTTAAAGCGCGCATCCCCATGGGGAAGCCGCAAAGTCCGGGCGTAGGACGTTGCCGTTCCTGCTTCTATCCCCGGGAGGGTGCGCACTGCGAGAAAGGAGAAGACGCCGGGGTCGAAAGGCTCCCGGTACGGAAGGCTTAGGGTCAGCGCGGTAGAGCCGGCAGTGGTCCTTGGATGCCTGGCGGCGCGGAGAGCGGTGGGGGTCATGTCGAAGACTT
The DNA here is from genome assembly GCF_059089685.1 of Arthrobacter sp. sptzw42. Taxonomy (NCBI): domain Bacteria; kingdom Bacillati; phylum Actinomycetota; class Actinomycetes; order Micrococcales; family Micrococcaceae; genus Arthrobacter; species Arthrobacter sp. sptzw42. The sequence goes on from NZ_JBNHEX010000017.1 coordinate 69,130, forward strand.
CCGCCATGGTTTCGTTGAACTGGCGCACGCTGCTGAAGCCTGCCGCGAACGCTACATCCGCCAGCTTCATCGATGTGGAAACCAGCAGGGCGCGCGCCGTCTGGGCCCGGCCGGCACGCGCGAGCGAAAGGGGACCGGCGCCCAGTTCCTGGCTGAGGATGCGGTTCAGTTGGCGGGAGGAATAACCAAGGCGCGCGGCCAGGCCGTCGACGCCGTCCCTGTTCACCACGCCGTCGTTGATCAGCCGCATGGCGCGCCCTGCAATGTCCTGCCGCACGTTCCAGGCCGGCGTTCCCGGAACCGCCTCGGGGAGGCAGCGCTTGCAGGCCCGGTAGCCGGCGTCGTGCGCTGCGGCTGATGTCTCATAGAAGGTGACGTTCGCCGCCTTCGGGGTCCTGGCCGGACACGACGGGCGGCAGTAGATGCCGGTAGTCCGGACGGCGGTATAGAACTGCCCGTCGAACCGGGTGTCCCGGGCATCTATTGCCCGGTAGCGCTGCCAGAAGTCCACCACTCCATCCTGCCAGCAGCGCCGGGGCGGGGCTAGCGGAAATCGGACATCGCCGTCAACCCCGCCAGGGCGTCGCGGGGACGCTCCTTTTACGGTCTTTGGATAGAGTCTGGCCATGAACACAAGTCCCCCGCCGGCGCGGGAACCGCTGAGGGAATTCCTGTCCGGCGATGCCCGGGAACTCGCGCCCGCGCTGCTGGGCGCGATCCTAACCCATGATTCCCGGGAGGGCCGGGTCTCCGTCCGGCTTACCGAAGTGGAGGCCTACCTAGGCCCGGAGGATTCCCTGCACCCGGATCCGGGCTCGCACACCTTCCGCGGGCCCACCCCCCGGAACACGCCGATGTTTGGCCCGGCGGGACACCTGTACGTTTACTTCACCTACGGCATGCACCACTGCACGAACATCGTGTGCGGTCCGGCCGGCGTCGCCTCGGCACTGCTGCTGCGCGCCGGAGAAATCGTGGAGGGGCTCGAGCTGGCACGGCACCGCCGGCCTACCTCGAAAAATCCCGCTGACCTCGCAAGCGGCCCCGCCCGGCTCGCCAAAGCTCTGGGCCTGACAACCGCGTACAGCGGCCGTGACGCCTTGGTGCCGCCCTTCGGGCTGGTGCTCCCGGAACGGCCGGTCGCGCAGGTCAGCTCGGGCCCCAGAGTGGGAGTGTCCGGCGTCGGCGGATCCGGGCAGTACGCCTGGCGGTTCTGGGTCACCGGCGATCCCACGGTCTCGAAGTACAAGGCGGCCAAGCCAAGAACGCCATAGTTTCGCAAGCGTTAACGGAAATGGTTGTAGAATAGTAGGTCTGTCTTTTGCGATAGGGGAACGTTAAATGCTTGACGCCGATTTGGCCCACGAACGGGACTATGTTGCCGGGCTGTACGCCCGGCTGGAGGAGTTGCGCGAGGAAAAGCGCAGGCAGCTCGCGCAGGTCCGGCGGGCAGGGGCCGTGGGAACCATGCAGAACGTTTCCGAGCGTGACGCTTTCGCCGCTCTGTACGAGGACCGCCTGGCGCAGCTGGATGCCGTTGACGACCGGCTGGTCTTCGGGCGTTTGGACCTGGACTCCGGGGAAGCGCAGTACATCGGCCGCATCGGCCTCACCACCGAGGACCTGCAGCGGCTCATGGTTGACTGGCGCGCGCCCGAAGCCGGCCACTTCTACCAGGCCACCGCCTTCGACCGGCAGGGCGTCCGCCGCCGCCGGCACCTGATCCTGCAGGGCCGCGAGGTCAAAGCCATCGAGGACGATGTGCTGGACGCTGACATGCTGGCCGACGACGAATCCCTGCAGGGCGAAGGCGCCCTGCTCGCCGCCCTGAACTCCAGGCGCACCGGCCGGATGTCGGACATCGTCAGCACCATCCAGTCCGAACAGGACCGCATCATCCGGTCCTCCATCTCCGGCGCCGTGGTGGTACAGGGCGGCCCGGGTACCGGCAAGACCGCCGTGGCACTGCACCGCGCCGCCTACCTGCTGTACACCCACCGCGACCGCCTCAAGTCGGCGGGCGTCCTGCTGGTGGGCCCGTCGTCGTCGTTCATGAAGTACATCGAAAGGGTGCTGCCCTCCCTCGGTGAGACCGGCGTCGTTATGGCCAGTGTCGGCCGCCTGATGCCGGGCATCAACGCTGTCCCGGAACCGCACGCCGACGTGGCGGCCATCAAAGGCCGCCTCGGCATGGCCACAGTGGTGGCCAACGCCGTCGCCAACCGCCAGCGGATCCCCGCCGAGGACCGGATCCTGGAAGTGGACGGCCGAAAGCTCGTGCTGACGCCGCGCCAGGTGCGCCGCGCCCGCGAACGCGCCCGTTCCACCGGCAAGCCGCACAATGAAGCACGGGTGACGTTCGTCAAGATCCTGCTCCGCGAACTGACCGAGCAGATGACCGAGCTTGTGGAAGCCGCCAACATCGGCAATAACGCGGACCGGTCCTACCTGGCGGAGGATGTCCGCACTGCGCGTGACGTTCGGATCGCCCTCAACCTCTGCTGGATGCCCATGACGCCCGAGAAGCTGATCTCGGAGCTGTTCAGTAAGCCCGCCATCCTCGAATTCTGCACCCCGGGCTTTTCGGCCGCGGAACGGGCTCTGCTGCAGCGCCCCGCGGATGCCCCGTGGACCGAATCGGACGTTCCCCTGCTGGACGAGGCCGCCGAGCTGCTGGGCGAGCTGGACCCGGCGGCCGGGCGTGGACTGGCGCAGCAGGAGCACGACCGCGCCCGCGACCTTGCCAACGCCAAGCAGACCCTGGTCAACATGGAGGCGGCAGGGGTGGACCCGTTGATGTCCGCCGAGGAGCTGGCCGAGCAGAACCAGGAACAGGAAGCGCGGCTGACGGCTGCCGAGCGCGCCACGAGCGACCGCACGTGGGCCTTCGGCCACATTGTGGTGGACGAGGCGCAGGAGCTGTCACCCATGCAGTGGCGGCTGCTGGTCCGCCGCTGCCCCCTGAAGTCGTTCACCATTGTTGGAGACATCGCGCAGACGAGTTCCGTTGCCGGCGCCAACTCATGGCAGGGCGCCCTGGCCCCAATGTTCGGTGACCGCTGGCAGCTGGAGGAGCTGACCGTCAACTACCGCACACCGTCCCAGATTGCTGAGGCAGCGGTCCGGATGGCCAATGCCGCGGGACTTGTCGTCTCCGCACCCAAGGCAGTCCGGGAAGGACGCTGGTCGCCCGTTATTGACGAAGTGGACGAGGGCCAAGTGGTCAGCCGTCTGGTGGAAGTCCTGCCTGAGGAACTGGAAGCGCTCGACGGCGGCCTGCTGGCCGTCATCGCTGACGGTCACCTTTTGCCCGAGGCCATGGCCGCTCTGCGCGCCGTGTACGGCCGCCGCATCGGGACCGGCGCCGGCGGGTACGAGCAGGACATTGTGGTCATCAGCCCCCGTGAGGCCAAGGGGCTGGAGTTCGACGGCGTGGTGGTACTGGAGCCCGGCATGATGCTGAACCATGAGCACGGCAAGGTGGGGGACCTGTACGTGGCCATGACCCGCGCAACGCAGCGGCTGCGCCTGATTGCTGCCGGGCCGGTTCCTGCGGGAATCGAGCGCTGAGCGCCGGTTGGGGGTTGTCCTTTCCGGTGCGGGCGCAGGCGCTGTTCACTCACCGCCTGCGCCCGGTAATACTGCTAACTTAGAAGGCGTGTCAGAACTCAACAGCCTCGAATCGCAACACAACGACCCCACTTTTGCCAACGTCTGGCAGGAACTGAAGTGGCGTGGCCTGGTCCACGTCTCCACCGACGAAGCAGAGCTGGAAAATCTCCTCGCCGGCGGACCGGTCACGTACTATTGCGGCTTCGATCCCACTGCTCCGAGCCTCCACCTGGGCAATCTGGTCCAGCTGCTCGTGATGCGGCGGCTGCAGCTGGCCGGCCACAGGCCCCTCGGGCTGGTGGGCGGTTCCACCGGCATGATTGGCGATCCCCGCCCTACAGCCGAGCGCACCCTGAACACCAAGGACACTGTCGCGGAGTGGGTGGGATACCTCCAGGCGCAGGTCCGCAGGTTCCTCAGCTTCGATGGTGACAACGCGGCACGGATGGTCAACAACCTGGACTGGACGGCGCCGCTGAGCGCGATCGATTTCCTGCGGGAGGTGGGCAAGCACTTCCGTGTGGGCACCATGCTGCGCAAGGACGCCGTCGCGTCGCGGCTGAATTCCGACGAGGGCATCAGCTACACCGAGTTCAGCTACCAGATCCTGCAGGGTATGGACTACCTCCAGCTGTACCGTGACTACGGCTGCATGCTGCAGACCGGCGGCTCCGACCAATGGGGCAACCTCACCAGCGGAACCGAACTGATCCGGAAGGTGGAGGGCAAAAGCGTCCATGCCCTGGGTACACCGCTGATCACCAATTCGGACGGGACCAAGTTCGGGAAGAGCGAGGGCAACGCCATTTGGCTCGATGCCGGCATGTGCAGCCCGTACGCCTTTTACCAGTTCTGGCTCAACACTGCCGATGCTGACGTGGTGGACCGGCTGAAGGTGTTCACGTTCCTGACCCGTGCTGAAATCGAGGAAATTGCCACGGCAGTTGCCGAGCGCCCGTTCGCCCGTGAAGGCCAGCGGAAGCTTGCCTTCGAAGTGACCTCCCTCGTCCACGGAGTGGAAGCCACCGAGAAGGTGATTGCAGCCTCTGCGGCGCTCTTCGGAAACGGCGATCTGTCGGCTTTGGACAAGCCCACGCTCCAGGCAGCCACCTCCGAACTTCCTTCGGCCGTGGTCCAGGTGGACGCCCTGGGAATAGTCGACCTGCTGGTGGCCTCTGGGCTGTCGGAAAGCAAATCCGCTGCCCGTCGCACTGTGGGTGAAGGCGGCGCCTACGTCAACAACGAAAAGGTGTCAGACCCGGAAGCGGTGATTTCGGAGACCGAACTGCTGCACGGGCAGTACCTGCTCCTGCGCCGGGGCAAGAAGAACCTGGCAACGGTGGAAGTGCTGGTTCCCTAGCCTCGTTCCGGACCCGCTTTAGAGCCCCTGCACGCTCCTCCGCAGCCGATTTGCACGGCCGCGGGGGAGCGTGTAATGTTTTTCCAGTCGCCGCCGCTGAAGCGGAAAAATAGCGACCGACCCCCAACAAAAAGTGAAGCAACTTCACCATGTGCGGAAGCGCTGGACCGAAGAAATGCTCTATTTTATGCTGGGCGCATTTTTTTCCATTGAGTGAATTCCGGGAAAACAACCGGATTTGCAAAGTGAAAATGAATGAAATAGTATTGAAACATCGCAGCGAAGAAATACGAATTAGAAATTCACTAGGTGGATTTATTCGGGAATATTCGAATGTGTCTGTTGTTTGAGAACTCAATAGTGTGCCAAGTTTGTTGATACCGATTGTTTTTTGATTGGTTGAATTTGCCGGGCTGTCCGCCCCTGTGGGTGGTCTGGTTTTTACAGCTGGTTTCAAATTTTTGCTGTCTGGTTGCTGCGTTATTTCCGTGGTGGTTGGGTGGTTTTCGTTTTTGTTTTACTTCAACGGAGAGTTTGATCCTGGCTCAGGATGAACGCTGGCGGCGTGCTTAACACATGCAAGTCGAACGATGATCCGGTGCTTG
>NZ_JBNHEX010000018.1:0-59983 GCF_059089685.1 Arthrobacter sp. sptzw42
GGAGACTCGGCTACCTCAGCCCCGACGAATACCTCGCTCACAACCTCGCCAGCGCGTAACGTTTAATTAGGAGTCCAACATTTAGGGACCAGTCCAGGAAGCCATTGGTGTTTTCGTTGCTGCCGCCTGACAAGGTGAATGTGGGTCGCAGAAGTAGATCGCCCAAGGCGAGCAACAACATCCTGATCCCCATCATGGTTCCTGTTGCAGGAGTCGCAGAATCCATGCCGGACGCAACGGTCTGAATCGACCCACCTTAGAGGTCATAGTGGAAGGAGCCCTAGGATTCTCGATTTCCCGTCGATAGTCTGGAACAGGACGCCACCGTACGCGAGGGTCAGGGAGAACGTGATCGAAGCAGCTGCTGCGGTAATCGGCCGAAACAATGTCACCATACTCGGCCGGGATGATGGGCCTGTGATGATGTTTGCCCACGGTTTCGGCTGTGACCAGGCCATGTGGCGGAAGCTGCTGCCCTATTTCGTTGATGATTACCGGCTGGTGCTTTTTGATCATGTTGGTGCAGGACACTCCGACATCAGCGCCTACGACTGGGAGAAGTACGGTTCCCTGAATGGGTACGCGTCGGACCTGCTGGAGATTTGCGCCGCGCTTGACCTTGAGGACGTCATCCTGGTGGGCCACAGTGTCAGTACGATGATCGCCGTGATCGCCGCTGTGCAGGAACCCAACCGTTTCTCCCATCTGGTCCTCCTTGCTCCTTCACCCCGTCACACGGATGACCCATACGACGGCTACATCGGCGGGTTTTCGCGGGAAGACATCGAGGGCCTGCTGGCATCTCTGGACAGCAACTATTTCGCCTGGGCAGCTGCCTTGGCGCCCCTGGTTATGGGCAACCCGCAGGAACCGGAATTAGCGGAGGACCTGCGCGTGAGCTTCTGCCGGACGAATCCGGCCATCGCACGGCACTTCGCCGGAGTAACGTTCTTTTCCGACACCCGCCCTGAACTGAAAAATTTACACACCCGCTCCCTGATTCTGCAGTGCTCCAATGATCGGCTTGCCCCGCCGGAAGTGGGCGCTTACCTGCACCAGAACCTGGAACACAGCACCCTAGTGCAACTTCAGGCCACCGGGCACTGTCCGCATGTCAGCGCGCCGGAGGAAACAGCCCGGGCGATCCTGCACTACCTCCACACCCGCTCGTAACAGAGCCGCCGGCAGACGCTGCGGCAGCCAGGTTCGGCCGGGATTCGCTGATTTTGGCGAGCCGGCCGGGCGGCCTTCTAACATGGAACTGCTCCCCGTAAGCCTGAACTGAATTTCAGTCCGGCTTTCGGGGAGCAGTTTAACAATGCGGTCCTACTTGGCGGAGTCGCCTACCTTGAACTGGCGGATCCCGTGACGGATCCGCCCGCGGAAGACGTCACCTTGACGGTCGACGTGAATCCCGCGTTCGAGTTACGGCCGCGGATGGTCCAGGTGCCGTCCGCGGCGACCGTTGCAGTGCCGATCACCACACCGCTGGCGTTGGTGGCCGTGATCGTATTGCCGGTGGTGATGCTGGCGCTTCCGGCAACGCGCCATTCCCGCTTGTCAGCGCGGAACTCAGCCGTGGCAGTGAGCTGGTCCGCGGGAGTGACGGTGGCCGAAGCGCCGGTCCCGAAGGTTGCCGGAGCGCTATCGCCTGCTGCGCTGGCAGCGACCAGCTTGAGGGTGTACGTGGTGCCATTGGCCAGCCCGTTCAGCACTGCGCTGCGCGCTGCCGCGTCTGTCTTTACCTCAACCGGTGTTCCTCCAGCCGGAGTGGCCGTCAGGACGTAACCGGTCACCGGCGTATTGCCTGCGGCTGCACCCTGCCATTCCACAGTCGCGCTGCCGTTGCCCGTGGTCACCCGCACGACGTTCGGGGCGGCCGGGGCAGTCAGTGCCCCTGCCTTGACGGAGAAGACCACCGGTTCGGCTGTGGTTTTACCCGCACTGCTGTTAGCAGTGACGATGAAGCTGTACTCCGCTCCAGGGGTCAGCCCTTCGAGCCTGGCTGAAGTGGCGCCGCTTCCTGCCTCAGCCGCAGCGACTGCCACACCTCCGGACAGCGCCTCAACGGTGTACCCGGTTACAGCCGCACCGTTGGCAGCGGCCGCAGTCCAGGTGACATCCGCTGAACCAAGCAGGGAACCGTCTTTTACGGCCACGCTGCCCGGAGCTGTGGGTGCGGTGGCCTGGGGAGGCAGCTCAGCGGACGTCACGGTAACCGTGCCGGCCCCCGCAGGGATGCTTGCCTGTCCGTTCAATGCAACTACTTTGACCGGGTACGCCTGGCCGTCCACCAGGCCGCGGATGGTTGCGCTTGTTGCTTCGGCTCCGACCTTGATGCTTACTTCCTGGCCCAGAACCGTGTCCTCGGCGATTACCTCGTAGCCGGTGATGGCCGGAGCGTCCGCGGGAACAGTGGCGGGTGACCAGGTGGCGGTGACGCTGTTCTTTCCTGCCGTGCTGGCGAACGCCTCAGTTGGCTGGTTGGGTGCCTGCCCGGAGGGCCCCGCGGGGCATCCGCCGAAGCCCGGGCCGTCAATTTCCTTGAACTCGGAGATGGTCAGGCCTAGCTGGGCTTCAACACCAACCGGTTCTGCCTGCCAGCTGGCCACGGACGGGTCACCGGCAAGAGCTTCGTCCCGCTCGGCTGCCGAGAAGAACCCATACGTCACGGTGAACTCGCCGTTTGCCGCGTTACCTTCGACCCTGTAGCCGGCAGGTACCCCATCGTCCGGCCAGCCAATTGCCCGCTCGCCAATGCCCATGTCCCTCATGTCAGGGTTGACGATTTCCACGGCCATGCGGGCGATGTCGACGTCTGCGCCGTATTTGCCCTTGACCACAATTTTGCCCTCGACGTCACCGGCGGTGTCCGGAGTGTGCGTGCCGTCGACAGCATCAACTGAGGTGATAACGGCCGTGCCTGCCAGCGCTCCGTCGCTGCTGCCGTCCTCAAACTCCACGGTGACCTCGTCACCTCCGGTGATGTTGGGGGTGACCACATCCCAGCAGGAACCTCCCGGGTGATTGACCTCAAGGAAGCCCGTGGCATCGACCACGCCGCGTGCGACCCCGATGAGGGTTCCGCCCCGGGTTACGCGGATGGTTGCGTCCTGTCCCGCCTGGGCAGCGTATCCCTCTATGGCGACCATGTCGCGCTTGGTAAAAATTTCAATGTTGCCGGGGCCAACGGGAGGGTTCGCCGCCATTACAGCGGACGTACCAACTCCCACCAGTGCCAGCGTGGTGGTTCCTGCAAGCAAGCCCGTGATACGTCTGCGTGAGGACGAGTTACCAGGCGTACCGGGAGAAACGTGCCTTAGAAAGCTCATTCGAGTCCCTTTCCTAAGCGGAGCGCTCAGGCCCCGAAATAGTTCAGCCGCAGATCGGACGCCTGCGAGGTAACAACCACTCTTATGAACCCGAGTTGGAGAAACGCTGGAATCCCAGGTTGCAAAAACCTTGTCGAATGCCTGATCCGGGGGTGCAGAAATTCATCAACACCAGCGGTCGGGGGATACCTTATGGAAAGTTGGGGCAGACAGGGCGACCCAGGACACCGATCGTGGATGCTGCCGCTGTTTTGCAGCCCGCATTGGTTTCGAGTAGCACGTAAAACTGCGTCCTGCAGTGGCAAGTTTTCGAGTACCCACTACTCGTGACGGTGCCCGTGAGGAATTGGTAGTTTGGCGCCACTTATCGCATTTTCGCCAAAGTGCCAGTCCGGGAGGCAGTCATGCCGTACACTACAGCCCACGCCATCACGCCGCCGGTAGTAGAGGTGGACGCGCTCCAGGTCCCGGTCCGCAGCGAGATGACGCCCCTGTCCGAAAAAATCATCTTCAATTATGCGACCGTCGCGCCGATGAGCCGGACCGCTTACGAAGCCGCGCGCACTTGCATGGCCGATTTTTACCAGTACGGGCCGCCGGAGGTGCTTTACCGTTACGACTCACTGGCAGACGACGTGGCTACTGAAGCTGCCCGCCTACTCAACTGCGTGCCCGATGAAATCACGTATTTGAAAAATACGAGCGAGGGCATCATTATGGCGAGCGAGGCGCTCCCCCTGATGCGGGGGGACGAGGTGTTGGTGCTCGGAAACGAATATCCTGCCAACCTTCTTCCCTGGCTGCGCAAGCGGCAAGACGGCGTCACGGTCAAGGTCATAACCGGCTGCGACAGTGAAGGGGCCTTTCTGCGGTTGCTCGAAAGCATCGGCCCGCAGACCAAGGCCATAAGCATGTCCTCGGCCCAACGGTACGACGGGTTTATGCCGGACCTGACGTTGCTGTCAGGAGTGTGCCGTGAAATGGGCATCTTCCTGGTCATCGACGCTGTCCAGCACATCGGTGCGCGTACGTTGGATTTAGCCACGACGCCAGTGGACATAGTGGTGTGCGGCGGCCAAAAGTATCTGCGCGCCGGCATGGGCATCGGCTTCATGTACGTCAACAGGAGCCTCATGCCCGCCCTGCGGGACGGCAAGGTGGGCATCCGCAGCACCGAGCATTTCGATGAGGATTCGTATGTGCTGAAAAATACGGCGGCCCGCTTTCAGGACGGTACGCAGAACATCACGGGATTAGCGGCGCTCCACGCGGCGCTCCGGGAGATCAATACCGTTGGCATGGACTGCATCGAGCAGAAAAACCTTGAGATTCTTATGGGGATCAAAGCTATTCTTCACGAGAACATGATTGATTTCATCGACCACGGCACGCGCCAGAGCAACATCGTCTCGATACCCACCCCTGATCCGGACTCCTTATTCAAGTTCCTGATGAATCGCGGCATCTACGTCAAAGCCGTTCAGGACGTGGCCCGGTTGTCATTCTTCCATGAGTCCACGCTCGAGGACGTCGGAGTCCTTGCCCGGAGTACCCGTGAATTCCTCAACGGTTGCCGTTAGGGCTGGAAAAGCCGCAATAAATTCAATTCCGCCCGCCAGGTACACCTGAAACGCCCTCTGAACGCGACTCCGGCTAGTGGGTATTTGTCTCCGTTGCCGACCACTGAACCTCAGGCAGAATGATGGACCTATCGATGTTGTCCTTGTAGCGGCGCGTGAACTCGAGCATGTTTGTCATTTCCGCCTGCAGCCGCGCTTCCTTGTTGGTTTGAGCGGCCTTAATGACCTCATGCAATTCCACCTGGGTTTCACGCTTGCCGGCGGGCTCCTGACGGGGGTTAACCAAATAGTCGATTTTGGTTGTTGGATCGATATCTGCAAGCTTTCGCGCAATTTCCTCAATGCTGAGGCGGTGCGTGTAATTATGCACAATAGTGTGTTCGCCGGGACTAACGTCCAGATCGGCCAATTCGAGGAACTTCTCGGTTGTATCCGCCAGGCTGATCAAACCGGTTTTCTGGCTGCCGTCGCCATAGACCGTGAGAGGGTGGCCTATGGCCATCTGGCAGACGAATCGGTTGAAGACAGTGCCGAAAACGGCATCGTAGTTGAACCGGGCCGCCAGGCCGCTGGACTCCTTCGGGTGATTCTCCGGAATCGTCGCACCAAAAATTGTCGCTTGCTGGACGGTGATGACCTTCAGGTCCCACATCTGGGAGCAGAGGTCATCAATCAACAGGTCGGCAATTTTTGACTGGTGGTAGAAGTCCGTTGCCTGCATCGGAATGAAGCCCTGCAGGACCTTGTGCTGCTTGCCCCCATGCTCAAAGGTAAAGTCCTGCTTACCAAGGGGGACATAGTCGGTGTCAGTTGCCATGTAGCAGCCGCCGGAACCCAGTTTGATGTACTTGGTGGCTTTACTGACGTGCGCTATTGCCCAAATCACGTTGAGGTGGCCGACTATATTGTTCGAAAATGTAGCGGCGGCATTCTTGGCGCTACTCATGGAGAAGGGCGCGGAGGGCTGTTGGGCCGCGTTAATGACAACGGCCGGCCGATACTTGGCAATGACGTTCTCTACAGCATCGGAATCCAGAAGTTCGACCTTCTCAAACGACAGGTTCCGTTTATCGAAAATCCGCTCATACTCGGCGATGCGGGCCTGGGGGCTTTTGAGGGGCACCAGGACCTTGGCCCCCGCTTCTTTTTCCCAACGGCGTTTTATGAGGTTATCCACCAAGACAACGTGCCGGCCGGTACGGCTCGCCATGGCCAATCCAAGCGTCCAGCCCAGATATCCGTCGCCGCCAAGAATCATGCAGGTATTGCTGTTGAGCTCATTCACTGTTCAACCCCATCTAAGACGGAGCTTCTGCATTTATGCCATATATACAGATGCTGTAATCAGCGAATTTAGAGGAGTCATTAGCAGAAGTCAATGCTGACCAAAAGTAGCCTGCCGGATAAACGTGCACAGCTTCGCCGTCGCGCCTGGACGCTGCCAGTGATAGCCCTCAACCTTGGAAATGACCGGGAGAGGGCGTATCCATTCGAATCACCCCCGCAGCGCGCCCAGTCCGGAGATCAGCGCTTCCAGTCCCAGTTCGAACGCCACGTCCGCCGAACGCGGGCCCCCGGAAGCACTCCGCACCGCCGCTGTGAAGTTCGGAGTTGACTCCGCCATCGACCCCGAGTCAAAGATGTCCTCCGGCGCCGTGACGTCATACGCGGAACCGAAGATGAAGGACTCAAGCGCCACGATGGACGAGACGACCCGGGACTCGGGGAACCCGGCGTCGAGGAAGCCTTTGCTCACGGTCTCGTACATTGCCAATGTCTGCGGCGCGTCTGTCACCGGAAGGACGGCGATTACCGGAATCAATGGGGTGTGTTCGGCGAAGACATTGCGGTAACTCCATGCCCACCGTCGGACGGCGTCCTCCCACGGCGCGGCGCCAAAATCGGAAACGTCCACCAGGGAGGTGAGGTGGTCCTCCACCAAGAGCAGGACGTCCCGTTTCGAGGCTACATGGTTGTAGAGGGCCGACGGCGCCACATCGAGTTCCTTGGCCAGGCCCGCCATGGTCAGTCCGTCATAGCCCTTACGGTTGATCAGCTCCAGTGCGGCCGCGGTGATGCCCGCCTTATCCAGCAGCGCTGCCGAGGGCCGCCCCGCACGCCTTCTTGCGCCGGCTTTTCCGGCGGCGCGTCCCTGTACGGCTGGTACTGCCGGCATTCTTGGCCTTCCTCTGGTGGTCTCCAGCATTATTCCACCCGGCACTTCCGGTCCCGGCCCCCAGAAGCTATAGTTCTAATAAATGAATGCCGTTCATTTATTAGCTCCCGATACGGAAGGGAGCGCAGAGAGGACATCATGCTGAACCTGAACCGCGACGTCGTTGTCGTCGGAGCCGGGCCTTCCGGACTCACCGCAGCCCGGGAACTAAAAAGGGCGGGACTGACCGTCGCCGTCCTCGAAGCGAGGGACCGCGTCGGCGGCCGCACCTGGACCGACACCGTGGACGGCGCCATGCTGGAGATTGGCGGCCAGTGGGTTTCCCCGGACCAGACCGTACTCCTGGACCTCCTCCAGGAACTGGGCCTGAAGACCTACCCGAGGTACCGCCAAGGCGATTCGATGTACATCGGCAACGACGGCGTCCCCGTCCGTTACTCCGGCGACTCCTTCCCGGTGGACGCGGAGACTCAAGCCGACATGGACAAGCTCACCGCACTGCTGGACGGACTTGCCGCAGAAATCGGCCCCACCGAACCCTGGGCCCACCCCAAGGCACGGGAACTGGACACCATCTCCTTCCATCACTGGCTCCGGCAGCACTCCGCCAACGAAGAAGCCTGCAACAACGTTGGCCTGTTCATCGCCGGCGGCATGCTCACCAAGCCCGCCCACGCGTTCTCCGCCCTGCAGGCAGTGCTAATGGCCGCCTCCGCCGGCTCCTTTACCCACCTCACGGACGAGGACTTCATCCTCGACCGCCGGGTAGTGGGCGGCATGCAGCAGGTCTCCCTGCTGCTCGGGCAGGAACTGGCTGACGACGTCGTCGTCAACTCCCCGGTGCGCACCATCAACTGGGAACCTGACGCCGACGGCGGGCACCGCGTCAGCGTCATCTCCGATAGGGCCACTGTCAACGCCCGCTTCGTGATCATGGCCGTGCCGCCCAACCTCTATTCGCGTGTGTCGTTCAACCCGCCGCTGCCGCGCCGCCAGCACCAGATGCACCAGCACCAGTCACTTGGCCTGGTCATCAAGGTCCACGCGGTCTACAGCCGCCCGTTCTGGCGGAACTCCGGCCTGTCCGGCACCTGCTTCGGCGCCGGGTCCCTTGTCCAGGAGGTCTACGACAACACCAACTACGGCGACACCCGCGGCACCCTGGTGGGTTTCATTTCGGACGAAAAGGCCGACGCTGTCTTCGAGCTCAGCGCCGAGGAACGCAAGAGCGCCGTCCTGAAGTCAATCGCCGGGTTCCTCGGCGCAGAAGCCCTGGAACCTGTGGTCTACTACGAGTCGGACTGGGGCTCGGAGGAGTGGACCCGCGGAGCCTACGCCGCCAGCTACGACCTCGGCGGACTCCACCGCTACGGCAAGGACCAGCATGCCCCGGTGGGGCCCATCTACTGGTCCTCCTCCGACCTGGCCGCCGAAGGCTACCAGCACGTCGACGGTGCCATCCGGATGGGCCGCCACACGGCTTTCCGCATCCTCGAAGCAGCCAGGGTAGGTGTGCCCGCCTAAGCGCTGTGGGACGCAGGAAAAGTCCGGCGGGGTGGATTCTAAGCATGCTTACTATTAGGCTGGATTGCATTGGGGAGCGTCCCCGCACGCAGACGAACGAGGTGAAATATGACTGACGCCGAGAGCATCAGCAAGGTCACGGACATCATTAACGATTCCCACATCGGAATGCTGACCACCGTCAACGAAGAAGGCGCGCTCGTCAGCCGCCCGCTGGCCGTCCAGGATGTCAAGGACGACGGCGACATGTGGTTCTTCACGGGCCTTGGCACTTCACAGGTTGCCCACGTCCGGGCTGACCCGCGCGTGAACGTCTCCTTCGGAAAAAACACCGAATGGGTGTCGGTGGCAGGGACCGCCGAGGTGGTTACGGACCGGGAAAAGGTCCGCGAGCTGTGGAACCAGGCGGTTGAAGCATGGTTCCCGGACGGTCCCGACACCCCTGAGGTATGCCTGCTGCGCATCGATTCCGACTCCGCCGAGTACTGGACCAGCCCGGGCGGCACGGCCGCGACGGTCTTGCAGTGGGTCAAGTCCAAGGTCACCCACAGCCGGATGAGCGTGGGCGAAAGCGGCACCGTCGAACTGTAGCTACGAGCCGTTCAGGGCGCCGAGGACGGCGGGCAGCAGCACGTCATCCCGGCCCCAGAACGGGTCCAGGATCTCGACGTACCAGGAATCGGCCAGCAGCAGCGCCAGCGTATCGTTGGTTTCGTCGGCCCAGTCCTGAATCTGTTCCTCCGTGACGGGGTTCTCGCTGGACCCAAGGACTGTCACCACCTCGCCGCCATCCACCGTCACGGGGATGGCGGCGTTGCTGGACTCGCCGGGGGAGTGGACCACGGTGACGAGTTCTGACCGGGTGGAGAGGGCCAGAAGTTGGGCGGCCACCTCCGCACTGCAGAAACCCGTCACGTACTGGCGCTGGGCAAGGCCGGCGGAACGGAGTCCAGGTTGCGATTCCTTGGTGAACAGGCCGTTCCGGTTCAGTTCCGCAAGCGCGACGGCGATCGTCGCGGTCTCGGCGTCGAAGCTGGCCGTGAAGGTGGCTGGCTGAAATTCACTGCGCCCTTCGAGCCAGCGCGCGGTCAGTTCGCCCGCGGCCGCGAGGGTGGTGGCCTGCCGCCAGGCTCCCCGGTCCTCCAGCCGCCTGCCGAACCGGTCGCGGTCTTCTGTTTCTCCAGGCTCCATCCTCGGATGCTACGGGGCTCCGCCGCCGGACTCCAGCGGCCGCGACACAGCAGTTAACGCGCCGGAGGATAACTTAGGGGCCGGCTGCCGGGATTCCTGCCGCGCGTTCAGCTTCCGCGAGGGCACGGCCAAGGCGTTCGACGGCGGGAGGGTACCCCTGCTGTCCCGCGGCCCGGAGCTGCTCCGCCTCCCGCATCGCTTTAATGACGGCGGCCGTCTCCGGCAGCCGAACATCGGTCATCCCGGGGTAGTCAATGCAGTACGCAGGATCCAGCTCGTACCGGCGCCAGCGTTCCAGCAGCACGCCGTGTTCAGCCTGCGCGGCTGTGTGCAGGGGCAGGTACTCCCGGCGCTGCCGGCGAACGGACAGCCAGGCCGCCAGCCTTGGGCTTCCCCGGTAGGCGGCGGCGCCGGCGGCCACGGCCGCGCCGGCGAGGAAGAGTCCCGCCCAGGCGGACGTGAGGGCGGGAATGAGCAGCGCGGGCAGGGCAACAGCCGAGCCGAGGAAGAGGTCCCAAAACAACTGGTCCGAACGCCCAGGTTCTGCCTCCGGCGCGGCCAAAGCCCGCCGTCGTACCAGGAAAACGGTGGCCGCGACACTGGTGACCAGCACAGATCCGCATAACAGAAGGATCCACGCCCCTTGGAACAGGGATTCTGCGACCGCCGCCACGTTGCACCTCCACGTCCACAGGCCCGGCGGGAAACGCCGGGCTGGTCCTTCCATTCCAGCGCCTCACCACGCCACGGTCAATGGCCACGGAAGTCCCAAGCAGGGGAAGCAAAGGGGCTATCCGGCCTGCCCGCCGGGCCGTACCTTGGGACCATGAGACTCAAAATGTGCAGCATCCACGTCCAGGACCCTGCGGCCGCCCATGCCTTCTATACGGAGACTCTCGGCTTTGAGACGCTGATGGCCATGCCCGAGTACAACCTGTTCATCATCAAGGACCCCGGCGCGGACGCAGGATCAGTGGGTCTGCTCCTGGAACCCAGCGACAACCCGATAGCCGCGGACTACATGAACGGGCTGCACAAAGCCGGCCTGCCTGCAATTGTTTTTGGCGTCCCGGACGTTCAGGCGGAGTACGAGCGGCTGGTGAAGTCGGGAGTCAGCTTCAAGAGCGGACCGGCCGAAGACCCCTCCGGAATCAGCGCAGTGTTCGACGACGGCTGCGGCAACTTCATCCAGCTGCACCAGGACTGAGTTTCCGCTGAATTACTCGGCCTGGGCGCGGGCCCGCTTGGCGTCCTTCTTCGCGGATTCTTCCTTCACGCGCTGTGCTTCGGCCCGGACTGCTGCGTGTGTGGCGCGCTCGCTGACCAGCCACGCGGGGGGAGCCTGGAGCAGCGAGGTGATTTCCGCCGTCGTCAACGCTTCCTCCACGCCGCCGCGGGCCAGGCCGCTGATGGACACGTTCAGCTTCTGGGCCACCACGGGCCGGGGGTGCGGGCCATTGCGGCGCAGCTCGGCCAGCCACTCCGGCGGGTTGGCCTGAAGCTCGGCGAACTCGGCGCGGGTGATGGTTGAATCCTGGAACTCCTG
This sequence comes from Arthrobacter sp. sptzw42, assembly GCF_059089685.1. NCBI lineage: Bacteria > Bacillati > Actinomycetota > Actinomycetes > Micrococcales > Micrococcaceae > Arthrobacter > Arthrobacter sp. sptzw42. The sequence continues at coordinate 11,350 of NZ_JBNHEX010000018.1, forward strand.
CGGTGTTGCGGGCAGGTAGATGCCAAGTTTCTTGGCAACGGTGGCCGGCTTCATGGACTGGGAGTTTGCAGAGGTCATGCTTCAAGGGTATCCGGGCGGACGGTACTGTGAAGACGTGCCCACCGACAACACTCCCCAGACAGACGCCGGTCCTGCAGGCTCTGCCCACCCGGCTGAACCGGACGCCCCCCGCGTGCTCCGCATCGCCTACGTTGCGGGAGTGACCCCCGGCAAGTGGATCCGCCGGTGGGAAGAACGGGTGCAGGACGTTCCCTTGCAGGCATTTATGTCCGACGACGGCGCGCAGGTTGAGGTGCTGCGTGACGGTTCAGCGGACCTCAGCTTCGTCCGCCTCCCGGTGGAGCGCGAAGGCCTGAACGTGATTCCGCTGTATGAGGAGCAACCTGTGGTGGTTGCGCCCAAGGGACACGAGATTTCGGTGTTCGAGGAAGTGGCATTGGAGGACCTGGACCAGGAGGCATTCCTCGATGTTGCCGCGCTGGGTGGCCCGCAGGCTGCGCTGCAGGTGGTGGCCACCGGCGCCGGCCTGGTAAGTCTACCCATGTCAGTGGCCCGGCATTTCAACGTCAAGGACACTGTAGCGAGGCGGCTTACGGGCGCACCCGCCACCGGGATAGCTGTTGCCTGGCCTGTTGATTCCACGGATGAGGTCATCGAGGAATTTATTGGAATTGTCCGCGGGCGTACTGCCCAGAGTTCCCGGCAGCCCTCCGCCCAACCTGTTAAGGCGAAGAAGGAGCCGAAGCCGGACCGGCGTGGCAGCGGTACCAAGAAAGCTCCGAAGGTGGCCCGGCGCTACGCGCCCAACCCGGACAAGGGCCGGGGCAAAGGTTCCCGGAAGAAGGGCAAACGTTAGCACCTGCCCAGGAGACGCAGAAAGGCCGGCTCCATACGGAGCCGGCCTTTCTGGTACCTAAACGTTCTTAGGTGTTTTGGACGTTGGTTTTGGCGTCGGTGGCGCGGTCTTTGACGTCGGTGACGGCGCTTTGGCCTTCGTTTTTGACGTTTTGGGCGGCGTCAGCGGCGGTGGCCTTGACGCTTTGCATGGCTTCCTGGGCTGGTTCCTTCAGGTCCTGGACGACGTCTTTGGCGGCGTCGGTGACCTTTCCGGCCAGGGGTTCGGCAGCGGTTTTGAGCTGCTGGGCCGCTTCGCGTTCTTTTTGGCTGGCCGGGATCAGGGAGGAGATGAGCATCCCGGCGCCGAACGCGATCAGCCCGGCGGCCAGCGGGTTGCCTTGGGCCTGGGCTTTGACCTGTGCCGGGGCGTGGGAGATCGCGGTTCCGGCGTCGGAGAGTTTGGCGCTGACGTTGTCCTTGGCCCCGTGGAGGGTGTCGCCGGTGCTGTGCAGGGCGTTCCCGGTGTGCCCGGTCCCGGAGGAGACCTTGTCCTGGACGGTGGAGGTGGCCGAGGTGACCTTGTCCTGGACGGTGGAGGTGGCCGAGGTGACCTTGTCCTGGACGGTGGAGGTGGCGGTGTCTGCTGCTCCCATGATTTTCTCCTTAGCCCCGCTGACTGCGTCCTTCACGGTGTCTTTGACTTTGTCGGTCTGGCGCTGGACAACGTTGGCCGGGGTGACCTTGTCCGCGACCGCGTCCACGTTGGTGCCGAGGCGCGCACGGGTTTCTTCGATTTCCTGACGGATTGCATCCGGGTTATCGCTCATCGGTTTACCTCACCTGGTTTTAGGGTTGGGGGAATTTCAGAAAGTGTTTCGCCCGTCTGGGGCAGGCCCTGGATCTGTTTGAGTTCCTTGCGGCCGATCGAGGCCAGGACCGCGGCGATGATGCCCCAGATCACGGCGACGATCACAGCGGCCCAGCCCAGCGGCATCAGCGCGCCCAGGGCGAACATCAGCCCCAGGGACAGGAACACCAGGACGAAGTGCCCGGCCACGCCGGCGCCGGCGAGCATCCCGCCGCCCTTGCCTGCCTTCGTGGCGGACTGCTTCAGCTCGGCCTTGGCGAGGGCGACTTCCTGGCGCATCAGGGTGGACAGGTCCCGGGTGACATCACCGAGCAACTCACCCAGGGACGCGTTGTCCGCCTTCACATGCGCCTCACTCGGAGCAGGCTCCGGAATTTGGCTACTCACAGGTGGCGTCCTTCCCTCGTCTGGTAGGGGTCATCCTCGAACCGAAGGGGCGTGTCCTCTGCGGTGCCCGAGGGCAGGGAGGCTGTAGAGACCGGCGCTCCGGCACCTACAACGGGCTCGTCGTAGAGGTCTGTGCTGGTTCCTGCGGCGAACACAGTCTCCTGCCGGAGCGGCGCTGCCTGCGGAACCCCGACCGGCCGTTGGGCCGGGAGGGACTGCGCGGACCCGCTCTGCGAACCGGCAGCTCCGGCGGTGAGCCCACGGGTGAGGCGGCCTGCGAGGATGCCGGCGCCTGCGGCCAGCAGCAGGAAAGTGCCGGGCTTGTTGCGGGCGAAGGTCTGGACCTCGCTCAACAGCGAGGCCGCATCCTTGTTCTCAACCCAGGAAGCAATAGAGGAGGTACGGTCCGCGGCCTGGCGGATCAGGTCACTGGCAATGCCCGGCTGATCCGGGGCATCAGCCATGCTCTGCAGCTGGCTGGAAATGGTGCGGATCCCCTCGGCAGCCTTCTGCTGCTGGGTGCCGGCCTGGCTGGAAAGCCCGGACTTGGCCTGCGACAGCAGATCCTGCGCACTGGACTTCGCCTCGGAAGCGACGTTGGCCACTTCTTCCTTCGCGGTCTGCGCCACACCCTGCGCCGCCGATGCTGCCTGGCCGGCCACATTCGACGCCTCTTCCTTGGCGGCCTGCTTCTTGGAGCTGGTGCCGGAATCCTGAGTGCCTGTGGTGGCGAAGGTGTCTTCAGCGCCAACCTCTGATGCGCCGTACGGATCGGAAACAGCAGGGTTGGGGGTCTGGGGCCATTGGTTCTCTGTCATCATGCTCTCTTTCAGAAAGGCTCAGCTTGCGATCAAGAACCAGCGATGCTGGCTGTCGTTAGTAAGCAGGGTTACTACTTAGATACTAAGCACACTTTCCATTTGGTTTGCAAGGGGTGTGTTTTTGGGCCCGGCATATGGCCTTCCTGATGGAGGCGATAGTAAGCCTACTTGCGAACCGGATGCTAAGCATGCTTATTGTAGGTAGGTAGCGACGCATGAAGGGGTGATGGCACCCGCACTTCGCCACCTACAGGAAGGCCGCGGCCGATGACCAGCAATCTTGATCCGGATGCCCGGAACAGCTACCGCCTTATCACGCTGGCGGCGCGTCTGGTTCAGCGGCGTCAGGATGATGCTCTGGCGCCCCTAGGTTTGACCCGGGCGGCTGTCATAGCGCTGGAAGGGCTGGCCGCCGGGCCACTGAACCAGGAGCAGCTGGCAGAAGTGGTCCGGGTGCAGAGCCAAACCCTGGGCCGGGTGCTCACCCGGCTGGAGGCGTCCGGGCATATCAGCAGGAACCGCCATGCGGCGGACCGCAGGCAATTTAAGGTCGAACTCACCCAGGCCGGCAAGGCAGCACTTGAGGCGGCGCGACAGGCGGAGATTGATGCCTACCCGGATGATCCGGATATCTCCTGGGCGGTCCTGCAGGAGGAGCTGTCGAAATTTATCCGCGCGCTGCCGGCTGGCCGGGATCCGGAAGTGGTTCCCTTCGTTGCCCCCGAGCACAGGAACATGCGCCGCCCCCACGGCGGACGGGCCGCCGGCGTGCGCGGCCTGGACCAGCCGCGTCAGTGACAGCAACGAGGAGGGCGGAGCTGTTCGGCCCCGCCCTCCTCGCTCTTCTCTATTTGTTGTTCTCCTGGTTCCCAGTGGCATCGTTGTTGTCCAACAGCCCCCGCTGGGCAAGGTCTGCGGCAGCTGATGCTTCGGGCGGCAGCGGATCGGTAGCCGGCGGGACATCCCTGGGTGCGTAGTCGGCAAGACCGGCCGCAACGCGCTCCTGGTCCGCTGCTGCTTCGTATACGTCGTCGTCTATGTCTTCCGGCATCTTGCCGTGGCCCGTCCGGGTGGGGTTCGGCAGTGCGTCCTCTTGAGGGATGATGACACCACCGGGGACAGGGTCCTGGTTTTCATTAGAAGTTGCCATGATTCACCTTCCTCGCGCTTGCGTTATTTGCGTTCAGGATGACGGCACCGTTGGGCCGGTGGGCCACCGGAGCAGGGCGGCCACGTTCACGCCGTCCGGCAGGACGGGGCCGGGGACCAGCAGAATCCGGGCGTCGGTGAGCGCAGCGGCCCGGAGCAGGGCTGCCGGTGCGGGGACGCTGCCCAGGACATTGGCGTTCAGCGATTCTTCCTCGGCAGTGGCAATCCACGGCTCTGCGTCAAGTGCCAGCAAGGTCCGTTCCGAGAGGGCGGCGTCGTCCAGAATCAACACGTCCACCTGTGCCTGCTGCAGTGCGTGCACCACTGCGCCGATTCCGGTGGCGGACTCAGGATTCGCCTGGCCCTCCTGCATGGCCAGCCGCTCCATGATGTCCTGCTGTTCGGCGGCCCACTGTTCTGCCACCCGCTGGTTGACCTGGTCCTCGAGGAGGGTTTGGTCGGCACCCGCTGTATGCGTGTGCGAATCCACCATTGACACCAGGGCCTGGCTCGCCTTGGAAAGTTGCTCCTGCACCAGCCTGCGGGCGTGGATATCTCCTGCGAGGACTATCAGCCGGGCACCGCTGCTGCCCACCACCCGGTCGATCTCTTCAGCCACCTGGTCGGCATTGCGGCGCCAGACATCCTCGGTGTGGTGCTGGAAGCGGAGGTGGGCCCAGCCCCCGCCCTGGAACTTGCTGACGTGTTCGCTTTCGCCCTGCACCTCCTGGGTGCTGGCAGGAGCGCCGGCACCGGCGTAATGCAGCCGGATCTCCCCGTGTTCGCGGCTCACTTCGGCCACTACATAGGGAAATTCCTCGGGCCGGTGCTTGATAAGGGGCAGGAGGTCCGGGACGGGATCCACCGAAATGCGCTCTGCCCCTATGCGGTCTCCTGCGAGGACCTCGTTAAGCTCCGCCTTGCCCTGGTGGACCAGGACGAACCTGGAAACGGGGGCGGGAACCCCTGGTTCGGGCTGCAGGGCCTGCGCAATGGCGTCGAGGTCCGCTTCGGTTGCACCCGCAGCTTCCAGCGCGGCCCTGGTGTTGCCGGGCCGGACGTCGGCCGCCTCGAGGGTGTCAACGGTGCCGGTTCCCGCGTCCACGTATGCAGTGCACCAGGGGCCTGCCATCCTGTACAGGTCCGCGTACTCCTTCATGCTGCCGGTCATCGTGCCGCCTCCCCTTTACGGGTGAAGCGCGGAGCTGCAGCGGGTTTAAGGATGTTGGGGTGCGGGTCAGCTTGTTCAGCCATGACGATCTCCTTCGCACGTGATTAGTATCACAGGCTTACTAGTTCGTCAATTCACCGTAGCACCAGGACGCGGCGGCTAAAAGGGGGTGTGGAGGGATCCGCGGTTAGGCTGCGCAGGCATCCTTCAGGGCCTGGACGGACTCCGCCGGCACCTGGTCCCCGGCCTCTGCAATCTGGCCCAGCGGCGTCGTAATTTCTGCCGGGACACCGGCCGTACGGGCAGCTGACACCAGGCCGCCGAGCACCCTCTTGTCCTCCACGCTGACAACACCGTCCTGGATCACCTCGCAAACCTGCCGGTTTACCTCGTCGGCGGCAGCCGTAGCCACCTTTGAGGCGGCGTCGCTGGCAGCATTGCCGGCGGCTTCCTCTACGGCACCGCAGCCGGCAAGCAGCAGCAAGAAGGGGACGGCGGACAGGGCGGCAAGGCGGCGGTTCATGCCTCCAGCCTAGCAATCGCCATCGCCGGCGTTCCGCGTACTATGAGGTTCCTATGGAGCCATCGCCGTCTGCTTCCGGTCCACCGGCTTTCCCCGCCCAGTCCACGGGACTGAAGGTGCTGTCCGTGCGGGCCGTGGGCACGGCCGCGGTCCTCGCCGAGCTTTCCGAACTTCCGGCGGTGCTGGCCCTGCAGGCATTACTGCTGAAGCAGCCGCTGCCAGGCCAGGTGGATGTCCTGGCAGCCGCCGAAACAGTGCTGGTGACGGCGGAATCTGCATGCATGGCCCGGGCTATGCCGGCGCTCCTGCTGGCCTTGGATCTGGCGGTGGAGGCCCGGGCGGAGGGCAGGCTGGTGGACATCGATACTGTGTACGACGGTGAAGACCTCGCCGAGGTGGGCACGCTGACCGGGCTGGGACCGGACGGGGTTGTTGCCGCGCACAGCGGACAGGTATGGACAGTGGCCTTTGGTGGTTTCGCTCCCGGTTTCGGGTACATGGTGGGCGAAAACCAGGTGCTTGAGGTCCCGCGGCAACCCTCGCCCCGGACGGCTGTCCCGGCGGGCTCGGTGGCGCTGGCCGGAATCTATTCCGCGGTGTATCCGCGGCAGTCACCCGGCGGCTGGCAGCTGATCGGCCGAACATCTGCCCGCATGTGGGACCTGGGCCGGGAACAGCCCGCGCTTGCCGCTCCGGGGAACCGGGTCCAGTTCCGGCCCGTCCGGGACCTGATTGAGGTGGCGGCTTGGGCTGCTGCCCCCACCGCTGCTGCCTGGGGCGGGGACGCTGCCGGGAAGGCCACGACCTCAGGGCTGCGCATTCTGTCACCGGGGCTGCAAAGCCTTGTCCAGGACCTCGGCCGCCCCGGGCGTGCCGGCTTGGGGGTTGGTGCTTCCGGCGCCCTGGACCGTTCCTCCTTGCGCCGCGCCAACCGCTTGGTGGGTAACCTGCCGTCGGCCGCGGTGGTGGAAACCGTGGCAGGGGGGTTGGCGGTGCAGGCTGTCGGCGACCTGATCATGGGTGTTACAGGAGCGCCCGGGCAAATCTCTGTCACTGGGCGCCGGGCCAATGAGGACTCCCAGGAAGAGAATTTGTACGTGCAAAGGAATATAACCGTCGCGGAACCTTTTGCGTTGCTTGACGGTGAAGAACTGGTGATCGGCCCACCGGAACGGGGATTCCGAAGCTACCTTGCCGTCCGTGGTGGCATCGAGGTGGAGCAAGTCCTTGGTAGCCGTTCCACCGACACATTGTCCGGCCTCGGTCCCGCTCCGCTGAGGGCAGGAGACGTCGTCCCTGCCGGCAACGCCACCGTGTCCCAGGCCGTCAGCAGTCCGGAGCTGCAACCCGATTTCCCGGGTCAGGGTGTGACCGTGCTCGATGTGGTGCCCGGGCCGCGGGAGGACTGGTTCGACGCCGCCGAGGTGGAATCGTTCTATAGCCAGGAGTGGGAGGTCACTCCGCGGTCCAACAGGGTGGGGATGCGGCTGGCGGGCAATGCGCTTCAACGGAGCCGGGAGGGAGAGCTGCCCAGCGAAGGTACCGTGTCCGGCGCCCTCCAGGTTCCGCCGGAGGGCATGCCGGTCCTGTTCCTTGCCGATCACCCTGTCAGCGGGGGATACCCCGTCATTGGCGTGGTGGTGGACCACCAGCTGGATCTCGCGGGGCAGGTCCCCATCGGTGCCCGCATCCGGTTCCGCCGGGTGGAAACCTGAGGCTGGGATGGCCCGACAACGGACGGAGGACCAGATGTCTGAGCAAGTGACGGCAGCGCCCGATACAGGGTTTGCCCCGGTCAACGGACTGCAGTTGTACTACGAGCTGCACGGGGCCGGCGGCACGCCGCTGCTGCTCCTGCACGGCGGGCTGTTCGACATCGAGCAGCAATTCGGTGCGTTGCTGCCGGGCTTATCGGAAGGCCGCAGGGTTATCGCCACGGACTTTCAGGGTCACGGCCGGACCAACGACACCGACCGACCACTGAACACCCGCGACCTGGCCTCCGATGTCCTCGGACTCCTGGATTACCTGGACGTCCCGCAGGTGGACGTTTTCGGCTTCAGCGTCGGGGGAGCGGTGGCGCTGCACCTGGCGGTTAACCACCCGGAACGCGTCCGCAAACTTATCGCATCGTCCGTGTCCTTCCGGCCCGAGGGCGACAGGGGGGAAAACGCCGGAGAAGTGTCCTCGATGACGGTCGACATGATCGCCGGCACCCCGATGGAACAACGCTACCTGGCCGTTTCTCCCCATCCGGACCGCGAGCACCTGCAGGGGCTGTTGGACAAGCTCGGTGGCTACGATGCCGGCGCCAGCGGATGGAGTGACGACGAGATCCGCGGCATCACCGCTCCGACCCTGATCACGGTTGGTGATTGCGACATGGTTAAGCTCGAGCACGCTGTGCGGTTCCTGCAGCTGCGCGGGGGAGATGTGAACGGCGACTTTGAGGGCGTGCCGGCGTCCCAGCTGGCGGTTTTTCCCGGTACGACACATTTTTTCGGGCTCTCCAGGACGGCTTTGGTGCTGGACGTAGTCACCACGTTCCTGGACGGGCCGCTGCCTGCGGGCTGGCAGGACCAGTAATCAACCCAAGGGCCCGACGGCGGGTGGACGCCCGCCGTCGGACCCTTTGTCAGCGGGCGCTAGCAGCCGGGACGCTGAGGATCGTATCGAGCAGGCCGTTGCGGAACTTGCCCTCGGGATCATGCCCGGCGGCGATTGTGCGGAAGTCGGCGAAGCGGGGGTACAGCGTCTCCCAGTCGTGGCCGTCGGGGGAGAAGAGCTTGCCCCAGTGCGGACGGGCGCCAAAGGGCTTGAGCAGGTTCTCGAGTTCCGGGAGGACAGCTTCCACCTCGGCCTGCAGGGGCTTCCAGGTGAAGTGCAGGGCAACGCTTTGCTGCTGGTAGAAGGGGCTCAGCCAGAATTCGTCCGCGGCTCCGGTTCGGATTTCCGAGACAAACAGCAGCGGTGCGAGCCGGTCCGCAAGGGTGCGGACCGCTTGCAGGGCTGCCGGCGCGTGCTTCAGCGGCAGGATGAATTCGCTCTGGAGTTCCTCGCCCTTGCTCGGGGTGAACTCGTGCCGGAAGTGCGGCAACCGGTCCAGCCACTGCCCCGGCTCATCAAGCTGGATGGTGCAGTTCTCGGCTGACATGTCAGGCAGCGGGTGCCTGGCCCGCCGGGCGGCAGTGGCGCCGTACAGTTCTTCCAACGCGGGCTGCGAGTCCAGCGCCTTGAGCCACACCTGGCTGATCGTGTCACCGGCGTAGTCCGTAAAAAGGCTCACGCTGTACGCGCTGGACATGAGTTCCGGGAAGTCCGCCAGCGCCCGGTCCCACGGCAGGTTCTCCAGGACCCGCTGGCGCATGCAAAAACTGGGTTGCACGGCCAATTCGAGCCCGGTAACAATCCCCAACGCGCCCAGTCCCACCACACTGGCCAGGAACTCGTCGCCGTCCCCGCGCGAAAGCGTGACCGATTCGCCCGAGGGCCGGACCAGATCCAGGGACTGCACCGCTTCGGCCAGCGACGGATTGTTTACTCCCGAGCCGTGGGTTCCCGTCTGCACGGCACCTGCCACGGAGATATGAGGCAGTGATGCCAGGTTGTGAATGGCGAACCCCGACTGCTCAAGGGTGCGGCACAGGGTGCCGTAGCTGACGCCTCCACTGACCTTCACGGTGTTGTTCCCGGGATTCAGCCTGATGTCACGGGGCAGGGCATCAAGCAGCACGTGCACGCCGTCAGTGTCGCCCACGCGGTTGAAGGAGTGGCGTGATCCCAAAGCCTTGACCCGGCCCGCCCGCTGCACAATACGTGCCAGCTCCGCCACAGACTCCGGCCGTTCAACGGCGGCGGAGGAGTATTCGAGGTTTCCTGCCCAGTTCTTCAACTAAATCAACTTCCGGTGGGGATGGGTGACGGCCTCCTCAACTGTCAGCGCTCACAACCGGCAAGTCAAGACGCTCGCCGCCGGCTGTGCGCAGGCCCGTGCAACACGTTTGACGGTTCCGTTGCGTCCGGTGCATGTCCATGGGCCTTCCCGGGTACGGACTCCCTAAGCCGCCGCTCACCGAAATTCATCGCCCGCCGCCGTTCGGCCGGGGGTTGAATCATGGCAGAGTGGAATGAAGTCGAGTTGAGGGAGGAACTCAGTGTCTGAACTGGGAAAAGCTACCGCCAGTGTCTCTGAGGGGGATGCAGTGGAGCCAGCGGAGGAGGCCGGCGGTGTGACTGAATTGGAGGCGGCCGAAGCTGCAGAGCTCATGGAGGCCCACGAGGCGCCGGAAATCACCTTCGATGAGAAGTTCTACCCTGCACGTCCCAAGGCGCTGCGGCCTGTGGCCCGCCGCCGGCAGTACTTTGCCAATGCGCCGTCGCTGGAACTCGACGGTCTCAACAAGACGTATGTGGAGTGGCTGCGGAACCAGGCCATGCTTGGCGACGCCAACGTCATGGCGCGGCAGCTGTCAGGGCAGGCGAGCATGTGGCAGCACTCCTTCGCGCACCCCAACCCCCGGTCCGCCGTCGAACGCGCCTCGGTCTGGTTCACAGCCTATCCGCTGTCCTTCATGACGACGCCGGGACAATCCTTCCTGGGGGCGCTCGGCGACCCGGAACTGTGGAAGACCTTCCGTGAGATCGGCATCCGCGCCATCCACACCGGGCCGGTGAAAAAGGCCGGCGGGCTGCAGGGGTGGGCAGAGACGCCCAGCGTAGACGGCCACTTCGACCGCATCAGCATGGCCATCGACCCGCTGTTCGGCTCGGAGGACGAGTTCCGCCGGATGTGCGAGGTGGCCGGCGAACATGACGGCACCATCATCGATGACATCGTTCCGGGACACACCGGCAAGGGCGCAGACTTCCGCCTCGCCGAGATGAACTACCGGGACTATCCCGGGATTTACCACATGATCGACATTCCCGAATCGGACTGGCACCTGCTGCCGGACGTTCCGCCCGGCGAGGACTCGGTGAACATCAGCCCTGACGCTGAGCAGGCCCTGCAGAAGGCCGGGTACATCATCGGGAAGCTGCAGCGTGTCATCTTCTACGAGCCCGGCGTGAAGGAAACCAACTGGAGCGCCACCCGGGCCATCGTGGATACCACCGGGCAGAAGCGCCGGTGGGTATACCTGCACTACTTCAAGGCGGGGCAGCCCTCCATCAACTGGCTGGATCCAACGTTCTCCGGCATGCGCCTGGTGGTGGGCGACGCGCTGCACTCGCTGCTGGACCTGGGCACCGGTGCGCTGCGGCTGGATGCCAACGGCTTCCTTGGCGTGGAGAAGAGCGCCGAGGAACAGCCCGGCTGGTCTGAAGGACACCCGCTCTCCGAGGCAGCCAACCAGCTCATCGGCAGCATGGTGCGCAAGGTGGGAGGGTTCACGTTCCAGGAGCTGAACCTCACCATCGACGACATCAAGGCGACCTCGGAAACCGGCCCGGATCTGTCCTACGACTTCATCACCCGGCCCGGTTACCACTACGCCCTGGTCACGCAGGACACCGAATTCCTGCGCCTGACCCTGAAGCTGGCGATGGAGATCGGCGTGGACCAGGCGTCTTTGGTGCACGCGCTGCAGAACCACGACGAACTGACCTACGAGCTGGTGCACTTTGCTACCCGGCACAAGGATGACGTCTTTGAGCTGGGTGGTTCCGAGTTGACCGGCACGGAGCTGACCGAACATGTCCAGGAGACGCTGCGGAACGCGCTCACGGGGGAGAACGGCCCGTACAACGCCGTGTTCACCACCAACGGCATCGCCTGCACAACCGTCAGCGTCATCACAGCGGCCCTGGGCATCAAGGACATTTCCGCGCTTACCGACGAGCAGATTGAGACGGTGCGGGAAGCCCACCTGCTCCTGGCCATGTATAACGCGCTCCAGCCTGGGGTCTTCGCGCTCTCCGGCTGGGACATGGTGGGCATGACTACGCTTGACCGGGCGCAGGTCGCAGAACTTACGGCCCAAGGCGATACTCGGTGGATCAACCGGGGTGCGCACGACCTGATGGGCACCAACGCCGAAGCCACCGTCTCGGCGTCGGGAATGCCGCGGGCCCGCAGCCTGTACGGCCCGCTTCCGGAGCAGCTTAAGGACGACCAGTCCTTCGCCCGGCGGCTCCAAAAAATCCTCAAAGTGCGTGAGGAGTGGGGGATTGCCACCAGCCTGCTCCTGGATGTTCCGGACGTTTCACACCGCGGTCTGCTGGTGATGGTGCACCGCCTGGCATCCGGGCAGATTCAGGTGACCGTCCTGAACTTCTCCGGCGAAAGCATCACCGGCAGCGTCCACTCCACCCACCTGGAGGCCGGCGCCCAGGTGCAGGACCTCTTCACCGAGGAGACGGTGGGCCAGGTGGATGACCTGCACAGTTTCTTCATCGAACTTGGTGCGTACCAGGGCACCGCCCTGTTGATCGAGGATCCGGTCAGCGCAGAGGACGACGCGTAGGGTTTATGCGCCACCCGGAGTGGTTCCCGGGTGGCGCGCACCAGGCATCAGCATCAACCGAAGGCGTATGCGCCGCTAGGCAGCTTTAACGAGTGGGAGCTCGTCCCAGTGGGTGGTGTACCTGGGGGAGCGCATGCCCCTCTTCATGGCCCAGTCCGGTCCGCCGCGGATTCCGGCGTGGCCCAGCCCGATGGAGCCCCGGCCGTACCGGCGGGTGATGTCCTCCAGCAGCGGCCCGATGTGCCTTTCCTCGTGCGGGTTCTCGAAGGGTTCGAGCGGTTTTTGGTTGCCGCTTGGCCGCAGGTCCGTGACCATGATTCCGGCGCGCGCGTACTTGGTGCCGTCGATGACGGCGGGCAGCAGTGCGTGGGCAGCCTTCGTGAGGATGACGGGATCCGCCGTCGGCATGGGAAGCGGAACGCACACCGAGGGAAAGGACGTACCCTGTGGATTGAATTGGGACGTTCCGGCGAACGCGGTGAGTATCTTCGCTTGCAGACCATGTTTGGCAAGCCGGCCGCTGGCCATCTGGGCGTAGATGCTGAGCACCTGCCGCAGATCCTGGGCTTTGGTGATGGGGGTCGAGAACGAGCGGGAGAAAATCAGCTGGTCACGGCCCACCCGTGCTTCTTCCATGGGGATGCACGGTGTCCCCTGCAGTTCCAGCACTGTACGCATCATCACCACCGAGAAACGATCGCGGATCAGGACGGGATCGGCGCGCTTGAGGTCCAGGATGGAATGGATGCCCATGGTGTTCAGGCGCCTGGTGATCCGCGCCGCCACACCCCAGATCTCCACCACGGAGAGCCTCGCCATCAGTGCCTCCTGCTGCTCCGCGGGCACTGAATCCCAACGGCAGACGCCGCCGAACGCGGGGTTGTGCTTGGCCCACTGGTTAGCCAGCTTGGCCAGCGTTTTGGTGCGGGCGATGCCTACACAGACGGGGACACCGATATTCCGGGCAACGGCAGCCTTTACGGTCCGGCCAAGCTCCAGCAGGTATTCCGGGGTTCCTTTGACCCCCAGGAAGGCTTCGTCGATGCTGTAAACCTCCAGCCAGGCGGAGTACCGGCCCAGCAGTTCCATGACGCGTGCGCTGATGTCGCCATAGAGCTCGTAATTGCTGGACTTCGCAATCAGGCCCCATTCCTTCGCACGCGGGGCGAGCTTGAACCAGGGCTCGCCGGTCGCGATGCCGAGGGCCTTGGCTTCAGGGGAGCGGGTGACGGCGCAGCCGTCATTGTTGGAGAGTACGATCAGCGGTTTTCCCTCGAGGGAGGGATCAAAGGCGCGCTCGGCGCTGGCGTAAAAGCAGTTCACGTCCACGTGCGCAATCTCCGGCATCTGCCGCATGATGGCTGGCCTGGTCATTGATGCCCCTCAGACATGGTGCAGGCATCGGGTTGCGACGCCCCAGATGGTCAGCTCACTCAGCGCGGAAACCTTGATGTCCGGGTATTTAGGGTTCTCGGCCTGCAGCACCACGCCCGTTGCCGTGACGCGGAGCCGCTTGACCGTCAGTTCCCCGTCAAGGACGGCGATCACCACGCAGCCGTCTTTCGGCTCAAGGGCCCTGTTGACGATGAGTTCGTCGCCGTCGCTGATGCCGGCGCGCTCCATGGAGTCGCCGGTGACCCGGACCACGAAGGTGCTGGTGATGTCCTTGATCAAGTGCTCGTTCAGGTCTATTCGGCCGTCAAAGTAATCCTGGGCGGGCGAGGGATAGCCCGCCGCCACGGGCACCGGGGACACCCATGCCAGCTGCAAAGAAAGGCCCGCGTCTATCACGCGGGGACCGACAATAACGCCCACAACACACCCTTATTCGAATATACGTTCGATGCTTCGAGTGTACAGCGGCGGGGCGACAATAACGACGGCGTCGTTACCGGGTCCGCTCCACCGCCGCCAGGATGGCACGGCCCAGTTCCGCCGGTTTTGTGAACTGGGGCCAGTGTCCGGTGGGGAGGTCCACATACTCAACGTCCCGCATCCGGGCCAGTTCAGCAACGAAGGGGTGCCCCGCGTCGATCCATTCCTGCAGCATTGAGGAAGGAAACTCGCAGGCGATCACAGTGGCGGGAACGCCGTACCGGCGCTCGTCGCCCAGGTGCTGCTGGTCGCAGGCGACGCCTTTGGGCTGGGGGATGGCACGGGCACGGAAGGCGTCGCGCAGCCCGTCATCAAGGTCCACGAGGTCCGCCTCCTCGAAGCTGTCCCACGGCGGAAGTGGCACGTCGTCGCCGTCGGCAGGCAGTTCGTCGTTGATAACGCCCCCTTCGCCAAGCGGGCCGCTGTCCACGTAGATGGCGCGCGCCACCTTGTCCGGCCGCGCATCAAGGGCACCGTGGATGATGGCACCGCCGCCGGAATGCCCCACGAGGACAACCTTGCCCTCCAGGGCATCGATGGCGGACACCACGGCGTCGATATGGTCCTGCAACCCCACCCCGGCCCGGTTGGCTTCCACGGATTCGAGGCCGGGAAGGGTGAGCGAATGCGTCCGGTGGCCGGCAGCGTCCAGGATCGGCGTTACCTCCTCCCAGGATGAGGCGTCCAACCAGAAACCGGGTACCAGGATGATGTCCATGACGGAACCCTACTCCCCGGGCAGGACCAAGGTCCCGCCGCCGTTTCCCCCCTTCCGGGTGGGACTTGCGCAGGGGCTTCCCGGAGGGAGACATCCGCAGTAAAGTCCCCGCATAGCCCACTGAACCGGACATCCACCTCCACGTGAGAGAGAGCTTTCCATGAACCGGCCAGAAACCTCCGCCGAACCAGCGAAGCGCGAGACCTTTTCAACCCGGAGACTCTTTATCCTCTCTGCCATCGGATCAGCAGTGGGACTAGGCAACATTTGGCGGTTTCCGTATATTGCCTACGACAACGGCGGCGGCGCCTTCCTCATCCCGTACCTTGTGGCCTTGCTGACCGCAGGCATCCCGTTGCTGTTCCTCGACTATGCCGTGGGCCATAAGTTCCGCGGCTCAGCACCCCTTGCCTATCGCCGGCTCCACCGCGTTGCCGAGCCGCTGGGATGGTGGCAGGTTCTGGTGTGCTTTGTCATCGCGGCGTATTACGCGGTGATCATCGCGTGGTCCCTGATGTACACCTTCTTTTCCTTTACGGAGGCATGGGGCGACGACGCCGAGGGTTACTTTTTCGGAAGCTTCCTTCAGGTAGCCGACGCGCCGGGAGTCGGGTTCAGCTACGTGCCGTCCGTGTTCTTCCCGCTGCTGCTGATCTGGATGGCAGTCATCATCATCATGGTGGCCGGAATCCGTAAGGGCATCTCACGTGCGAACTCGATCCTGCTCCCGCTGTTGGTGGTGATGTTTGTACTGCTTGTGGTCCAATCACTGTTTCTCCCGGGCGCCGCACAAGGACTAAACGCATTCTTCACCCCGGACTGGTCTGCCCTGGCCGATCCGTCCGTCTGGGCTGCGGCGTACGGCCACATCTTCTTTTCACTTTCGGTGGGCTACGGCATCATGGTCACCTATTCCTCCTACCTGAAGCGCAGGACGGACCTTACGGGTTCGGGCATGGTGGTTGCCTTCGCAAATTCGGGATTCGAGATTCTGGCAGGCATCGGCGTGTTCGCCGCCCTGGGGTTCATGGCCCAGGCCGCCAGGGCGGGGGTCAACGACGTCGTGACCCAAGGCATCGGCCTGGCATTTGTCGCCTTTCCAACCATTGTTTCCCAGGCTCCTTTCGGCGCTGCCATGGGCGTGCTGTTCTTCGGATCTTTGGTGTTCGCGGGAGTTACGTCGCTCATTTCGGTGCTGGAGGTTATTGTCGCAGCGGTTCAGGACAAGCTCGGGTGGGGGCGGGTCAAAGCTTCAGTGGTTGTCAGCGGCCTCGTAGCTGCCGTTTCCCTGGCGCTTTTCCCCACCGCAACGGGCCTGTACCTCCTCGACACCTCCGATGCGTTCGTCAACAGCTTCGGCATCACACTCGGCGCGTTGGTGACCGTGGTGGTACTGGCATGGTTCCTGCGAAAGTTGCCGCTGCTGTCAGCCCACCTCAACGCTGTATCAACCATCAAGATGCGCCGGACGTGGATGGGACTGGTGGCCGGTGTGGTGCCGCTCGCGTTGATCTACATGGTGTCAAACGAATTCATCAGCAAGATATCGGCCACCTATGAGGGTTATCCCGAGTGGTTCGTGGGCTTGTTCGGCTGGGGCATGGCCGGTGGACTGGTGGTCTTGGCGCTGGTCCTGACCTTCATTCCCTGGAGCCGGAGTTCGAAAGCGCACCACGACCCGGAGTACCAATCCATGGTGGCCGAGGAGAAGGAGGAGACGTCACGATGACTCCCATCGCCATCACAATGATGATCATCGCCATCCTCTCGGTATGGGGCGGCCTGGCGCTGGCGCTGCTGAACCTGAAGCGGCACCCGGAAGACGAGGGCGCGCTGCCCGGGGAGCATGCCCCGGAGCTGTAACTGCCCGGCGGACGGCACCTTACCGGCCGGCTGTTCAGCGGCGTTTGCGTCCCGACCTGTCCTTCCGCTCGGCCGTCTCACGTTCCGCCCACCGCTGGGACTTGCCCGCCGTCACCACCTTTTGATGCCACTCCCGCTGATGGGCGCGCTGGGCGGCGGCGTCGCTGCGGCGGGCCAGGGCGGCCAGCTCGCGCTGCAGCTTCAGGTAGTTGTGCCAGCGGCGTTCATCCAGCCCGCCGTCGGCAAGGGCTTGCTGCACCGCGCAGCCGGGCTCGCTTTGGTGGGCGCAGTCCGCAAACCTGCACTGGCCCGCCAGTACTTCCACGTCGCCGAACATCTCGCCAATGCCGTCCTCGGCGTCGAACAATCCGAAGCCCCGCACCCCTGGAGTGTCCATCAGGACCCTTCCGTTCGGCAGCGGCACGAGTTCCCGCGCCGTGGTGGTGTGCTTCCCCTTGAAGTCGCCGGAGCGCACCTCACCGGTGTGTTGGACGTCGCGGCCCACCATGGCGTTGATGAGCGTGGATTTTCCGACGCCGGGGGGGCCAAGCAGGACGATGGTGCCGCCTGCCGGAATGTGCGCCAGCACCGCGTCGATGCCGTCACCGTTCCCGGCCGACGTG
The DNA here is from genome assembly GCF_059089685.1 of Arthrobacter sp. sptzw42. NCBI lineage: Bacteria > Bacillati > Actinomycetota > Actinomycetes > Micrococcales > Micrococcaceae > Arthrobacter > Arthrobacter sp. sptzw42. Next base: position 28,670 of record NZ_JBNHEX010000018.1, read on the forward strand.
GTGACCACGTCCACGCCCGCCGCCTGCAAAATGACTTTGCCGACGACGTCGTCCGCCACCTGGGCGAGGTCCGCCTTGGTGATGATGACCAGGGGAGTGGCACCTGAGTCCCACGCCGCGACGAGGGTGCGCTCCAGGCGGTTGTGCGTGAGCGGCCGGTCCACCGGCACCACCACCCCCACCATGTCCATGTTCGCGGCCAGGACCTGCGCCGCCGAGGAGTCCTCGAAAGCCCGCTTGCGGCTGAGCTCCGAACGGCGTGGAAGGACCCCCAGGATCTGGCGTTCACCGGCGCGGTTGGGTCCGATCCAGACCCAGTCACCCGTGACTGCCGTTTCCCCCGTCAACGGATAGGGCAGGTGCAGCAGGTCCGTGCCGGCCGCCACGAGCAGCAGGTTGCGGTCCACGCGGACCACCCGGCCCGCTTCAGTTGCGTCCGGGAGGGGATGGTTTTGAAAGTGCCGGGCGACGGCGGGGGTGTAGCCGTAGAGGAGCGGGCCGTTGACTGGGGTGCAGGTGCTGTCCAGGGCGGTGCCTGAAGATATGTTCACTGTGGTACCTCGGGGAAAGCCCCTGCCCACTGCCGGTCCAGGCCTGGGTGTTGTGCGCTCCGCCGAGGTCAGGCGGGGCCGGTGCGGTACAGGGGAAGCGTTTGGATGATGGTCGCGGAGCGCAATGGGCGCACGGCTGTGACAGTCATCAAAAACACCTCCCTTCCCGCATGGCGCCGGTTCAGGTCCCGAGGTTTGCGGCCCCATGGCTTCCGGCTCTGTCCGGCACCTCCCGTTTCGGGGTGCGGATCCGGTCCTACTGTAATTGCAGGCGGCGGCTTCCACCAGAGCTTTGGGACATTCCGCTGGCACCGGGAACTCTGGAAACCAGTGCCCGGCCGCCTGCGGCCCGGCGTCCCGGTTGGTCAGCGCTGCAGCTCCAGCGCCCGCTTTTCCCGCGCGGAGATCTTCGAAACATAGCCGCAGTTTGTGCACGTGATCTGGTAGGACCGCGACGTGGTGAACACCGGAATAAAGAACAGCGTGAACTTGGTGGCACGCTCCTCAAGGTGGTGGTGCACGAACGAGCGGCAGTACTGGCAGGTGGCCGCCTTGCCGGGGAGGGCCTTAAGCACTGTCTTGAAACCAAAAAGAAGGAGCATGTGGTGTGCCTTTCGGGGTTGTCCTGCGGGCTGTCTGGCAACTGTAGGCCCTGCACATGCCGATGCCGTTACCCTGACAGGCACCCTGACCGGTGCAATACTGGGGATCGGCATGACTTCGGCATCGGGGGGACGACGGTTACATGGTTCTGGATACCGCGACTCTAAGAATCGCGTTTGGCCTGATGGCCTTGGTTCTGGTCCTCCTTTTCTACTTTTCCGCCTACCGGATCACACGCTCGCCGTACAGCGGATGGTGGTGCCTGGCGCTGATATTCTTCCTCGCCGGCTCCGCGTGCTTCCTGCTGGACCGTACCCCGCATCAGGTATGGGCAAACCCGCTGGGCAACGTGCTGCTCGTTCACGGCGGCGTTGCGGTCTGGGCAGGTGCACGTTCCTTGCGGACCATACCGCCGCCGAAGTGGGCCTTCACAGGCATACCGCTGGTCACCCTGGTCGCCTCGGCCCTGGACAGCCCGGCCACCAACACGTGGTCCGGCGGGCCGGTGTTCCTGGGAGCCATGACCCTGACCATCGGCTTGGCCTCCCACGAGCTCTGGCGGCTGGAGCCGGGTTATTCGCGCGTGCGGATTCCGATGGCCGTGGCTGCCGGCGGCATGTCGGTCTTCTACTTCCTGCGCTGGGTTGCCTTCCTGCTGGAGGGCCAGGACGGACCCACGTTCGTCACCGTTTTCGGGTCTGCCGTCACCACTATGGTGACAATGGTGCTCTTGGTAGTGGTCTCATTCAGCATGGCCGCGCTCAGCAGCGAACAGCAGACCAGGGCCCTCCGGGTGGTGGCTTCCCGGGACGACCTCACCGGTCTGCTCAACCGCAAGGCGTTCCTTGAACTGGCGGCGGAGCAGTTGGCGGACCGGGCCATCACCCGTGGCTCCGGCGCCCTGATCCTGGCCGACCTGGACCACTTCAAATCCGTGAATGATACCTACGGCCACGCAGCAGGGGACCGCGCCCTGCAGGCCTTCGCCGAGGCCTGCACCGGTACCGTCCGCTCCACCGATTTAGTAGGACGGTACGGCGGGGAGGAATTTGTCCTGCTTTTGCCCGGTACCAGTGTTGAGCGGGCAGAGATGATCGCTGAAGAAATCAGCAGGCGGCTGGCGGCAGCGCCGGCGGGGGAGGCAATGGAAATGCCGACAGTCAGTTACGGGATCTCCACGTACGACACCGGCACAACCGATGTGGACAGCCTCATCGCCGCGGCGGACGCTGCTTTGTACACAGCGAAGTCGTTGGGCCGGAACCGTGTGGCCCGCAGCGACCGGATGCTTTAGCACTGCCGGCCGGCTGCAGGGTTTCAGCTGCCGGCGGTGAGCTTTCCGGCCAGCCGTTCCCGCATCTGGACGCTGGCCGAGTTCAGGCCCAGCAGCTCCACCTCGCGGCCGTGCCGGCGGTACTTCTCCGTCACGGCGTCCAGCACGGCGATGGTGGAGGCGTCCCACAGGTGCGAGGCGTGCAGGTCCACCACCACGCGGCTGATCCCGGGCTCGGCGTCCAGGGCGTACTCGAACTGCATGTACAGATCGTTGGACGAGGCAAAAAACAGCTCGCCGTCCACGGTGTACGTGGCAACGTTTTTACCATTGACCTCGAGGACCGTCCTCTCAACGGTGACGAAGTGGGCCACCCGCCGGGCAAACATGGCCATCGCCGCCAGTACTCCGACGCCGACGCCGATGGCCAGGTTGTGCGTCGCCACCACTACGCCCACCGTGATCAGCATGACGGCGGTTTCAGACTTGGGCATCCGCCGCAGCGTCCGGGGGGCAATGGAGTGCCATTCGAAGGTGATGGCGGAGACGAAAATCATGACGGCGACGAGCGCTGCCATGGGGATGAGGCCAACCACGTCACCGAGCACCACCACGAGGAGCAGCAGGAAGACGCCGGCCAGGAAGGTGGAGACGCGGCTGCGCGCCCCGGATCCCTTGACGTTGATCATGGTCTGGCCGATCACCGCGCAGCCACCCATGCCGCCGAGAAAGCCGGTGACGATGTTGGCAACGCCCTGCCCCCATGATTCCCGGGTTTTATTGGAACGGGTGTCAGTGATGTCGTCCACCAGCTTGGCGGTCATCAGGGATTCGAGCAGGCCCACCAGCGCCATGGAGAGCGAAAACGGGGCCAGGACCTCAAAGGTCTCCCAGGTCAGGGGAACATTGGGAAGGAAGAAGTTCGGCAGGCTCTCCGGCAACTGGCCCTTGTCATTGACGGTGGGCACGTCCAGTCCTGCCAGGACGGCAACCACGGTGAGGACCACGATGGCAACCAGAGGCGAGGGCACCGCCGTCGTAATCCTCGGCAGTCCCACCACTATCACCAGACCGGCAACCACGAGGGGGTAGACCAGCCAGGGAACGCCGATCAGTTCCGGGAGCTGGGCCATAAAAACCAGGATGGCCAGGGCGTTGACGAAGCCCACCATGACGGACCGCGGGATGAACCGCATCAGGCGGGTGACACCGGCCAGGGCCAGGAGGATCTGGAAGACGCCGGCAAGGATGACGGCCGCAATCAGGTGGTCCAGCCCGTGGCTGCGCATCAGGGGAGCAATGACCAGCGCCACGGCCCCCGTGGCGGCGGAGATCATGGCGGGCCGGCCGCCCACGAAGGAGATGGTCACCGCCATGGTGAACGAGGCAAAGAGGCCAATCCGCGGATCCACGCCCGCTATGACGGAGAAGGCGATGGCCTCGGGAATGAGGGCCAGTGCCACCACCAGCCCGGCCAGGGCTTCCGTCTTCAGCCTGCGTGGGGAACGCAGGGTGGCCCGCACGGACTGCAGTTGCAGGGGTGACGGCGCCTTGTTTTCGGCGGTGGAAACAGCCATGGTCCGGCTCCAATCGGGCGTCGAAGGGGCGGCAGCAGGAAGGTTCGCGCCTTCGCAGGAAAGTGCGTAGTCAGGAAGAAGGGCGCTTCCTTGCGCCGGAGTAAAAGGCCGGCCGGGTGCGGGCGAACTGCCGCGGGCGGATTCTCCAACATTACCCGCAGCCCCACGTGAATCCACACCGGCGCCTGTTGCGAAACCGTGCCTTCCGGTGGTCCGTCATCCGGGAGTGGCAGGAAGGCCTGCTGGTAAAATAGCCGGGTTGCAGGGCGGCTTTTCGCTGGTGCAACCAGCGCCGTAACGAAGTAGGGGACCAACAATCATGACGGCAGGCGGTGCACACCTTGGAACGTCGGAAAGCCGGCTTGGCCGGCAGGTAGCCGCTGCCGCCGAACCCGCAAAACGCCGCGCCTATGTAGCAATCGTTGAGGGGTTCGTCGGTGCCCTCATGATGTTCGTCGGCTCCATCGGCACCGGCTGGATCGCCAACGGCTCGCCCATGATCCGCCAGCCAGTGGTCATCGCCCTCCGCACCGAAGGCTGGGGTGTTGCCATTTCCACGGTGCTGCTGACAGTGGGCGCCATGGTGCTGATGCGTTCGTGGCTGCGCTTGGGGCAGCGGCTGTCTGATTGGGGCAAATCCTCACTCCGGTCCGTTGTCATCGCGATCTCTGCCTGGTCCCTGCCGCTGCTTTTCTGCGTGCCAGTCTTTTCCCGCGACGTGTATGCGTACACCGGGCAGGGCCGTCTGGTCCAGGAGGGCCAGAACCCCTACGAGGTGGGCATCTCCACCCTCAGCAACTGGTTCTCCCTGGGCGCAGACCCTGCCTGGGCGGAAAACAGGACCCCGTACGGCCCATACTTTCTGTGGCTGGCGCGCGCCGTGGTGGGCGTGACGGGGGCCCAGCCCGACATCTCCGTGCTGCTCTTCCGCCTCCTGGCCGGGGCCGGGGTGCTGCTCTGCGTCATCTACGTGCCAAAACTGGCCGAGCTGCACGGCATCAACGGAGCACGGGCGCTTTGGGTCTCCGTGGCCAACCCCCTGTTCCTGATCAGCTTCATCGCCAGCGCCCACAATGACGCCCTCATGGTGGGGCTCGCCGTCGCCGGCGTCTATTTCGCCGCTACCCGCCGCTACGTCCTCGGGATCCTCCTGGTCACCGCGTCCATCGGCATCAAACCCATCACCGTGCTTCTGCTGCCGTTTATCGGTGTCATGTGGGCGGGCCCCTCGGCGTCCTGGCCGCGCAGGTTCCTGATCTGGGGTGCGACGGCGGGCATCAGTTTCGCCACGCTGGCCCTCAGCGGCATCCCGTACAACCTCGGCATCGGCTGGACCTGGGCCATCATGGACCCCACGCCCGGTTACACAGGCTATTCGCCGTCCGGCTTCCTGGGCCAGCAGGTGGAGATGCTTGCCAACGCGCTGGGACTCCCGGGCGGGACGCTCGCCACCTGGCTTCGGGCCGGCATGAAATATGCCGCCATCGGACTGGTCCTGCTGCTGATGTTCCGCGGCGATTACTCCCGCGCGGTGCGCCGGATGGCGCTGGCGTTCACCGCCGTCGTGATGCTCTCGCCCATCATCCAGCCCTGGTACATCCTGTGGTTCCTGCCGTTCCTGGCTGTCACCGGCATCCGGGACGACTGGCAGATCCGGTCACTGTACGTGGGCGTGACGTTCTTTGTGGTGTTCGGGGCGCAGGATCAGCTCTCGGTATGGTCCTTTGTGGAGCTGCCCATCGATGCGTCCTCCCTGGCGTTCGTGACCGCACTGGCGTTTACGTTCTACCTTTTATTCCTCGATGTGCATACACGGAAGCTGCTCTTTGAAGGCAAGCCTGTGGACCTGGCAAAGCGGGGTTGGAACTGGGTGCTCGCCCGGCGGAAAGCCCGCCGCCTTCGCGCGGAAGAACCCGGCCGCCAGCAGCTGGGCAGCCGCTGAGGCAGTTGTCGGACTAGGCGCCGGCCGGTACTGCAGCAGGGGCTTTCCGGCCCAGTTCTGCCGTCCGCTTCACGGACCACCAGAGCAGCACCACCAGGAGCACATTGCGGGTGGTGAGGATCGCCGCCATCACTGGATGGGCATGGATCAGCGGTGTGTAGAACAGCGGATAGATCACGAACGTGGTGATGGCGATCCCCATCAGCAGTGCTGCCGGGACCTTCCACCGGTTCCAGTCGTGCGTGAGGCCGGCGATGATCACCGGGGCCAGCCAGATGATGAACTGCGGCGAACCCACCTTGTTGAACACGATAAAGGCGGTGGTCATCATCAGGGCACCCTCGAGGAATAGTTCCTCCCTCTCCGCGCCGCGGTTCAATGCGCGGACCAGCAGGACCGCAGCGCCCACCGCGGCCAGGATCAGCAGCGGCTGCATCAGGAAAGCTGCGGTGCCGGCGCCGGGACCGTACACCTCCGTGGAGTTGATGGCGGTGTTGTCGGCCATCTTTGAGCCCGCGATGTTGAAGACGCTCAGCCACACCCACGGCGTGGAGAAGGTGGCCTCGAGCTGCATCCCGCGCTCGCCCTGGTTGGTGAGGAAATCCATGATGTGCTGCAGCCCGCCGGACAGCCACGTTCCCAACGCCACAGCCGCCGTTACGGCAACGCCGGACAGGACCACCTGGACGCGCTTCCCGCTGGCAATCACAATCGGCGCCAGCACGGCGGCCGGCCATACCTTGATCCAGGTTGCGACGCTGAGCAGGATCCCCGCCACCACCGGCCGCTGCGCCGCATACAGCAGCGCGATCAGCACGATGGGAGCGGTGATGCCTTCAACCCGGGCGAAACTGAGGTAGCCCATGAATACTGTGAAAAACAGCCACCACCAGGCAGGGGCGACGCCGCTGGCTTTCCGCGGACCCCGGGTGAGGAAGAGCAGGCCGACGGCGTTGAGGGCTGTGATGATCAGGAACCAGACCAGCAGGTACAGGCCCGGGCCGGCAATGTTCGCAAGGAATATGGGAATTTGGGCGAGCACGGGATAGACCCACGGACTGATTTTTCCCTCGAGGTCCTGGGGGTTGTAGCCGTCCATCGCCCACTGGCGGTACTGCTCGGTATCGCTGAAGGTATCGCCGTGCAGGAAGAAGGAGGCCATCCAGCCCAGGAAGTAGAGGTGCACGACGGCGAAGCCCCACCACACGCTGGAAGGGCGCGCGAACCAATCCACCACCTTCGCCGGTAGGACTTTGGTGCGGATGCTGACCAGCCGGTCGAAGAAGCTCGTGGAAATCTTAGGACTCCTTCAGCGCGGGAGCGGGTGCGGCCGTCTTCCTGCCCAGCAGGTAGAGCCGGCGGACACTCCACAGGAACAGGACCACCAGGAGGACGTTGCGGATGGTCAGCACCAGCGCCATCCAGGGATTGTTGTGGCTGAGGGCGTCGTAGAACAGCGGATAGACGAAGTACGTGGCCACTGCGATCACGATCAGCATGGCGGCCGGGACCCGCCACTCACGCCAGCTGTGGGCCAGTCCGACGGCGACGGCCGGGGCCAGCCACACCATGAACTGTGGTGAGCCCACCTTGTTGAACACCACAAACGCGGTTGCCAGGGTCAGGGCGCCTGCCAGGAGCAGCTCGGTGCGGTCCACGCCGCCGCTGATTTTTCCGTTGTGCAGTGCCCAGAACGTCAGGCCGGCCACGAGCAGGGCAGCCAGGATCAGGAGGGGCTGCATCAGCACGGACATCACGGCCGTGCCGGGGCCGTCCACCTGCATCGAGTTGATCTCCGTGTTCATGTACATCCGGGAATCGCCGATGTTCAGGACGGACAGCCAAAGCCAGGGGGTGGTGAAGGTGGCTTCGAGCTGCATGCCGCGGTCGCCCTGCTGGGTGAGGAAGTTCAGGAGTTTCGGGAGGCTGCCCACCGCAGCGGCCAGCGCAACCACGCCCGCCGACGTCACGATTCCGGCGAGTACCACCAGCATCCGGTTTTTCACCACCGCGAACAGGGCCAGCATGACGGCGGCGGGCCAGACCTTCACCCAGGTGCCGATGGCCAGGAGGACGGAGGCGATGAACGGCCGGCCCACTCCGTACGCAAGGGCTACGAGGACCAGCGGGGCGGTGAGGCCGTCCACCCGCGCGAACCCGAGCCAGCCCATCAGGAAGGTGAAGACCAGCCACCACCAGGCGGCGGGGATGGCGGCGCGGTTGCGGCCCCGTTCGGTGAGCTTCAGGAGGGCCCAGGCGTTAAGCAGGGTGGTCATCAGGACCCACAGGAAGAAGAAGGGCGCGGGACCGGCTAGGCCGGCAAGCGCGATGGGGACCAGCGCGAGGATTGGGTAGACCCAGGGACTGACGCGGCCCGCGAGGATGGCTTCGTCGAAGCCGGCCACGGCCCACTCACGGTAAATGAACGTGTCGCTGAACGCGTCACCGCGCATTGAGAGCGAGGCGGCGAAGATGAGGAAGACCAGGTGCACCACGATGAACCCGGCCAGCAGTCCACGCCCGCTGTTCAGGCGGGTCCGGGCGGCGGCGGGAAGAATGACGTTGCGGATCCGGGTGAGATTGCCGAAAATAGCGTCCGTGGAAATGGCGGGATCCTTGTCGGGTCGTGGCATACGAAGTGTCGTTGCGGTGTGGTGCGGGGTTATGCCGGGGCGGGCGTGCAAGCGCATTGCAGCGCCTGGAAACGGCTTTCGCCCGGGCTTAACTCTAAGTGTTGCGGATCAGGCCCCGTAATTATGGTCAGCTGCGGCGGCGGCCCTCCCCGCTGACCTGCGGCTACTTCCCAGTAGGTTTCTCAAGTTGCTGGCGGTTCAGTGTTGGGGGACCATGATCCAGGCACTAAGATGTCCGGCGGGCTTTCCAATCGGAAAATTAAGGCCGCCTACCCACCACCTGAACTGAAATTCTCGAGGCTTTACCATGACCGCTGCTAACTTTCCCTTGACGTTGACCGTCGCCGACCGCCACAGCATGGACAGCGCTATCGATGCCGCCGTCACCGCCGCAAAGGCCCATGCGCTCGCGGAAAAGCGCCACGGCATCCTGGTCACGCGGCACAGCATGGACAAGTTCACCGTGGATCTGAGTGAAACCGTGCCCTTCGGGCTGACACGCGAACACCAGGCCTGGTAAGCGCACCTACCCCTGTTTCGGTTCAGCGCCGCTCACTGCCCGTGGCGGCGCTTCAGCCTTCGGTGTTGCCGGAGTCGTTTCCTGAAACCCTGCCGCTGCGCTGCTGCAGCCGGTCGATGTGCTTTGAAGCCTCCGCCTTGCTGAGGTCCGCCGGGAGCTCTTCTCCTGCTTCCCGGGCAAGGGTGTCAAGGTAGCTGCGCTGCGCTGCCGTCATGGGCTCGTCGCCCGTTACCCAGTCTTCGGGATCCCGGTTGAGGCCGGCATCCGGCTCAGGAGTGGGGCTGCCAAGTGTTTCCTGGTTGTTGTCCATGCCAGAAAGTCTAGGTGCAGGGACTGACAGGATGAACCACCCGCTCAGATGCCGCCGATCCAGGCATTCCTGAAGCGCCGCCTGGTTGGGAGGGGTTTCCGCCGGCCGGCACCTTCGGGGGAGTCAGGCCAGGTGCTCGCCGGTAAGGGTAGATCCTGCAGGGCAGCCAGGCGGGAGGCGCTGCGCGCATGGACAATCACCTGGTGGCCGTCACTGAGCAGGGACTGCGCCACAGCCCGTCCCAGCCCGTCCGCTGAGCCCGTGATGAAGATCCGCGCCACTGCCGGCCCCGGAGCTACGCGGGCTGCCCATCCTGATGTGACTGCCTCACACTGGACGGCGTAGCACCCTGCAGAACCCAGCGGTTGCCATCCGGGTCCGCAAAGAAGGCAAACTCCACGCCTCCCAGATCCTGGACGTCACTGACCTCAGCGCCGCGGCGGAGGAGCTCAGCGCGCGCGACGCCCATATCCGGGACCACGAGCTGCAGGCCTTCCAGGCTTCCGGGCGCCATGGAGGTCATCCCCGTTCCGATGACGATTGAAGCGGCAGAGCCCGGCGGTGTCAGCTGCACGACCCTCATTCCCGGGATGTGCTCAACATCATGGTCAAGCACGAACCCGAGCCTCTCCGTGTAAAAAGACTTCGACCTGTCCACATCGGACACAGGTACCTGCACAACTTCAAGGCGCATCTCCATGCGCCCACAGTACCTTCATCTGGCCCGCCCGCAACGGCCGTGATCTGCTGCCGGAGAACGCCGCGGAACGGCCTGCACCGAAGTCATCCGCGCTGGCCTCGGCCGCCACCAGAAACTCTCACTGGTTTCCGTCAGAGCCGTGCTTCCGGGCAAGTATCCGAAAAATGATGCCGCCCGGGCCTTCCCGGTGCAATTCCGTAATGCCGAAGCCCGCGCCGGTCAGGTATGGCAAAGGATCGCGGGTGATGTGGTCTGCGCTGAGGCGGACGCACAGTGGTTCAAGTGCGCGCATGACAGCCCGCGCCGCCGGGTGCGTGGAGCGCCCGTGTTCAGCCAGGACGAATACCCCGCCGGGCCGGAGGACGCGGTAGGCCTCGCGGCTGGCCGCCGCCGGGTCCGGGATGGTGCAGAACGTGAACGTGGAGACTACCGTGTCGGCGCTTTGGGTCGGCAGGTCCAAAGCCTGTGCGTCGCCGTAACGCAACTCGACGCTTTCGATCCGTTGTTCGGCTGCCCGCCTGCGGGCGATGGCGAGCATCTCCTCGGAAAGTTCTATCCCGGTCACGTGTTCCACGTCCGGGCCGTACAGCGGCAGGTTGAGCCCCGAACCCACACCTATCTCCGTGACAGCCCCGCGTGCCATCGACACGGCCCAGTCGCGGGCGCCGACGGCGACATGGCGCTCAAAGAGGCCCATCCAGCGGTCATAGATGCCGGCGTTCTTATTGAACGCCTTTTTGATGTCTTCGTTGCTGGTTCCGCGCATGTCGACCTCCCGGAAAACCTGTTCGTTGATCGTAACCGTAGACAGACGGCGAAGTGCGGCCTATTGCTGAGGTGCTGCCCGCCGTAGGCTATGAGCACCATCACACCAAGGAGGCACCATGCGCACGGCAGGATCCACCACCGAAACCGAGCAGGTCCACCGTTTTTCCGAAAACCTCACGGCACATTTTGCCCGGGGTAAGGAATGGGCAACACCTGGCGTACAGGCCGCGCTGCAAAGAGCGGTGGCCGGGCTGGATACCGGAAAAGAAACCGCCTCCCCACGGCTACAGGCGGTCCTGCGCCGGCTTGCCGACGAGGTTGCCGGTGGTGTGGAAACACTTTCTCCACGGGTCCAGGAGCAATTGAAGCGTGTTGCACCGAGAGCCGCGGCAGGGACCCTGGATCGGGTGGAAGCCCCGCGCCCGGCCCCACGGAAATGGTGGTGGGCAGGCGCGCTGCTGGGCATCCTTGCAGCAGGAGTTGCGGTTCGGCGCTCGTTGCAGGCGGCCGTCGAAGAGCCGGCGCCGTCGGTATCGGCACCGGAACGTGCCGGCGCCGATCCCGCAGCCGACGCAGCAGACCTTGCCGCAGGCCGGATATAGGCGCACGCAAAAGGCGTAACCCACAACCGGCTTGTTGCCCTGAAACGCCATGTCATGTCACCGTACCTCCGCTTACGGCAGCCTGCCCGGCCTTAGCAGGGTTGGCACGCCCGCCTGCGCGGGATCCAGCGCAACGGGACTGACCAGCACTGCCGGGCCGCGGTGAAGGATGCCGCCGGAGACTGCCCGGCAGCGGATTCCGCCCCTGCCCCGCATCGCGGCGTGGCCTCCCGGGGCGAGCACCTCGTTCATCCACGCACACGGGTGTGCGGGGCGCCCGCCGTGGAACTCCACCCGCGAGCCGCCGGATTCCAGCACGAAGTCCTGGCCCAGCAGTGGAGCCAGGTGTGCTCCCCGAAGGATGACATTCCGCCGGGTCGCCAACGGATCAAACGGTCCGGCACCCAGTTCCGCAGCCATCGCCTCTAAAGCCTCGACGGCGAACAGGGTCACCGCAGCGTCCATGTGGGCGGCTTTGCCAAAGAAGCGGTCGCCCGCAATGCCCTTGCCCGCCACCACTTCCGCCGTTTCGGCATCGGAAGTGGGCACAGCAGCAGCACCGTCCCGTGCCCGGCCAAAGTAGGCGTGCGCCGGGGATACGAGCAGGTGCAGGATCTCGACGTCGTAGCGGTAGCTTTCGCTCATACCCCCACCGTAGGGCAGGCAGGCTCAGGCACTGACGTAGGCACCAAGGTGCTTGCCGGTGAGGGTTGAGGCGCCGGCCACAAGATCAGCCGGCGTGCCCTCGAAAACGATCCGTCCGCCGTCGTGCCCTGCTCCCGGACCCAGGTCGATGACCCAGTCGGCGTGCGCCATCACCGCCTGGTGGTGCTCGATGACGATCACGGACTTGCCCGAGTCCACCAGCCGGTCCAGCAGGCCCAGCAGGTTCTCCACATCCGCCAGGTGCAGGCCGGTAGTGGGCTCATCGAGGACGTACACGTCGCCCTTCTCGGCCATCTGGGTGGCGAGCTTGAGGCGTTGGCGCTCGCCGCCCGAAAGCGTGGTCAGTGGCTGGCCCAGACTCAGGTAGCCCAAACCCACGTCTTCAAGCCGGTCCAGGACAGTCCGGGCGGCCGGTGTCCTGGCATCGCCGTCGGCGAAGAAGGCGGCCGCCTCCGTGACGGACATTGCCAGCACGTCGGCAATGTTCTTGCCGCCCAGGGTGTATTCCAGCACCGACGCCTGGAAGCGGCGGCCCTCGCAGTCCTCGCACGGGGACTCCACGGTGGCCATCACGCCCAGTTCCGTGAAGATGACGCCGGCACCGTTGCAGGTGGGGCAGGCGCCCTCGGAGTTCGAGCTGAACAGCGCCGGCTTGACGCCGTTGGCCTTGGCGAATGCCTTGCGGATGGGCTCCAACAGGCCGGTGTAGGTGGCGGGGTTGCTGCGGCGGGATCCACGGATGGCGCCCTGGTCGATGACCACCACACCGTCGCGCTGGGCCACCGAGCCGTGGATCAGGGAGCTCTTGCCCGAGCCGGCCACCCCGGTGACCACCGTGAGGACACCCAAGGGAATGTCGACGTCGACCCCCTGCAGGTTGTGCGTGGCCGCGCCCCGGACCTCCAGCGCGCCGGAGGCCTTCCTGACCGAGTCCTTTAGAGCTGCACGGTCGCCGAGGTGGCGTCCGGTGATGGTGTCACTGGCGCGAAGGCCCTCGACGCTGCCTTCGTAGCAGACCGTGCCACCCGCGCTGCCCGCCCCGGGACCGAGGTCAACGACGTGGTCGGCAATGGCGATGGTTTCCGGCTTGTGCTCCACCACGAGAACGGTGTTGCCCTTGTCCCGCAGCTGCAGCAGCAACTGGTTCATGCGCTCGATGTCGTGCGGGTGCAGCCCAATGGTCGGTTCGTCAAAGACGTAGGTGACGTCGGTGAGGGAGGACCCGAGGTGGCGGATCATCTTGGTGCGCTGGGCCTCGCCGCCGGAGAGGGTGCCGGCGGGCCGGTCGAGGCTGAGGTAGCCGAGGCCGATGTCCGAGAACGAGTCCAGCAGGTGCTGGAGGCCCTTGAGCAGGGGAGCCACGGACGGGTCCTTGAGGTCCCGTACCCACCCCGCGAGATCGCTGATCTGCATCTGGCACAGCTCCGCGATGTTCTTGCCGTTGATCCGGGAGGACAGGGCCTGCCGGGTCAACCGGGTACCTGCGCATTCGGGGCAGGTCTGGAAGGTCACGGCCCGCTCCACGAACCGGCGCACGTGCGGCTGCATCGCCTCGGGGTCCTTGGACAGCATGGATTTCTGGATTTTCGGGATGATCCCCTCGAAGGTCAGGTTGACGCCCTCCACCTTGATCTTGGTGGGCTCCGCGTACAGCATCGTGTCCAATTGCTTCGCGGTGAACTTCGAAATTGGCTTGTCCATGGGCAGCCCCATGCCCTCGAACAGCCGCCCGTACCAGCCGTCCATGGAGTAGCCCGGTACAAGCAGCGCACCCTCGCCAAGGGACTTGCCGTCGTCGTACAGCGCTGTCCGGTCGATGTCGCTGACGGCACCCATGCCCTCGCACCGCGGGCACATCCCGCCTAGATAGACGGCCTGCTGGACAACGGCCTTCTCCACCCGCCCGCCCTTTTCCGTGGACATGACGCCGCTGGCCTTGCGGGTGGGAACGTTGAAGGAGTATGCCGTGGGCGGGCCGACGTAGGGGGAGCCCAGGCGGCTGAAGAGGATGCGGAGCATGGCGTTCGCGTCAGTGGCGGTGCCCACGGTGGAGCGCGGGTTGGCTCCCATGCGCTCCTGGTCCACGATGATCGCGGTCGTCAGCCCTTCCAGGAAGTCCACCTCGGGACGGGCCAGCGAGGGCATGAACCCCTGGACGAACGCGCTGTAGGTCTCGTTGATCATCCGCTGTGACTCTGCGGCGATGGTGGCGAATACCAGCGAGCTCTTGCCCGAGCCTGACACGCCCGTAAACACGGTAAGCCGGCGCTTCGGCAGCTCAACGCTGACGTCCTTGAGGTTGTTCTCCCGAGCACCCTGCACGCGGATGAGGTCGTGCGTGTCGGCAGGGTGCAACCCGTTGGCCCGGGGGCCGGTGCTCGTGGCGGTGCTGGTGTCCGTGCTCATCGGGTCTCCATCTGTTGGGCTTCCTTGCCCGGGGGGACCACGCTCGCAGCCTCCCGGGCGTCGCTGGCTTACATCCTCCCAGTTCAGGGCTGCTGGTTGATCCGGACGGTGTTGCCTGCCGGGTCCCGGAAGGCGCAGTCGCGGATACCGTAGGGCTGGTCCACCGGTTCCTGGACGACGTCGGCCCCCGACGCTTCCACGTGGGCGAAGGCGGCGTCGACGTCCGGGGCGGAGAGGATGACGGTGGCGTAGGTGCCCTTGGCCATCATTTCGGCAATGACGCGGCGTTCGTCGTCGGTGATTCCGGGATCCACGGCCGGCGGGTACAGGACGATGGAGACGTCCGGCTGTCCGGCGGGACCTACGGTGATCCAGCGCATGGTGCCGCGGCCAACATCGTTGCGGACCTCGAAGCCAAGGGCGTCGCGGTAGAACGCCAGGGAGGCGTCAGGATCGGTGTGCGGGAGGAAACTTGAGCTGATGCTGATGTCCATGGCAGTCATGCTAGTTGCGGTTCCGGAACCGGTGCTTCTCGATTCCTGACCGGTCTTGTCACCTGTTTGGCTACACAGGCGGGAATGCCCGCCGTCGACACCGCCGCCTCCTGTTTGTAGGTGCTGGGCGGCATGCCCACCAGCTCGGTGAAGCGGGTGCTGAACGTCCCCAGGGAGGAGCAGCCGACGGCGAAGCACACCTCCGTGACGGAAAGGTCGCCGCGGCGAAGCAGCGCCATGGCCCTTTCAATGCGCCGGGTCATGAGGTAGCTGTAGGGCGATTCCTGGTAGGCGAGCCGGAACCTGCGGCTGAGGTGCCCGGCGGACATGTGGACGCCCCGGGCCAGGGACTCGACGTCCAGCGGCTGCGCGTAGTCCCGGTCGATCCGGTCCTTGACCCGGCGAAGTTCCTTCAACTCGCGCAGGCGCGCATCGGAGACGGGGCTGGAGGTCACCTTTCCGATGGTGCTACTTGGCGGGGAAGTTGTCCAGAGGCGGGTATCCCGTCTCTGGAAGCATCGGTGGAAGCGTCCTCAGCTGATCGGCGCGGGGCCGAGCTCATCGAGGAGTTTCTGCATGGCCACGTAGGCCTTGTTGCGGTAGGCGATCAGCTCGGGTGTGCGGTCGGCCGGGACGTTGAGGAAGCCGGCGCCCGTCTTGGTGCCGAGCTTTCCGGCATCCACCAGGTCGCTGAGGATCTTCGGGGTGGCGAACCTTTCGGGGAAATCCTTTTGCAGGGACGTGTAGCAGAAGTTGTACACGTCCAGCCCGGCCATGTCCGCGATGGCGAACGGCCCGAAGAACGGCAGCCGGAAGCCAAAGGTGGTGCGGACCAGGGTGTCCACGTCGTCCGCCGTCACGATTCCCTGCTCCACAAGCTGCGCGGCTTCGTGGAAGAGCGCGTACTGCAGGCGGTTGAGCACGAACCCGGTGACGTCCTTCACCACGGCGGTTTGTTTGCCTGCCGCGTGGACCAGTTCGCGGACAGTGCCCACGGTGGCGGCCGATGTGCCGGCGTGGGGAATGATTTCCACGCCGGGGATGAACGGCGAGGGGTTGGAGAAGTGGACACCGAGGAACCGTTCAGGGTTGGAGACCGGCCCGGACAATTCTGCGATGGAGATGGTGGAGGTGTTGGAGCCGATGATGGCGCCCGGCCGGGCGGCGGCGCTGATGCGGGCCAGCGTCTGGTGCTTGATGGTGATGACCTCGGGAACGGCCTCCTCGATGAAGTCCGCGTCTGCCACAGCTTCCTCGATGTCCTTGGCGGCCCAGAGGTTCTGCTTCAGGATTTCCGTGGAGCCGGCGGGAAACAGGCCGTCGGCCACGAACTGGTCGGACTCCACGAGGAGGCGGTCATAGTTGCTTTCGGCTACCTCCGCGGACACGTCGGCGAGAGCCACGCGCGCTCCGCCCAGGGCGAGGACCTGGGCGATCCCGCCGCCCATGTAGCCGGAGCCGACGACGGCAATCTTCCTGCCGCCGTTGGCGTCCACAGGGTTGGAGGTGCTTGCTGGTCCGGTCATGATGAGGCTGCCTTCGTGTAGTCGGGCTCGTAGGAGCAGATGGCGTCCACCTTCGCGGCGGACGCCGAGTTTTCGTCAAACCGGTAGCCGAGCCAGTCGCCCACCAGTTTCTTGGCCAGTTCCAGGCCGATGACGCGCTGGCCCAGGGTGAGGACCTGCGCGTTGTTGCTCAGCACCGAGCGCTCCACGGAGTAGGCGTCGTGGGCTGTGACTGCACGGATGCCGGGGACCTTGTTGGCCGCGATGGCCACGCCCAGTCCCGTGCCGCAGATCAGCAGGGCCCGGTCGGCCTGGCCCTCGGCTACTTTGCGGGCGGCGTCGACGGCGACGTGCGGGTAGGCGGTAGTGTCGCCGGCACCAACACCGACATCCACAACGGATACAACGCGGCTGTCAGCTTCGAGCAGCGCCTTGAGCGCTTCCTTGTATTCGACGCCGGCCTCGTCGTTTCCGATGACGATGCGCCATCCTGCTCCGGTAACCGTGGTCATGACTGTGCTCCATTTCCGGCCACCAATGCAGCCACCCTGGGATAGGGCAGGGGCCCTGAGGAATCGAAGTAATCAGAAACCCGCGTCGCGATGAGGGCAAAGGACACCGCTCCGGGATCCGGGTGGCCCAGGCTCTTTTCGGCCAGCGGCCGAGCCCTCCCCTTCCGCGGGCGCAGGGATGCGGTGGCATCGGCTGCCTGGCGGGCGGCGGTCACGGCGGAGGCCATGGCCCCGGTCGCCGTTGCCCCGTCGTCCACTGCCGCCACGAAGGCGTCCCGGAAGGGAAGCAACGCATCCACCATTGTCTTGTCGCCCATATCAGCCTTGCCCAGGCTGGTGACGGCGTCCACGAAGGCGGTCACGGCGGCCGCCGCGTCCCCACCGTTGTATGCGTGTTTGTTGCCGAGCGCCCGCCCGGCTGCCTGCAGCGCGGATCCCCAGAGTGCCCCGGACGTTCCGCCTGCGCGTTCGCTCCAGGCTTCCCCGGCTGCGGCCAGCACCCGCTGCACGGAAGCGTCGGCAGCCGTGGCGTCCCGGGCGGCTGCCGCTGCCGCTTCCGCGCCGCGCCGCATGCCGATGCCGTGGTCGCCGTCGCCGGCTATGGCGTCCAGCCTGCCCAACTCGGTTTCGTGATGGACGACGGCGCCCCGCACCTGGGCGAGGACCGCGGCTGCCAGCCGGCCCAAATCAGCCGCTGCCGCCGTCGTTTCTTCCGCTTCAGCAGGCGGCGCGCCCTCGGGTTCTGCCGGATCCAGGGCCCGTCGTGCCCGGCGTTCACGCCCGGCCATGCTGCCTTTGCGGTATCCGGGAGCATCCGCCGGGGCGCACCAGTACCGTTCCAGTTCGGTGTCCAGCCACAGCAGCGTGAGGGACAGACCGGACATGTCCAGGCTGGTGACCAGTTCCCCGCATTCCGGTTCCACGATGGTCAGGCCAGCTGCGGTGAGGAGCTTCTCCACCTTGCCGAACAGCAGGAACAGTTCTTCATACTTCACCCTCCCCAGGCCGTTGAGGATTACCGCCACCCGGTCCCCGGCATCATCGGGCTTGTCCTTCAGCAGGCGGGAGACGAGCAGATCGGCGAGTTCGGACGCCGTGGGCAGAGGATGCATGGAAATTCCCGGCTCGCCATGGATGCCCAGTCCCAGGGACATCTGGCCGGCCGGGACGTGGAACAGCGGCTCGGCGGCGCCGGGAAGGGTGCAGCCGTCGAAGGCCACACCGAGGGTGCGGGTCCGGTAGTTGGCGAGGACAGCCAGCCGTTCGACGTCGTCCAGTTCCAGTCCCGCTTCGGCCGCTGCGCCGGCGACCTTGAAGACCGTCAGGTCGCCGGCAATCCCGCGGCGCTTATCGATTTCATCGAGGGGAGCGCTCGCGATGTCGTCCGTGGCCAGGACAGTGCGGGTCTGAATGCCTTCGGCGTTGAGCCGCTGCTGTGCCTCGCCGAAATGGATTACGTCCCCGGCGTAGTTGCCGTAGCTCAGCAGGACCCCGCCGCCGGCGCTCGCGGCCTTGGCCACCCGGTACACCTGCCCGGCGGACGGCGAGGTGAAGATGTTGCCGCAGACGGCACCGGCAGCCAGGCCCGGACCCACCAGGCCGGCGAAGGCGGGATAGTGGCCGGAGCCGCCACCCACCACCACCGCCACCTGGCCTGCGGGCAACTCGGTGGAACGGACTACCCCGCCGTCCACCCGGGCAACGTGGGCGCGGTTGACGGCCACAAAGCCGTCCAGCGCCTCGTCCACGAAGTCGGCCGGATTGTCGAAGATCTGGGTCATGGTTTCCTCAATGCATCCTTGCTGCTGGAAAAGTCGTGCCCTCAGCGGGCGCGCCCTGTTGCCTGACGCCGTTGGCGCCGTTACACCCTGGCGAGATCCGCCGTCGGCTGTTGCCGCCCCTGTGCAACCTGGCTCTCGCCGAGCGCGTAGCCCTCCCTCTTGGGAAGGACGTGCCGGCGAAGGTAATCCTGGTTGCCGGCTGCAACGCTCAGCCCGTCTCCGCCGTAGTGCTCGGTGCAAAGAATGCCCTGGAAGCCCACTGACAGGGCCACTTTGAACGCCTCCCGGTAATTGATGAGGCCGCTTTGCATCGGAGCCGGCATGGTGGCGTACATATCCCGGGCCACGTCCTCGTCGCGGTAGTAGTTCTTCATGTGCCAGTAGTTGGAGAAGGGCAGGGTCCTGGCTACGAGCTCACGCCAGTCCTCAACTGGCCGGTGGAGCCGGATCAGGTTCCCGAGATCCGGGTTGAGTCCCACGTTCGACAGTCCGATGTCCTGGACCAGCCTCACCGAGGATTCGGCGGTGCCGAGGTAGGTGTCCTCGTACATTTCGAGCGAGAGCAGGACCCCCACCTCTGCGGCATGCCTGCCGAGTTCACGCAGGCGGGCCACGGCGTTGCCCCACGTGTCCTTGTCAGCCGCCGGGTCCTTGTGGCCCTCGACGGTCCAGAACCACAGCTGTTTTTGCTGCTCGGGCGTGATGGCCTGGTGCAGGCCGACGGAGACGACCTCGCAGCCGAGCTCTGCAGCCGCGTCAATGGTGCGGTGGCTGTAGGCCAGGTTGGCTTCCCAGTTGGCTTCATCGATGATGCTGCGGCGAATGGCGGAGATGGCCGGAAGGCCAATTCCAACGTCCTCCGCGGTCTGCTTGAATTCGGCGAGGCGATACTTGCTGAGGTCACCGGGACGAACCCAGCTGTCCGTCAGGTCCGCGTTCGCGAAACCGGCGTCCCTGACCTCGGTAAGTGCCTCGGCCCAGGCGGACGGTTCCGCGTCATTGGTGTGCGTTCCTTGGCCGGTGGTGCCCGGGAATGGCAGCATCGCCGCAGCGATGGGCCAATTGGCGGCTGTGTAGGCCATAGATGCTCCGATGTCTGAAGAGGGAAACGCCTTATGCAGCGGCGCCTAGGACGCGGCTTCCTGGGCCTGGAGCTCGTCCAGGTCGCCGGTCAGGACGGTCAGCTCCACGCTCTCCGGCCGCTCTGCCGTGCTGCTGATTGCCACCGCAGCGCCTGTGCGTGCCGATTCGAGGACTGATTCCATGACCTCAAGCGCGTGGTAGGCCAGGGTGCCGCCCGCGCGCGGCTCGGCGCCCGGGGCGGTGGAGGCAAGGTCGGCGATGCCGAAACCGCGGCCGGCGTCGACATAACCGGCCGACACGGGAAGGGTCTCCCAGTCGTCCGCACCCAGGGAGAACAGCTGGACCTCGCCGTCGAAGTGGTTGGGGTCCGGCACTACCAGTGACCCGCGTTCGCCGTGGATCTCGATGTTGGGGGACTTGGACTTGACGGCGTCGAAGCTCATGAAGAGGGTGGAGAACGCGCCGGAGGCGTGGACAAGGACGCCGGTGACGTGGGAATCGATGCCTACGGGAACCTTTTCGCCTTGCCGGGGTCCGGAGCCGATGGTGCGTTCGCTACGGGTGTGGCTTGCGGCGCCGATGACCGAGACCACCGGGCCCAGCAGGGTAACGAGGGCGGTGACGTAATAAGGGCCCATGTCCAGGAGCGGGCCCCCGCCGGGCTGGTAGTAGAAGTCCGGATTCGGGTGCCAGCGCTCGTGTCCGGGCGTCACCATGGTGGCGGAGGCAGAGATTGGTGCCCCGATCAGTCCGTCGTCAATGGCTTTGCGGGCGGTTTGAATGCCGGTGCCCAGGACAGTGTCGGGCGCGCAGCCGACGGCGACTCCTGCCTCCCGTGCTGCCTCCAGCACCTGGCGTGCCTCGGCAGTTGTGGCGGCAAGGGGCTTCTCGCCGTAGACGCTTTTGCCCGCGGCGATTGCCTTAAGCGCCACTTCGGCGTGTGCGGCCGGGATAGTGAGGTTCAGGACCAGTTCGACGTCGTCGGCGGTGAGGAGCTCTTCTACACTGACGGCGCGGACGCCCTCGTACTGCTCGGCGACGGCCTGGGCACGCGCCGGATCGAGGTCCGCCACGGCCACCAGTTCGATGTCAATGAGCTTGCGGAAATTGGTGAGGTACTGCGCAATGATGGCTCCGCAGCCAACGATGCCTACTTTCAACGGCTTGCCCACAGCAGGCCCCTTTCAATGATGGTGCGGACGTTCCCGTCCTGGAGGATTTCCACCCGGTGGCCGGGGGTCGCGACGAAGATGCGGCCTTTGCCCCACTGACGGGTCCAAATGGCGGGAGAGGTGACTTCGCGGTTCCACGGGTCCCACTCGCGGACCTTCTGGGTGGTGGTGGCCAGCACGTCGATGTAGTCGTCAGAGAGGACCCAGTACTGCTCGGTCACGAGGTCAAAGTCGGAGAGGCCCTTGGTGATGGGATGCCCGGCCGCGGCAGGCAGCATGTTCACCGTGTAAGGCACGTAGTTATCCGACTGTTCGCCGGTGCACTCGTCCGGGTGCTTGCCCGGGTGGCAGGCGAACTGGCCGCCGATCAGGTGCAGGTAGTCAGAGTTGTTCCGATAGGAATCGGCGATGCCCCCGTGCCAGCCCGCCAGGCCGGTACCGTTTTCAACTGCCGTGCGCAGCCCGGCGAATTCGTCCTTTTCAATGGTGGTCATGGTCATGCACTGCATGATCAGGTCCACCCCTGCCATGTATTCGGCGTCGGCGTACACCTTGGGGGACTCCTCCACGCGGACGTCGTAGCCGTTGTCCGTGAGGTAGGGGATGAAGAGTTCGGTGGCCTCGTACGGTTGGTGCCCGTCCCAGCCGCCGCGGACCACCAGGGCGTTCTTGCGTTCTGTCATGTGAGCTTTCCTTTTGTTTGGCTGCCGGCCGGTAGGGGCCGGAAAATCTGGGTCAGTGGCTGGCGAAGGCCGCATCGAAGGCGGCTGCGGGCGGGGCGATCCGGGCAAGTTCCTGCACCATCGCGAGGGCCTGCGGTGCGCCAATGAGGCGGTCCATTCCGGCGTCCTCCCACTCAATGCTGGTGGGGCCGCTGTAGCCGATGGCGTTCAGGGTCCGGAAGATCCGGTTCCACTGCACGTCGCCGTGCCCTGCGGTGACGAAGTCCCAGCCGCGGCGGGGATCTGCCCAGGCAAGGTGGGAACCCAGGCGTCCGTTGCGGCCGTCAAGCTGCCGGACGGATTCCTTTACGTGGACGTGGAGGATGTGCTCCGCGAAGTCCTGCAGGAACATCACTGGGTCCAGGTCCTGCCAAATGAAGTGGGACGGGTCAAAGTTCAGGCCAAAACTCTTGCGGTGCCCGATGGCCTCCAGGGTGCGCTTGGCAGTCCAGTAGTCGTAGGCGATTTCGGACGGGTGGACCTCCAGGGCGAAACGGACGCCTTCCTGCTCAAAGACGTCCAGAATCGGGTTCCAGCGGTCGGCGAAGTCCTGGTAGCCGGCGTCGATCATTGACTCGGGGGCGGGCGGGAACATGGCGACCGCCTTCCAAATGGAAGAGCCGGTAAAACCTGTCACGGTCTTCACCCCGAGGCGGGCCGCAGCCCGCGCGGTGTCCTTCATCGATTCGGCGGCCCGGCGGCGCACTCCTTCTGCTTCACCGTCGCCCCAGATTTCCGCTGACAGGATGCCCTGGTGGCGTTCGTCGATGGGGTCATCGCACACAGCCTGCCCGGTGAGGTGGTTGGCGATCGCGAAGACCTGGAGGTGGTTCTTTTCCAGGATGTCCAGCCGGCCCTGGAGGTAGTTATCGTCCTCCGCGGCGCGGCGCGGGTCCAGGTGGTCGCCCCAGCAGGCGATCTCCAGCCCGTCGAAGCCCCACTCTCCGGCGAGCCGGGCCACCTCCTCAAAGGGAAGGTCAGCCCACTGGCCGGTAAAAAGGGTGATGGGTCGTGTCATTGGGGTTCCTTGTCCTGTGCGCACGTTCCTAGACCTTCTGCCATTGGCTGGAGTTCGAGGCACTGGACTCCACGGCGGCCAGTACCCGCTGGACCTGCAGTGCGTCCGCGAAGGAAGGTTCCGGCTGGCGGCCTGCGCCGATCGCGGTCACGAGGTCCACTACTTGGTGGGTGAAGCCGTGCTCGTAGCCCAGGCCGTGGCCGGTTGGCCACCAGTTGCCGACGTAAGGGTGCTCCGGCTCGGTGACAAAGATCCGGCGGAAGCCGGCGTCAGGGGACTCGGCTGCGTCGTAAAAGGACAGGACGTTCATGTCCTCGAAGTCGAAGGCGAGGGAGCCTTTGGTGCCGTTGATTTCCAGGCGCATGGCGTTTTTCCGTCCCAGCGCGTAGCGGGTGGCCTCGAAGACCCCGACGGCGCCGCTGGAGGTACCGCCGCCGTCGAACTTTGCGCTGAAGATCGCCGCGTCGTCAACTGTGACCGTACCGCGGGGTGCGTCGCTGCTGAGGTCACCATGTCCACCGAGGCCGATCATGTCACCGGCCAGCGGGCGTTCCGGGACAAAGGTTTCGAGCAGCGCGGAGACGCCGGTGATGCTCTGCCCGGTGACCCACTGGGCGGCATCGATGCTGTGCGCCCCGATGTCGCCAAGGGAGCCGGACCCGGACTTGTCCTTGTCCAGCCGCCAGGTCATGGGGGCGTTCTCGTCGGAGAGCCAGTCCTGCAGATACTGTGCCCGGACGTGCCGGAGGTTGCCCAGCCGGCCCTGTTCCACGAACCGCTTGGCCAGGGCGAGGGCCGGAGTCCGGCGGTAACTGAAGCCGCACATCGAGAAGACGCCCTGCTTGGCGGCGGTATCCGCGGCGAGGGTCATCCGTTCCGCTTCCTCCACGGAATTCGCGAGGGGTTTTTCGCACAGCACATGCTTTCCGGCCTCAAGGGCGGCGATCGCGATGTCGGCGTGGGTGTCGCCCGGGGTGCAAATGTCGATCAGGTCGATGTCGTCGCGCTCGATCAGCCGGTGCCAGTCGGTCTCTGTCGAATCCCAGCCAAATCTGGCTGCTGCGGCCTGCACGCCGTCGGCGTTCCGGCCGGCGACGGCGGTGAGCAGGGGTTGCAGCGGCAGGTCGAAGAACCGTGGTGCGGTGCGCCAGGCGTGGGAGTGGGCGGCGCCCATAAATGCGTAGCCGACCATGCCGACCCGCAGGGGTTTTGCGGTGGTCATGCGAGTGTCCTTTCGTGGAGATCCTGGCGTTACTTGCTGAAGCCCGCGGTGAGGCCGGCAAGCAACTGGCGTCGGCCGATGACGTAGAGCACGAGGATCGGCAGGGTGCTGAGCACCACCGAGGCGAGAACGGCAGGGATGTTGACGCTGTATTCGCCCTGGAAGGTCCACAGAGCCAGGGGCAGTACGCGCAGGCCGGGGCTCTGGGTGAGGACCAGCGGAAGCAGGAACCCGTTCCAGACGTGCAGGCCGTTATAGATGGCAACGGTCACGATCGCAGGGCGGGTCAGCGGCAAGGCAAGCCGCCACATTGTTTGCCACTCGCTGCAGCCGTCCAGCCGCATCGACTCGAACAACTCGTTTGGAACGTCCCGAATGAAGTTGGACAGGATCAGTACGGTCAGCGGGATGGCAAAGGCAATGGACGGCAGCATGAGCGCCAGCAGGCTGTCATACAGGTTGAGGCGGATGATCATCAGGTAGATCGGGATGATCGTCGCCTGGAGCGGGATCGCCAGCCCCATCAGGAACATGCCGTTGACCAGCTTGAGGAACCTGCCCTGGCCCCGGACAATGGCGAATGCGGCCATGAAGGAAACCAGTACCGTGGGGATGACAGCACCGAGGGTGACGATAGTGCTGTTCATGAAGTACTTCGTAAAGTCGGCCTCAAGGACCAGTTGATAGTTTTCCAGCGTGGGTGAGGTGGGAAGCGCCAGCGGATTCTGGCCGAAGTAGCCTTCCTGCGTCTTCAGGCTGGTAATGACCACGTAGTAGACCGGAATGATGATAACGGCGAGCCAGATCCAGCCGCCCAGGCCTGCGGGGATGTTCAGCCGCCTCATCCGGGAACCGAAGCCGCGCTTGGCGGGGGCGGGGTTGGCCGGGGAGCCGGCGGGAGTTTCCTCCGTGCTGCTTTTCAGGACGGTGCTCACCCTACATACCTTCCAATTGGCTGCCCTGCTTGTCCTTGCCTCCAAGGCGCTGGAGGAGCAAGGCAAGAGCAAGGCCGATGAGTACGAGAATGACGGCGATCACGCTTGCCGGACCCATCAGGTTGGCCCGGAACCCCCGCAGATACATGTCAAGGGCCAGGATCCGGGTGGAGTTTCCCGGACCGCCGCCGGTCAGGACGAAGATCAGGTCGAAGTACGTCAGCGATCCAACCACCATCAGGGTGGAGGACGTGATGATGGTGTACTTCAGCTGGGGGAGCGTGATGTGGAAGAACTGCTTGATGGTTCCTGCTCCGTCGATCTCTGCCGCTTCATAGAGCGATTTGGGGATCTGGCGAACGCCGCCCTGGTAAATGAGCGTATGGAACGGCACGAACTGCCAGGCAATGACGAAGATGACCAAACCGAGGGCCAGATGCGGTACACCGAGCCAGTCCTGGGCAAGGAAAGGCAGTCCCAGCCCGGTGGCCAGCCCGAAGTTGGGGTCCAGCAGGGCCTTGAAGGCGATGGCGACTGCTGCCGAGGAGAGCAGCAGAGGCAGGAAGTACAGCACCGCGAGGGCGGCCCGGTAGCGCTGGCTTCCCGCCGTGAAGACTCCGAGGAGGAGGCTGATCGGAGTCTGGACGAGCCAGGAGGCGATCATGATCAGGAAGGTCAGTCCCAGAGCGTTGTACAGGCCCGGGTCGGCGAGCACGGAGAACCAGTTGTCAGTGCCCGCTGCCCCGATGGCGCCGATGCCGTCCCAGCTGGAGAAGCTGAGGATGAGGACACCCGCCAGGGGCACAACAGCGAAGACGAGGAAGAAGACCAGAGCCGGCAGAGTCAGCCACGCGAGTGCGGCATTCCGCTGCCCGCTTTGCCCGCCTTCGACCTTGCCGCGGGCGGCAGTCTTGGGAGCGGTGGAGACGGCGTTACTCATTTTCCGAGGGTGGCATTCATGTTCTCGGCGAACTGCTGCGGCGTGATCGACTTCAGGAACAGCTGGTCGATGTTGTTCAACAGTGCTTCGGCGGCGGTGGGGCTCAGCGCCTGGTCCCAGGACTGCTGGAAGTTCGGGGCGTTCTTGGCCAGGTCGTAGACGAAGTTCAGGAAGTCCTTGTCAGGAGAGGCGTCGAGCTTGTCCTCGATGCCGTTGACGATGGGAACCGACCCGGAATTGATATAGGTGTCAATCACCGTTTCGGTCAGGATGCCGTCCTTGAAGAACTTCTTAGCGGTCTCCTTTTCCTGGTCCGTGGCTTTTGAGGAGATCGACATGTACTGGGCGGGGTTTCCCACGCCGTTCTTGGGGTCGCCCTTGCCGCCGGCAACGGTGGGGAACTGGATGAAGCCGAGTTTGCCGTCCTGGACGAAGTTCTGGCCGCCCTTCTTCATGGCGCCGTAAGTCCAGGAACCATGCAGCATCATGGCTGCCTTGCCCGTGAACAGGAGCGCCTGGTCCGCGTTGGAGTCCGCGGCAATGGAGGAGAAACCCTTGATGAAGCCCTCTGCGGAGACGAGCTCCTGGATCTTTGTGCCGGTCTCGATGACTGCCGGGTCCATCCACGCATTGGGTTTGCCTTCGAAGATGGCCGTGAACACCTCGGATCCGCCGATCCGGTCGAGCAGGTATTCCAGCCACATCATGGAGGTCCAGCGGGACTGTCCACCGAGGGCGAAGGGTGCCACGCCCATGTCGTTGAATGTCTTCACCAGCGACATAACGTCGTCCCAGGTCTTCGGCGGCTGGGCGCCTGCCTTCTCGAACAGTTCCTTGTTGTAAAACAGGACAATCGGGGCGACGTACTGGTTGGGCAGGGCATAGATCTTGTCATTGACCGTGGCTGCACCGAATACCGACGGGAAGAACTTGTCCTTCAGTTCCGGATTCTCTTCAAACCAGCTGGTCAGATCCTCCACCTGGTTTGCCTCTGCATACGTCTTCAGGGTGCCGCCGCCCCAGCCGTAGATGATGGTGGGTGCCTGGCCGGCGCCGATGGCGGTTTTGATCTTTGTTTTGTAGGCGTCGTTCTGGAAATACGTAACTGCGATCTTGTTGTCCGGGTTCGCCGAACCGAAGGCGTCGACAGCTTTCTGCATGGTGGTCTGGTTCGGTTCACCCGACAGGTACCACATGCTGGCGCCCCCGCCTCCGCTGGAGGTACCTGGTCCCGACGTCCCGCAGGCAGTGGCCGTCATGGCCGCGAAGGGGGTCAGGGCAGCAAGGGCAAGGAAAGAACGGCGGGAGGTCTGGGGCTGCTTCATTGCTTCTCCATCTGGAAATTTGCTTCTTTGCAAGTATCGGAGCCACTGCTCCGCTCCACGTTTCGAAATGTTTCGAACTTGTGGTTTAGATCACTTTCTAAACTAAAGCGGCTTAATCCTGTGCGGTCAAGAGGTACCTTGCACAATTTTTTGTCAACCTTCGCGCTTCAAAACCTTTCCTTGACGTTGGATGGGGGTGCCGACAGAATGAGATTTCCGAAACATTCGAAAGATTGCGATCGCCATGACAACGAAAACGCCTCCGCGGACCAAGCCCACGCTCGCCTCCGTGGCGCGGCAGGCCGGCGTCTCGGCGCCCACAGTGTCCAAAGTGGTGAACGGCCGTGAAGATGTTGCCCCGGAAACCCGGGCCCGGATCCTCGCAGTGCTGGAGCAGTCCGGATACCAGTCGCCCCAGCTGCGGCGCTCCGCTGCGGAGGCCGGGACTGTTGTCGAAGTGGTGATCGATGTACTCGATTCCGCCTACATGATCGAGGTCCTCAACGGAATACTTCAGTTCGCTGCCGCTGCCGACGTGGAGATCCTGGTCAGCGTCACTGGCCCTGGACCCTCCAGCCTTCCCAGCCCCGAGCGGCGCGCACAGCGCATGCTGGACGAGGGGCGGGCGGGGATGATCGTGGTGACTTCCGCGTTCAGCGAAGCACAGCTGCAGGCCTTCCGGCGCCGAAAAATCCCCGTCGTCGTCATCGATCCACTCAACCCGCCGTCCGCGGATGTGGTCAGCGTAGGGGCCACGAACTGGGCCGGCGGTAAGGCCGCCACCGAACACCTGCTGGACCTGGGGCACCGCCGGATCGCGTACATCGGCGGAATCGAGAACGCGGAGTGCAACCAGGCGCGGCTCCATGGGTACATGGCGGCCCTGATGGCCCGCGGCGTCGCGGTGGAACCCCGGTTCATCGTTTCAGGAGGCAGGTTCCGGCGGGAGAGCGGTATTGCCGGGTTCCAGGAGCTGCTCAAGCTCGACCCGCTTCCCACGGCGATCTTTGCCGGGAGCGACACCATCGCATTGGGAGTGCTCAGCGAAGCGGGCCGCCATGGCGTCAGGATTCCGGAGGACATCAGCCTGATCGGCTTTGACGGAACCAAGCAGGGCGCCGAATCCGTCCCCTCGCTCAGTTCCGTGGCCCAGCCCCTGGAGGAAATGGGGCGCGCGGCGCTGCGGTCAGTCCTGCGCCAGGCCGATGGCGAATTCCCCGATTCCCATCGGGTGGAACTTGCTACCCACCTCATTGTCCGCGACTCCACGGCTCCCCCCGCAGTCGCTGAAGAGAAATGAAGCCGCAGCGATGAAAATCACCAACCTGGACACCGTCGTCGTCGATTTCTACCGGACAAACCTCATTTTCGTCCGGCTCAGCACGGATGCCGGCATCACCGGCGTCGCTGAGGCAACCCTCGAAGGCCAGGAGCACGCGGTCCGCGGCGCCGTCGAAATCCTTGCCGGCGCTGTTCGCGGCAAGGATCCCACACGGATCGCCCGGAACATCTACGAACTTAACCGCGACGCCTACTGGCGGGGCGGGCCCGTGACCACGACCGCGCTCAGTGCCCTGGAAATGGCCATGTGGGACGTTTCGGCGCGGGCTCTCGGCGTCCCGGTCCACCGCATGCTCGGCGGCCAGGTCCGCGACAGAGTCCGCGCCTACGCAAATGGCTGGTTCTCGGGCGCCAATACACCCGAGGACTTCGCGGACGCCGCCGTCCGGACAGTCGCCCAGGGCTTCCGCGGACTCAAATGGGACCCATTTGAAGCAGCCGACCTCACACTTGAGCCGAGGGACCTGCGGCGCATGCTCGAGCCCGTCGCTGCCGTCCGCGAAGCAGTAGGCGACGATATCGAGCTGTTCATCGAAGGACACGGCCGCTTCGATGTCCCCACAGCCATCCGGGTGGCCCGTGAAATCGAGCAGTTCCAGCCCGTGTTCTTCGAAGAACCCTGCCCGCCGGACGGAATCGATGCCCTCATCGAGGTACGCTCCAAATCGCCGGTACCGATCGCAGCGGGGGAGCGCTGGTTCGGGCGTAACACCTTCGTCCCGGTCCTGGCACGGAACGCCGTTGACTACATCCAGCCGGACGTCACGCACGCAGGCGGCCTGCTGGAACTGTCGTTCATCTCCACGCTCGCCGCGGCACACTACATCCCATTCGCCCCACACAACCCGAGCGGACCACTCAGTACCGCGGCAACGCTCCAGCTCGGAGCGATGCTGCCCAACTTCCGGTACCTGGAAATCATGGCCTCGGACGTGCCGTGGCGGAGCGAGATCTCCAACGAGCGCCTCCAGTTGACCGAGGACGGCGACATCCTCATTCCCGACGGCGTCGGGCTGGGCATCGAACTCGACTACGACGCGATCGCCGAGCACCCCTACACGCCGCATCCGATGCGCATTTTCCACGACGCAGTGGCAGACATTCGACCGCCGGATGCCCGCTCCTACTTCAACCTGGACACGGTGCCCGCAATCTGAGCGAAGGGAGGTCCGGGGCCGCCTTGGCGCCCCCCGGCGCTCCTTGGCCACAATCCGTGGAGGTTTCGACGGCAGCTCTGTGCAGGCTGGAAAGCAGCCACTGAAGATGAGGACCAGGAATGACAAAAACGCCGTTACCGCAAATCCTTCCGGCCGACCCGGCAGGCGCGATCCTCGTCGGCCGGGTCTGGGATCCGGTCTCCCAAGGCCCAAGGGTGGTCTCTGTCCGGGACGGGATGGTGTCCGATCTGACCCCTGAGGTCCGAACTGTTGCCGGGCTTTTGGACCACAAAGACCCCTTGGAATTGGTGCTGCACCGAACTGGCAATCCCGGCTGGGACCTTGCCGAACTGGTGGACGCGTCACTCGCGGGGGACCGTAACCGGCCCCACCTGCTGTCCCCGATAGACCTTCAGGTGATTAAGGCCTGCGGTGTCACTTTTGTGGAGAGCATGATTGAGCGGGTGATCGAGGAGCGGTGCGCCGGTGATGTGCACCGGGCGGCGGAGGTCCGCGCAACGGTTGCCGGCGCTATGGGTGGCAGCCTGGACTCGTTGCGCCCGGGATCGGAACAGGCCCGGCAAGTCAAGAGTGTCCTGTCAGCCCAGGGTATGTGGTCGCAGTACCTTGAGGTTGGGCTTGGCCCTGACCCTGAGGTGTTCACCAAAGCTCCGGTGCTCTCCTCCGTGGGCTTTGGTTCCGGAGTCGGGATCCCCGGCTTCTCGTCGTGGAACAACCCTGAGCCTGAACTTGTCCTGATCGCCGACTCCGCAGGACGGATCCGGGGTGCCACGCTGGGAAACGACGTGAACCTTCGGGATGTCGAAGGCCGCAGCGCACTCCTGCTCGGCCTGGCGAAGGACAACAACGCATCCTGTGCCATTGGCCCGTTCATCCGGCTGTTCCACCAGGACTTCACCCTGGACTCCCTGCGGATCGAGGAAATCACCCTTACCGTGGAAGGGGCAGACGGCTACCGGCTGGAGGGCCGGAACAGCCTGGCCCGGATCAGCCGGCCCTTCGAGGAGCTCGTGGACGCCGCGTACGGCCGGCACCACCAGTATCCCGACGGCTTCGCTCTCTTCACAGGAACGCTGTTCGCTCCGACTCAGGACCGGCATGCCGAGGGGCTCGGCTTCACGCACCAGCCCGGGGACGTCGTCACCATCAGCAGCCCTCTGCTCGGCTCCCTCATCAACCGGACGGACAGGACCGAGGACATGGAGCCGTGGACCTTCGGGATCACAGCCTTGTTCAACTACCTGTCCCAGCTGGAGCGGGGGGCGCTGGCCTCGACCGGGAACTGGACGGATTCCCACGTCTCCCCGTAAGGGACCTGATCGTTCAGTTCCACGGTGAAGCGGCCGGCACCGTGTTTCGTCACCAGGATGCCCTGGACAGGGTTTTCCTGGGCCATGGCACGGAGCTGCTGGATGGAGGCATCGAGCTTTTCATCAGCCTCGGATGTCGTAGTGGCAAGGATGCTTAGGCGATGCGGCGTTCCCATGGGATTCCTTTCAGCGTAAAGGCAGGCGGCCGTGCCAAGGGGCACGGCC
>NZ_JBNHEX010000019.1:0-27284 GCF_059089685.1 Arthrobacter sp. sptzw42
GGGAGGGGGGGGGGGGGGGGGGGGGGGTTCGTTGGGGGGGGTGGGATGGGCGTTCCCCCACCAGGCGCCCCCCCCCCCCCCCCCGGCGGTTACTTCAGGGTGAAGCCCTGCTCGGTCGCGTACTGCTCGAGGGATGCCTGGAGATCATCGAGGGCCTTGCCCGCGTCCTTCTCGCCCTGGACCATCGAGTAGAGCTGCACCGTCAACTGGTCGTAGGCGTAGTTCTGGAACGGGCTGAAGGTTGCGCCCTCATAGCCCGCAGCTGCCTTCAGGAAAACGTCCTTGTTGATCTGCTGCCCGCCGAAGAACGGGTATTCCTTGTTGGCGAACTCCTCGGAATCAAGGACGGGCGAGTATGAGGGGAACAAAGCTCCCTTGTCAACGCCCAGGTTCATGCCTTCTTTGTTCCCGAAGATGCCCATGGCAACCTTCGCTGCCAGTTTCTTGTCTTTGGCCTGCTTAGTCACGGCAAAGGTGGAACCACCCCAGTTGACTTGGACGGGATTTGCTGCGTCCCACTGCGGCAGCGGGGCAGCGCGCCAGACTGCGTTCGGGTCGGCGTCGGACAGGCCCTGCAGGTAGCCAGGGCCCCAGGCAGCGGCGAGGTAGACGGCGTATGAGCCGTCGACGAGCTTGGTGTTGTAGTCCGCGGTGAAGGCGTCGTCGGTGGCAACCAGCCCCTTCTTGACCAGTCCTTCCCAGTACTTCAGGACGTCCTTGGCGCCTTGGTCATTGACCTTGATTCCTATTTCCTGTGGGTTGGCGGAGTCGTATTCGAACGGCACGGAACCGGCCTGGGCGAACAGGGCCTGGTTGAATGCACGCCCGTTGGTGGGGAAGTCGGCCATGACAGCACCGTTGCCGGACTCCTTCAACTTTTGGGCGGCGGCCTCGAACTCTGCCCAGGTTGTCGGCACCTGCATGCCCGCTGCTTCAAAGATGTCCTGACGGTAGAGCATTCCCATGGGGCCGCCGTCGACGGGAATGGCATACACGGCATCCCCGCTCGAGGCGTCTTCCCAGGCGCCCTCGGCGTACTGATCCTTGACGTCGTTGGCACCGAATTCGGTGAGGTCCACAAGTGCATCGCGGATGGTAAAGCTGGAAAGGACTTCCGACTCGAGCTGGATCACATCGGGTGCGCCTGAGCCGGACTCGATCGAGGTCGAAAATTTGGTGTACTCATCGTTGCCCTGGCCCGCGTTGGTCCAGCAAATCTGCACATCGTTGTTGGTCTTGTTGAAGTTGTCGACAACCTCGTTGAACGCAGGGTACCAGGCCCAAACAGTTACCTGCGGGGCCTCCGCATTAACAATGGTGTTGGTGCATGACGCAGCTTCGGAACCGCCTGCGCTTCCGCCGGAGCAGCCGGTCAGTGCTGCAGCAGTGGCGGCGACGATGCCAACCGATGCCAGGAACTTGGCTTTCATATCTCTTGCTTCCTCTCGCGGTGGCATTCCACCGTGGTCGCCCGTGGGCGGCCGGTCCGGGTGCTTCAGGAAGGAAGATCGCCGGACACCAGTGCTGTGCCACTGAATCTTCCTTGATCCGGGCCCGTCCTCCTGCTGGACAACCTCTGGCGAGGGATGCCGCAGGTGCCGGCGCCGTTCTTTACATCGTTGTAGGTAAACGTTGTAGAAGAATCATGCCTAGTGAGTCCCGTCACTGTCAAGCAGCTGGGGCTGAAACTTTCTCTAGAGTGCAGTCAGGCGGGCAATGCTGAAGATTCACGCTCAATGACCTGGAACCGTGCTTCGTACTCACGCGGCGGCGCGCCGACTTCAAGCCCCGAGATCCGTTCCTGCAGGACACGCACCGCGGTGTCGGCAATTTCGTCCCTGCCGGGATCGATCGTTGACAGGGTGGGCAGCGAATACCTGCCCTCGTCCAGATCGTCGAAACCGATTACAGCGACGTCGTCGGGTATCCGCCGGCCTGCTTCCTGGAGCACGCGCATCGCTCCGAGCGCCAAAGTATCGTTCAAACCGAACACAGCATCGAACTCAACGTTAGTTGCGAGCAGTTCCCGCATTGATGTCGCTCCGTTGGAGCGGTGCCAGAAGGTGGTGTATGCCACCAGTTCCGGATCGAACGGGATGCCGGCTTCTTCGAGCGCCTGCTGGTAGCCCCGCAGGCGGAGTCCAGCGGAGCCGATGACCTCACCCTCGTGCGCGCCGACTACGGCGATGCGCCGGCGGCCTTTCGACAGCAGGTGTGCCGTGGCGGCACGCGCTGACTCCACATTGCTCATGGTCACGTGGTCGGTTGGACCACCGAATATGCGTTCACCGAGGAGCACGAGCGGAAAATTGACGTTGAGGTACGGGGCGTCCTCGTTTGACATGCCCAAGGGGCTGAACAGCAGTCCGTCAGTCATTTGGAGCCGTGGGCTGGAGAGGATCTCGAGTTCGTGGGCGCGGTCCCCGTCGGTCTGCTCGATGAGGACTTTGAGGCCCCGGCGCGCAGCGGCCTTGATGACTGAATCCGCCAGTTCGGCGAAGTAGCTCAGGGAAAGCTCGGGGACAGCGAGTCCGATCACGCCGGTCCTGCCGGAACGCAGGCTTCGCGCGGACATGTTGGGGCTGTAGCCAAGCTCGGCGATAGCCTCCATGACCCGCTTTTTGGTGTCTGTGCGGATGTGCGGGTAGTCGTTGATGACATTAGAGACCGTTTTGATAGACACGCCCGCCGCCAGTGCAACGTCCTTTAGTGTGGCCGCCATGCCGCTCCCTGAGATCCTGACGTGATGCCCTGTACGTCACGTATGGTAGAAAGTCTACAACGTTGTAGGGTTGCCCGGGCCGCTTCCAGTTGGCACCGGCCCCTTCACCCTACGTCGCGACACCGGCCAGACAAGGACGACCATGATCGAGGAACAGGTACGGGACAGGCTCAACTGGGCAGGTAACTATGAGTTTCAGGCCCGGTCAATGGAGCATCCCAGATCACTCCCCGACCTTCAGCGTGCGGTGGCGCGGGCCAGCCGCGTAAGCGCCCTTGGGTCACGGCACTCGTTCAATGACATCGCGGACACCTCGGGAACCCTGGTGTCCCTAGATGTCCTCGATCCGGGCATTGAGGTGGACGAGGCTGCGCTGACGGTTACAGTTTGCGCGGGGGTCCGGTACGGAGTCCTCGCCGGGTACCTGCAACGCCAAGGCTTCGCCCTCCACAACCTCGCATCCCTGCCCCACATCTCGATCGGCGGCGCTATCGCGACTGCAACCCACGGTTCCGGGAACAGGAACGGCAACCTCGCCACCGCTGTTGTCGCGCTGGAGCTGGTTACTGCCTCTGGCGATGTCCTGGTTGTGAACCAGGGCGACCCGGACTTCGAGGGCATGGTCGTGGGACTGGGCGCCCTCGGCGTCATCCACCGCGTAACGCTGAAAATAGAACCGTCATTCGACGTGCGCCAGGACGTCTTCAGGGATGTGCCCTGGGACGCCGTCCTCGCGGACTACAACGCAGCGACGTCATCCGCCTACAGCGTTAGCTTGTTCACAGACTGGGCCGGGGAGGCCATCGGCCAAGTGTGGCTCAAGAGCAGGATGGACGGCGCTGCGGTGCCTATGAGTTTCTACGGCGGCGTGCCCGCGGCCCGGGCCTATCATCCGGTGCCAGGTGTGGCCGCTGACCACTGCACCCAGCAGCTGGGCATTCCCGGGCCATGGTCCGACCGTCTTGCACACTTCCGCCTCGCCTTTACGCCCAGCAGCGGACAGGAGCTCCAGACGGAATACCTCATCGGCCAGGAACACGCCACCGAGGCCATCCGGCGCATGCGGGAGCTTGCGCCGAAAATCACCCCTTTGCTGCAAGTCTCCGAGGTGCGGTCAATGGCAGCTGATGAGCTGTGGCTTAGCAACAACTACCAGCGCGCCGGAATCGGCCTCCACTTCACGTGGAAGCCGCTTCAGATGGAGGTCGAGGCGCTGCTGCCCGAACTTGAGGGCGCGCTCGCGCCACTCGGCATGCGCCCGCACTGGGGCAAGCTGTTTGCGGCGGATGCCGAACAGCTTGCACCGCTGTATCCCAGGTTTGACGATTTCCGGGCTCTCGCGCGGCGCCTGGACCCTGAAGGCAAGTTCCGCAACGCCTTCCTTGACCGAAAAGTCTTCGGGGCAGCCTAAGGTGGGCGCGCCAGGTTTCGCCTGGCCGGACCGAGGGTACCTTTCCTGCAGGACTCAAAGAGGAAGGGTGCCACATGATTGCACTTCTTGTCATTGACATGCAGAACGCGTACTTCGAGGCGCCGGAGCTGGCAGAGCAACAGGAGCAGCTGGTCAAGTCCTGCAACAGGCTGCTCGAAGCTTTCAAGGCCAGCGGGCACAAGGCGTTGATGATCGGCACCGAGCACGAGCGGGACAAATCCACGTGGACGCTGAACATGCTCGATGACGACCAGGGTTTTATCTTCCGCGGCAGTGAGCAGACGCGGGCTGTGCCCGGCCTGGCCATCGACGGCCTGCCCCAGCTGAACAAGACGCGGGACAGCGCCTTCGTGGGTACCAACCTGCTTTCGCGGCTCCGCAACTGGGGCGCCGATGAGGTGGTGCTGGCCGGAGTCTCCACGCACAACTGCATCGCCCAGACCGGCGCAGACGCCTTCGCCCACAACATCCGGGTCACCTACGCGAAGG
Source organism: Arthrobacter sp. sptzw42 (assembly GCF_059089685.1). Lineage (NCBI taxonomy): Bacteria > Bacillati > Actinomycetota > Actinomycetes > Micrococcales > Micrococcaceae > Arthrobacter > Arthrobacter sp. sptzw42. The sequence continues at coordinate 4,644 of NZ_JBNHEX010000019.1, forward strand.
ACGCCATGGCCTCGGAAGACAACCAGGATGCCGCCGACATGCTGCGCATCCTGTCCACCAGTTACCGCCAGCCTGTCCAGTCCAGTGACGAGATCCTGGAGAGGTTGCGCTCCATTTAGTGTGGCCGACGGCGGCACCCCCGAAGTGCCGCCGTCTAAGGGAGAGCCGCTCATAACAAGACTGAAACGTGGCGGAAACGTCCGCCACCTACTGTGGGTCCCACGCCGTCCGCTGGCCGCCGAAGGGACCCTCATGCATCTGATGCCACGTGAGCAGGAAAAGCTGCTGATTGTGGTGGCCGCCGATCTCGCCCGGCGCCGCCAGAGCCGCGGGCTCAAGCTCAACTACCCCGAGGCCGTGGCGATCATCAGCTACGAACTGATCGAGGGCGCACGGGACGGCCGCACGGTGTCAGACCTCATGAGTTACGGCACTTCCTTGCTGAGGCGCGACGACGTTATGGAAGGCGTGCCGGAAATGATCCACGACGTGCAGATCGAAGCGACCTTCCCGGACGGCACCAAGCTCGTCACCGTCCACGATCCCATCCGCTGAAGGGGCAGGCCATGATCCCAGGAGAGTACGTCCTTCGGCCGGAGCCGGTGACGGCGAACGCAGGGCGGGAGGCGATTGACGTCGTCGTGGTTAACACTGGCGACCGTCCCGTGCAGGTGGGCTCGCATTTCCATTTTGCCGAGGCCAATGCTGCCCTCATTTTCGACAGGGGAGCCGCTTATGGCAAGCGCCTGGACATCCCTGCCGGAACTGCCGCCCGCTTCGAACCGGGGGATTCCCGCAACGTGCGGCTGATAGAACTCGCCGGCACCCGGGAAGTGTACGGACTCAGCAACGCCGTGAACGGAAAGCTCGACGGCGGGACGCACCTTGAGGGGCCGCCCCGCCCAGGTGCCGCAGTGGAAGGGGACCAGCAGTGAGTTTCGAGATTCCCCGCCGGCAGTACGCCGACCTTTACGGACCCACTACCGGTGACGCCATCCGGCTTGCAGATACGGATCTGTTCCTCGAAATTGAACGCGACCTCACTGTGTATGGCGAGGAGGTGGTCTTCGGCGGCGGCAAGGTGATCCGCGACGGCATGGGACAGAACGGCCAAATGACGCGGGACGGTGCTGGTTCCGGTGACGGAGTTCCCGACACCGTCATCACCAACGCCGTGATCCTGGACTACACCGGCATATACAAGGCCGACATCGCCCTCAAGGACGGCCACATCCTTAGGATCGGCAAGGCGGGCAACCCCCAGATCACCGACGGCGTGGACATCGTGATCGGAGCGAGCACTGAAATCATTGCCGGCGAGCGCAAGATCCTCACCGCTGGGGGAGTGGACACCCACATCCACTTCATCTCCCCGGACCAGATCCCTACGGCACTGACCAGCGGCATCACCACCATGATCGGCGGCGGCACCGGCCCGGCCGAAGGCACCAAGGCCACCACCGTAACTCCCGGAAAATGGCACATCCAGCGCATGCTGCAGGCGGCCGAAGGCTTTCCCATGAATATCGGCCTGTTCGGCAAGGGACACGCGTCGGCCGTGGAACCCCTCGCGGAACAGATCCGCGCCGGCGCCATCGGGCTGAAAGTCCATGAGGACTGGGGGTCCACCACCTCCTCGATCGACACCTCCCTGACGGTGGCTGACGAATACGACGTGCAGGTGGCCATCCACACGGACACCCTGAACGAGTGCGGCTTCGTGGAGGACACCGTCCGCGCCATCAACGGACGCGTCATCCACACCTTCCACACCGAGGGAGCCGGTGGCGGGCACGCTCCGGACATCATCAGGATTGCCGGGATGCCCAACGTCCTGCCGGCATCCACCAACCCCACCCTTCCGTACACCCGCAACACCATCGAAGAGCACCTGGACATGCTGATGGTGTGCCATCACCTCAACCCGGACATTCCCGAGGACGTGGCGTTCGCGGATTCCCGGATCCGGGCCGAAACCATCGCGGCCGAGGACGTCCTGCAGGACATGGGCATCTTCTCCATCACCTCCTCCGACTCGCAGGCGATGGGACGGGTGGGCGAGGTGATCACCCGCACCTGGCAGGTGGCGGACAAGATGAAGAAGCAGCGGGGGGGATTGCAGGATCCCGACGGCGGTTCCCATGCTTCAGCCGTCGGCTCCGGCGAGGGCAGCGACAACTTCCGGATCAAGCGCTACGTGGCCAAGTACACGATTAACCCGGCTATCGCGCAGGGCATCGCGGATTCCGTTGGTTCCGTGGAGGTGGGCAAGTTCGCCGACCTTGTCCTGTGGGACCCTGCGTTCTTTGGGGTGAAACCCGAGCTCGTGATCAAGGGCGGGCAAATCGCCTATGCCCTGATGGGCGACGCGAACGCCTCCATCCCCACCCCGCAGCCGCGCACCATGCGCCCGATGTTCGGCGCGTTCGGCAAGGCTGTGCAGCAGTGCTCCATCACTTTCCTCTCCCAGGCAGCGGTCGACGCCGGCGTGCCCCACGAGCTGGGGCTGGAAAAGGTCATCAGGCCAGTTTCCGGAATCCGGACGCTGACCAAGGCGGACCTGAAGTACAACGACGCCACCCCGGACATCCAGGTGGATCCCGAAACCTACCAGGTAACGGTCGACGGCGAGGACGTGACGTGTGAGCCCTCCGATGTGCTGCCCATGGCCCAGCGCTACTTCCTCTTCTGACCGCCCCGCCCTGACAACCCCCGGAGCACCACGTGATCATCGAAAAAGTCCTCGGCAACCTGCACGAACTTCCGGACCCGCAGGCCTACGCCAGCCTGCACCAGGAGAAAGTGGTGCTGCCCAGCGCGCAGCTGGTCAAGCGCATCCAGCGGGCCACCACCGACCACGGCAAGGAGATCGGCATCCGGCTGCCCTCCGGCTCCGGCGACCTGCGCGACGGCGATATCCTGCACGCGGAAGAGTCCAACATGATCGTGGTATCCGTGCTGCCCACCGATGTCCTGGTGATCGCGCCCCGCTCGGTATATGAGATGGGCGTGGCGGCGCACTCCCTCGGCAACCGGCACCTGCAGGCACAGTTCTTCGACTCGTCTTCCGAGTACGGGGCCGACGTCATGGTGTGCGCTTACGACCACACCGTCGAGGACTACCTCACCCACGCCGCCGTGCCCTACACCCGCCAGGAACGCGTCATGCCTGTGCCTTTCCGCCATGCTGAACACAGCCACTAGTACCAGCGTCACCTTGGAAGCGGCGGCGGGTGAAGGGGGCTGTGCCCGCTTCGCGGTGCCCACCACGCCGCAGCCCCCTTCACCCGCCACCGCCAGCGTCAGCCGCTATCAGTTGGCCCTTCAGCAGTTGGTTGACTCCGCGCTTCCTACTGGGGCTTTTGCTCACTCTTTTGGCTTTGAGGCGTATATCGATGGTGGGCTCGTTTTTGATGAGGGGTCGTTTGGGGAGTGGTTGTCCGTTTTTGTCTCGCAGCCGCTGACCTACTCCGACGGGTTGGCCGTTCGGTTCTTTTATGAGGGGGTTGATGTTGGGGAGCTGGATTCCTTGCTTACCGCTTCGCTTTTGCCGCGGCAGGTTCGGGAGGCGAGCGTCAAGATGGGCTCCCGGCTGCTTGAGATTGGGGCCGAGGTGTTTCCCTCGGCCGGGTTGGAACTGTACCGGCACCTGGTGACCACCGGCCGTGCCGCCGGGCACCAGCCGCTGGCGTTCGCCGTCGTCGCACGGTCGCTGGGGGTGCCCCTGCAGGAGGCGCTGGCCGCCTACCTTTTCGCCGCCGTGACCTCGCTGACGCAAAACGCCGTCCGCGCCATCCCGCTGGGCCAAAGCGCCGGCCAGCGGCTGCTACGGCGCGCGGCCGACGACGTTGCTGCCGCCGTCGAAAGGATCCCGCACCTGGTGCCGGACGACTTCGGGGCGGTCAGCCCCGGACTGGAAATTTCGCAAATGCGGCACGAACGACAACGTGCCCGGATGTTCATGAGCTGACAGTGCTTGGAAAATCAAAGGAGGACAGCATGACGGAACCCATCAAAATCGGCATCGGCGGACCAGTCGGTGCCGGCAAAACCCAACTCGTGGAGCGGCTCACCCGGCACATGAGCGGTGGGATCTCCATGGCCGCCATCACCAACGACATCTACACCATCGAGGACGCCAAAATCCTCGCCGCCAACGGCATCCTCCCCGAGGACCGGATCATCGGCGTCGAAACCGGCGGTTGCCCGCACACCGCCATCCGCGAAGACACCTCCATGAACACCGCCGCCATCGAGGAACTCAAAGCCAGGCACCCCGGCCTGCAGGTGATCTTCGTCGAATCCGGCGGAGACAACCTGTCCGCAACCTTCAGCCCCGAACTCGTCGACTTCTCCATCTACATCATCGACGTCGCCCAAGGCGAAAAAATCCCCCGCAAAGCCGGCCAGGGCATGATCAAATCCGACCTCTTCATCATCAACAAAACCGACCTTGCACCGCACGTGGGAGCTGATCTCGCCGTCATGGAACGCGACTCCAAGGAATTCCGCGGGACCAAGCCGTTCTGCTTCACCAACCTCAAAACAGATGACGGACTGGACGCAGTCATCGAATGGGTTCGGCGGGATGTCCTGATGCTCGATCTGGCTTCGTGAGTACGACGGCGGCCCACTTGGGTCCGGCCGCTTCACCGGGTGCCGGGCTGGGTTGGGCGGCTTCGCCGGACTTTGGGCCATGCCCGGCCCACCACGCCGCGGCCCCAAAATCCGGCCTCGCCACCTCAGTGCCTTCGTCACCTATGGGGGAGCTCGCCATAAGTATTGAGCAGCGAGGCGGTCGGTCGGTCGCTTTGCATCAATATCATCGGGGCGCTCTTCGGATACTCAGGCCCCATTATCTCGATGACTCCGGACAGGTTTGTTATGTCATCGTAAATCCAGGCGGGGCTTATCTTGGGGCTGATCTTTTTCTCCTCGATGTTGAAGTTGGGGACGGCGCTGATCTCCTGCTCACCACGCAGTCTGCGACGAAGGTGTACAAAACTCCCGGCTCTTTTGCTGAGCAGCGACTGGTTGTCCGGCTGAGGGAGCGGGCCCGGCTGGAGCTGGTACCTGACCAGCTCATCGCCTATCGGGAGGCGAGCTACCGGCAACGGACGCTGGTAACGGTGCGGCCGTCGTCGTCGCTGGTGATGGCGGAAGTGGTGACGCCCGGCTGGTCACCCGACGGAGCCACGTTCCAGTACGAGGAACTGCGCCTGCGGAACGAACTCCTGGTTGAGACGGAAGAAGGCAACCAGCTGCTGGCGCTGGACAACCTGCTCATCCGGCCGCCGACGGGAAATGTCACCGGCCTGGGTTTCATGGAAGGCTTAAGCCACCTCGGTTCCCTGATCGTGGTGGACCCGCGCGTAGACCAGGCGCTCGCTGATGAGCTGCACGGCGCCGCGTCGGAACACGAAGCACTTACTGGAATCTCGCTGACCGGAAGCGTAGCTGGAACAACCGGGCTGGTACTCCGCTCGCTGTCCAACAGCACGGGCGAACTGAACCAGCTCCTTGGCGCCTGCACCGCCCTCCTCCGGAAACGGTGGTACGGACAGGAACCACTGAACCTCAGGAAGCACTGATGACAGCCCTCACGAACATCACCAGCCTTTACCGCTACCGGGAAACATTGCCGCTGCGGACCCGCCTGCTGTGCTTGTTTGGTGCGGTGGCCGCGTTGCACGCAGCCGCCGTCGTACTGCTCCTCGCTGGCAACATGGGCACCGCAGGCGGCGTAGGAACCCGCGGCACCGCCGGTACCCCGGGGGAGGCCGGGGTGCAAGCCCTTTCGTGGGGCCTGGTCCTGACTGCATACCTGGCGGGCGTGAAACACAGCTACGACTGGGACCACCTGGCAGCCATCGACAACTCCACCCGCAAGTTTGTCGCCAGCCGCCAGGATCCGGTCAGTGTCGGCTTCGCCTTCAGCCTGGGACACAGCTCCGTGGTAACTCTGGCAGGCATGCTTGTTATCGCCGGCGCAGCCGTCGTGGGGGAGTTCATGCAGGACGGGTCCGCCGGAAACCAGGTGCTCGGGCTGATCGGCAGCGGCGTTTCCGGGTTGTTCCTGTTGGCGATGGGTCTCTTCAACGGCTCCGCCTTCGCCCGGTCGGCCCAGGCCTACCGCCGGGCCCGGGCCGGCGCGGCAATCGACCCCGGGGACCTTGAACCGAAGGGGCTTATGGCGCGGCTGCTCGCCCGGCCGCTGTCCAGGGTGCGGCAGCCGCGGAACATCTACGTCATCGGTTTCCTGTTCGGACTGGGCTTTGACACGGCGACTACCATCGGCCTGCTCATGATGACGACGGCGGCCTCCCTGGCCGGGGTACCGCCCTTCGCCCTGCTGGCGCTGCCGCTGGCATTCACCGCAGCCATGACCCTGTGCGACTCAGTCAACGGCGTAGCCATGATGCGGATGTACCGCTCGGCGCTGGAAGACCCGCAGCGGAAACTGGGCTTCAACGCCCTGGTGACCGGGATATCGGCGGTGTCCGCGTTGTTCATCGCCGTGATCACACTCGGCGGCTTCTTCAACGCCGCCTTCGCGCTTGAGGATCCCTTGACCCTGTGGCTGGGATCCGTCGATCTGGGCGACGCCGGCCTGTTGCTGGCAGGACTGCTGCTGGCGGTCTGGGCCGGGGAAGCGTTTAAGGGACGGGCACAGGGGGGCTCAAAACAACAGCACTAATCAGGCGGCCATCCGCCCCATCATCTTCCGGTGCGGGCGGCCCTTCCCTCCCGTCGGGGCCTTGGAAGCCGGAGCCTTCGCAGCCGGGGCCTTCGCGGAGGCGGCTGCCTTTGCCTGCTCGGAAACCCGTGCCGGGGATCGCAGGGCAACATGGCCGCCGTCGGGGACTGCACTGTCAGCGTGCAAGTGGACCCCGTGCTCGATAAGGACGCCGGCTCCAATCCGCGAGTGGCTGCCGATATGCGCCCGGTTTCCGATCACCGTTCCGCGGCCAATCCGCACACCGTCACCAATAACGGAACGGTCGCCGATGGTGGCATCGCGGTCGATCCAGCTGCCGTGGCCAATCCGGCAGCCCGAGCCGATCCGGGCACCGTACTCCACGTAGGTCATCGGTCCGATGCGCGCGCTTTCGGCCACTGTTGCACCGGGGGCGGTCAGGCCTCCACCGTTGGCGTGGCGGGCATATCGGGTGACCTTTCCGGCGTCGTCTTCAACTGAGACATACTTCGCGTTCATTACATCCCTCGTTTACGCGCGGTAACTTACCGCACAGTCAGTTAACGGTCCGGAACTCAAAGTGATTCCCGGCGGGACTGCGCATGGGAGGGGCCGGCAAATCAGCCGGAAAGCTGCCGCTAAGCGACGAGGTTGGCTGCGGCCGAGTCCATGTGGGCACGGATGGTGTTCCGGGCGAGCGAGGCGTCGCCTGTTTCGATGGCTGCCACGATGTCGCGGTGGCGGTCCACGCTCATGTTTTTGACGCCCTTTTCCAGGCCGCCGAACATGATGGACATCCGGATGGAACCTTCCAGGGACTGCCAGGAGTGAAGCAGCGTCTCGTTGCCGGTCAGGCGGCACAGCGTCCGGTGGAACTCCATATCGGATTCGATCCGCTCTTCCAGTGACGCGTCCTGGGCGGCCTCCATCACGTCGATGGTTTTGTGGAGCGCTTCGATGGCATGGGCGCGGTCAGGAAGTTCGCAAAGGGTGCGCGCGGCAAGGGATTCAAGGGCGGCCCGGACGGCGAAGATGTCCCGGATTTCCTTTTCATCCAGGTGCCGGACAGACAGCCTGCCGCGTGGCCCGGCGGAGAGCAGGCCTTCCTGTTCGAGCTGGCGCAGCGCTTCACGCAGGGTTCCCCGGCTGATTTGCAGCATGTCAGACAGTTCGGTTTCCACCAGGTGCCGCCCGGGCGCAAGTTCACCGCTCGTGATGGCGGTCCTCAGTGCCGAAAGCGCCTGCTCGCGCAGGCTTTTCTTTTGCAGTCCCAGCAGGGGAGCTGTCAGTCCGGCCATCGCGTCTGTCCTTCAGTGTTGTAAGTCGACTGTTTACAGTCGGGTTTAGTTCCGATAGTACGGCAGAAAGCACGGCCCCGGGCTGGACCGGTGCCGTGCTTTCTGTTTCTGAAGGCGCGCTTAGCCGAGTTCGGCGAGGACCCTGGCGACGATGCGGTCCACAGCAAGGCCGTAGCGGTCATGGAGGGTGGGCAGTGCTCCGGCATCGAGGAACTCGTCCGGCAGCGCGACGGGAACCACGCGCTTGCCTACTCCTGCGGTGACGACGGCGGAGGCGACGGTTTCGAACAGGCCGCCCACCACGGAGTGGTTCTCGAGTGTGACAGCGAGCCGGTCTGTGTTGATTTCGGCGAGGACGGTAGCGGCGTCGAAGGGCTTGATGGTGGGGGTGTGGACGACGGCCACGTCCACGTTGTGGGCTTCGAGGGCCTTTGCTGCCTGCAGGGCGCGCATGGTCATCAGGCCCGAGGAGATGAACACGACGTCGTTGCCGCCGCGGAGGACCTTGGCCTTGCCGAGTTCGAACGTGTAGTCGTACTCGTCCAGGACGGTGGGGACGTTGCCGCGCAGCAGGCGCAGGTAGGTGGGCCCGTTACTTGCGGCCAGCTGCGGGACGGCCTGCTCGATGTCAATTGAGTCGCAGGGGTCCACGATGGTCAGGTTGGGCATGCCGCGGAAGATCGCCATGTCCTCGGTTGCCTGGTGGCTGGGGCCGTACCCGGTGGTCAGGCCCGGCAGGCCGCCGACAATGTTCACGTTCAGGTTCGGCTCGGCGGCGTCCAGGCAGAGGAAGTCGTAGGCGCGGCGGGCGGCGAACACTGAGTAGGTGGAGGCGAACGGTACGAGCCCTGTTTCGGCCAGGCCGGCGGCGGCGCCGAAGAGGAGCTGTTCGGCCATGCCCATCTGGAAGAACCGCTCCGGGAAAGCCTTGGCGAAGATGTGCATGTCCGTGTACTTGCCCAGGTCCGCCGTCAGGCCGACGATCTTGTCGTTCTCCTGGGCGGCCTTGACCAGGGCGTGCCCGAACGGGGCGGGCGCTGTCTTTTGGTCGGGGTCGGCGAAGGAGGCAATCATCGCCGATGTCTTCAGCTTCGGCTTGGCGGCTGTTGTTGTGTCTGGGGCCTCGGTGGTGGTGCTCATGCTGAAGCCTTTCCTTCGTAGCCTGCGGTGAGTTGCTCGCGGCAGGTCTGCCATTCGTTCTCTTCGATGCGCATGAAGTGCGCCTTTTCGCGGTTCTCCAGCAGCGGGACGCCGCGGCCCACCTTGGTGTCGCACAGGATCACGGAAGGACGTCCGACGGCGGCGGCCTGGGCGGCTGCGTTGTCGAACGCTTCCAGCAGCGCGGCCACGTCGTTGCCGTCCACCCGCTGGGTGTACCAGCCGAACGATTCCCACTTTTCGGTCACCGGTTCGGTGCGGAGTACGGTGTCCGTCTTGCCGTCGGCCTGCAGGGCGTTGATGTCCACCATCGCGGTCAGGTTGCCCAGCTGGTGGTGGTGGGCGCCCATGGCGGCCTCCCAGGTGGAGCCCTCGTCGAGTTCGCCGTCGGAGAGGAAGTTGAAGACCCGTGCGTTGGAGCCCTGGTAGCGCAGGCCCAGGGCCATGCCGACGGCGATGGTCAGGCCGTGGCCCAGGGAGCCGCCGGAGATTTCCATGCCGGGGGTGTAGGTGGACATCCCGGACATCGGCAGGCGGGAATCGTCGGAGCCGTAGGTTTCCAGTTCCTCGACCGGGACGATCCCGGCCTCGGCGAGGGCCGCGTAGTGGCCGATGGCGTAGTGGCCGGTGGAGAGCAGGAACCGGTCGCGGGCCTCCCAATGCGGATCCTCAGCGCGGAAGTTCAACTGGTCCCCGTAGACGGTGGCGAGCATGTCCGCCGCACCCAAAGCCTGCCCTACGTAGCCCTGTCCCTGCACCTCACCCATGTTCAGGGCGTGGTGACGGATCCGGTACGCGGCCGCACTGACTTGCGCGATTCGATCCCGCGTCACATGGCCCACGGTGGCCTGGTCCTGGACGTTCTCTACTGACATTGCTGACTCCGTTGTTGTGTCGTGGATGACGGTCACTAGACGCTCACCGTGTTGGGGGTGCTTTTGGTGATCTCGTCTGCGAGCTGGCGCTCCCGCTTGCCCCAGGTTTCGCGGGTCGCGACAGCGGCCCAGAGTCCAATGGCTGCGTAGGTTCCGAAGAGCAGGGCGGGACCCATCCAGCCGAAGCTAACGAACAACAAAGTGGTGACGAACGGGGTGAAGCCCGAAACCATGGCGGAGATCTGGTAGGCCAGGGAAGCGCCTGAAGCGCGGGTCTTGGCCTGGAAGAGTTCCGGGAACCAGGCTCCCTGGGCACCGGCGAGCGAGTTCTGGCAGACGGCGTAAGAGATGGCGATGGTCGCTATCACAGCGATAAACAGGCCGGTATTGACCATCAGGAACATGGGTACTGCAAACAGGACGGCGAAGGCGCAGGACCAGATGTACACAGGGCGGCGCCCGATCCTGTCCGTCAGCCGGGCCCAGGCGGCGGTGGCGAAGATGCCGATGAAGGATGCAATGCAGAGGGCTACAAGGGTTTCAGTCTTGTCCGCCAGTTGCTCGGTGTGCAGGTAGGAAATCATGTAGGTGATGGACACGGCGTAGCCGGCAGTTTCAGCAACTCGCAGGCCGATGCCCTTCACAATGTTGCGCCAGTCGGTCTTGATGACCTCAACGATGGGGGACTTGACGATGTCGCCGCTGTCCCTGACTTCATCGAAGACGGGGGACTCGGGAACCTTGGAGCGGATGATCAGGCCCACTGCCACCAGTACGATGCTGGCCAGGAAGGGAACACGCCAGGCGAGTTCGCCGCCGAGGTTCACGCTTACGAGGAAGACGAGGTTGGCCAGCAGCAGGCCTACCGGGAAGCCGGCCTGGACGATGCCGGTGTACTTGCCCTTGGACTTCCACGGCGCGTGCTCGTAGCTCATCAGGATGGCGCCACCCCATTCGGCACCGAAGGCCAGGCCCTGGACAATGCGGACGAACACCAGCAGCGCCGGGGCGAGCAGGCCAACCTGCTCGTAGGTGGGAAGCAGGCCGATCAGGAACGTGGCCACGCCCATGAGGATCAGCGACGCCACCAGGACGGGCTTGCGTCCCACCTTGTCGCCAAGATGGCCGCCAATAATGCCACCCAGGGGACGGGCGGCAAAGCCTACACCCAGGGTTGCGAAGGCCGCCAGTGTCCCGGTGACGGGGTCACCAGTGGGGAAGAAGGCTGTACCGAAGTACAGGGCCGCAGCTGTGCCGAAGCCGATGAAGTCGTATGTCTCGATGACTGCGCCGACGCCAGAGCCGACTGCAACACGCTTTGCGTCCTTAGTGCCGTGCACATGGCCGCGCATTTTGAGAGCTTCGTTGCTCATGGTGGGTTTCCTTCCGAAAAGCGACTGATGCAAGCCTGCCGCTGTCGACTGTTAACGATGCTACGCCTCAAGTGTGACGGGGATCATTTCCACTGTCAACAGTCAACTCTAAAGGTTGACTGTTGACACGAGCGCTCCGTATTGTGGTCCCATCACTGCTGCACCTGGGACGGAAGTCCGATGTCGTGCGAAACCACCAAGGAGCAATCATGACCACCATCCAGCGCACCGCCGTCCTCACTGGGGCAACCTCGGACCGGGGTATCGGCATCACCACCGCCCGCCGCTACGCCCGCCAGGGCTGGGCTGTGGTCATCCTGGACCTCGACGGGGAGAGGTCCGCCAAGGTCGCCGCGGAGATCGGCAATGAGTTCAACGTCCCCGCCTTCGGCCACGAGATCGATGTTGCCAACGAAGCCTCCGTCACTACAGCCCACGCGGCGGTGGCAGCCGAGGTTGCGGCAGGCAACCTGCCCCCGGTCGGCGCCCTCGCCAACATTGCCGGCATCACGTCGCCGCTGCCGTTCCTGGAGACCACCCTGGAACTGTGGCACAAGATCATGGACGTAAATGCCACGGGCACATACCTGGTAACCAGGGCCTTCCTGCCGGCCATGATCGACAACGGCTGGGGCCGGATCGTCAACATGTCCTCCGTCTCCGCCCAGCGCGGCGGGGGCGTGTTCGGCAAGGTCCCCTACTCCGCCGCCAAGGCCGCAATCCTCGGCTTCACCAAGGCCCTGGCGCGGGAACTCGGCACCACCGGCGTCACCGTCAACGCCATCACTCCAGGGGCAGTCGACACCAACATCCGCGTGGGCAGCACGGAGGAACAGGAGGCCGCCATCAATGCCGGCATCCCGCTGGGCCGAAACGCGACCACCGAAGAGGTGGCAGCCGTGATCACCTTCCTGTCCTCCGAGGACTCGGCCTACCTCACCGGCACCACCATCGACATCAACGGCGGAAGCCACCTCCACTAAAGGGCTTGGCCGCGGAAGCGCCTGAAGGGACGGAGCGGAGCAGCGGGATGAAGCCGTATCGCTACCACGACTGGAGCCGGTTGATTGGAACGCCGGTGGAGATCCGCAGGGATTTTGGCATCGTACGTGCCGGCACCGTGGATGATGCCATGGCTGATTCCTCAGCCTTGTGGCTGGCGGCGGATGCCGGGGGAGGCAGGGCCCTCTACGCGGCCGCCGAGGGTTTTGAAGTGTGGATCCAGCCTCAGGAGCTCAGCGGGAAACTCTGTTTCAAGATGGCGTTTGCCCAACTCTCGGGGTCCGGTCCCAAGCGGTAAGCGCGAATTCCTGTAGGGACGGTTGGCAGGAATGGTAGTAGTAGGTAGACTGGTCTACCTACTACTACCGCCAAAGGATTGCCGTGACCCCGTCAGCAGTGTCTGAGCCGACCCGAAGATCTGCCCGCGAACTGTTGCTCGCGGCGGCGGCGAAGCTTTTCTATGCACACGGTGTGGGGGCCACGGGCATCGACACCATCACGGCCGAGGCAGGAGTGGCTAAAAAGAGCCTCTACAACAACTTCGCGTCCAAGTCGGACCTGGTAACCGCCTACCTGGAAACCCGGCACGAGGAATGGCTTGGCCTCTACCGGAAACGGTTGGGTAAAGCGTCCGGGCCCAAGGAACACGTGCTGGCCACCTTTGACGCCTACCTCGATCATGCCCGCCTTGCCTACGAGAACGGATTCCGGGGGTGCGGGCTGCTCAACGCCGCGGCGGAACTGCCGGCCGGGAGCCCGGGCCGCCTTTCGGTGAAGCGTCACAAGGAAGAAGTAGAACGCCTCCTCGCAACCCATCTGGCGGAGCTGCTCCCCGGACAGGAAGAGCGCCAGGGGAAACTTGCCCGTCACTTGGCCTTCCTGCTCGAAGGCGCCATGGTCCGTGCGGGACTTGAAGGTGGGGAGACCCGGCTCGTGGAGGCCCGCACCATCGCCGCGCAGTTGCTGGACGAGTTGTGACGGCTTCCACCGGCCGCTTGTCCGGTCCGCTGTGGGGTGCTGTTTTCGTGCTGGCCGCATCGGTACTCTGGGGCACCACGGGAACGGCGGCCACCTTCGCGCCGGCGGTCAGTCCGCTGGCAATCGGTGCGGTGGCGATGGGAGTTGGCGGGTTGCTGCAGGCTCTGTACGCGGCCAGGCCTATCAGCGCCCAATGGGGCCGCTTAAGAGGGCAATGGCCTTTGGTGTCCCTCGGAGCCTCGGCAGTGGCGGTATATCCCCTGGCCTTCTACAGCTCAATGCATCTTGCCGGCGTGGCAGTGGGGACGGTGGTTTCCATCGGCTCGGCCCCGGTGGCGGCAGCGGTGATAGAACGCCTTGCAGACCACAAGCCGCTCACCCGCCGCTGGCTGGCCGGGGCGCTGCTTGGCGTGGCAGGTGCGGTGCTGTTGTCGCTTGCCGGCCACAGGCCCGACGGCGGCGGCGCAGGTCCGGCGGGGGAGTCCTGGGCCGGCCTGGCCGGAATAGCCTTGGGCCTGGTTGCCGGCATCACTTACGCACTCTACTCATGGGCCGCCCATCGACTCATCAATCAGGGCGTTTCCTCCCGTGCCGCGATGGGAACGATGTTCGGAACGGGCGGCCTGCTGTTGATGCCCGTCCTGGTTTTCACCGGCCGTCCGCTGGTGGAATCCTGGTCCAACTTCAGCGTGGGGGCCTACATGGCCCTCGTCCCGATGTTCGCCGGATACGTCCTGTTCGGCTGGGGGCTGGCCCGGGTGCATGCCAGTACCGCCACAGGCCTTTCCCTGCTGGAAACTGTGGTGGCAGCTGCCTTGGCTGTGCTGGTGGTGGGGGAGCGGTTGCCCGCAGTGGCCTGGATTGGCGCGGGGCTTGTCTTGGCGGGACTGATCTTCCTGGTTCCACGTTCTTCATCACGGGGCAGTCAGCACAGCAACAGGGCCGGGCTACGTCGGCTGTCCGCGCCGCCGCCCACGGCTGAAGGTATGCTTCTGCAGCGCGAGGCAGGCGCCCAAAGCCATCAGCAGAAGGCCGGTTACGCCAACGCCAATTTCCGGGCCGCTGAGGCCGGCGATGAAAAGCACAAGGCCGAGCAGGCCAGCGCCTGAACCGTAGTAGAAGCCGGCGCTGAACTGGCGGGAGGGGTAGCCGGAGAGCAGCTCCATCGCCAGGTGTGGATCGTCGGCGATCAGCCCGAGCTCCAGCTCCTTGAGGAGCCTTCGCTCCTCCTCGGACATTGGCATAGGACGCCCTTGAGTCTCATACGGGAGTATCGATACGACCGTAGAATTCTTGTCCTGTTCCGTCAAGAGCCCGGGCCTGGATCACAATTCTCCGCCGCCGCGGTGAGGCCCCAAAGCCCCACTGGCACAGCTCCCGGCTGGCCGAGGTTCCGGACTTAGGCGCAGCACTGTCCTACCGCCGTCGTAATTCTGCGAACTCAAGTGACGGCACAATGGCGCCGGCGTCCCGCTCCACGAAGTTGGTGCCGGGCGGGACAACGTCATCAATCGCATCCAGTACGGACTCACCCAGCCGGACTTCGGCCGCCTTCAGGTATGCCGCCAAGTGCTCTTCGCTGCGCGGTCCAATAATTACGCTGCTGATGGCCGGATGGGACAGGGCGAAACCAACCGAGAGGTCCACCAGCGACAGTTCCAGCTTGTCCGCCAGCCGTGCCAGGGCATCGGCTGCATGCAGCTTGCGCTCGCTGGAGGGGCCGGAGATGTCGTAGCGGCCGGGAAGGGAATGGACCCGGGTGGGTGCCTTGCCGGACTCCAGGACGAAGCTGCCTGACAACCAGCCTCCTGCCAGCGGGCCGTACGCCAGGACACCGAGGGCGTACTGCTGGGCGATGGGGAAGACGTCGCGTTCGTTGGCCCGCACCAGCATCGAGTACGGCACCTGGTTTCCGAGCGGCGGAATCAGGTGGTTGGTGGTGGCAAGCCACTGTGCCTCCACCAGCTGCGCCGGCGTGAACACGGAGGTGCCGTAGTAAAGAATTTTCCCCTGCCGGATCAGGTCGTTGAGGGTGGTGATGGTTTCGAGGACGTCGGTGTTGTAGTCCGGCCGGTGCGCCTGGTACAGGTCGATGCGGTCAGTCTGGAGGCGGCGAAGGCTGCCCTCCACCGCCTGGGTGATCCACCGCCGGGAGTTGCCGGCATGGGCAGGGTTGGGGCTCATCTGGCCGTGGAACTTGGTGGCCAGGAAGACGTCGTCCCGGCGGCCCCGGAGTGCACGCCCCACCACCTGTTCCGATTCGCCCTGGGAGTACACATCGGCCGTGTCGATCGCGGTGATGCCCGAGTCCACCGCCGATTGGATGATCCGGATGCTCTCCTCGGCACCGGTCGGGGCACCGGGGGCCCCGCCCGGTCCTTCCCCGAAGTTCATGGTGCCCAGGGTCAGCGGGCTGATAGGGGTGCCTGATCGCCCGAACACCCGCAATTCGCTGAGGCTCATCTCCGGTCTCCTCCGATATTTTGCGGCATGTTGCTTCCGATGCATGCCCTTGATCGTCACGAGGCTACACAGATTGGCCGGGTACCGGCGGGTTCCCGCCTCGGGGCTTCTCTTTTCGACTTCCGGGGTAACGCAGAGGGCCGGTATGACGAAATATGGAGCGACCGGCTGGCCTGGCGTCGCATATATTGAGGCATGGGCACTCCCAGTAATGAGGAGCAGTTCCTCAAACTGCACGACATGATTATCGGCAGCACCAACGTCAGTGGCTTCCTTGCCGACCTTTTCATCCTGGCTGCTTCGACACTGGGTGAGACGGCCAATTCACACATTGAGTGCGGTGTGACGCTCCGGCAACGGAAGCGAAGTGCAACTGTTGCGGGCAGCAGCGCGCGGGCAATGGCGCTGGACAAACTCGAGCAGGTTTTGGGACACGGTCCGTGCCTCACGTCCCTGGAAGCCATGAAGCCCGTAATCCTCGATGATGTGGAAACGGACACGCGCGGCCGGAGGACCAGAAGCTCCTTGCGGAAAACGACTGCCGCAGTGTTTTGGGCGTTCCGCTCGCGCTGGATGAAACGCAGGCGGCTGCTCCGGATTTCTTCGCGGACGAACCCGCAGTACTCACCGCTCACGTGGTCCGCAGGGCAGAAGCATTTGCCGAGCTGGCCGGACGGGCGTTGCGGCTGGCACTCAAGATTGCTGATGCGCAGAACCTCGCGGAGGACCTCACCGCTGCCTCGGAACACCGCACAGTGATCAATCTGGCGTGCGGTGTAGTGATGGCCCAGAACCGGTGCACACAGGAAGAAGCGATGGCTGTGCTGGCCCAGGCATCGAGCCATCGCAACCAGAAACTGCGCGACGTCGCGGCCGACATCCTGCACCAGGTGGGCTCGGGCTCGGTCAGCACCTACTTCGAGCCGTAACCCGCGCAGTGCGGGCGCTCCAGTTTCGCCTCTGGGCCGCCCTGCAATAATCTGAACCAACGGTTGTGCGCGGGGGTGCAGGCGCCCGGTGCAACAGGCAGCACTGTAAGTTCAGGCCACATGACACCAGACGAGGCGGACACGCATGACGGCTTCAGACCAGCAGCACCCACAGCGATCGCAGATGCCCGCGGATCCGCCAGGCATTCCACGCGCTGACCGCGAAGTAGCTGCCGGGGCCGTGGACCAGCACCTCCTCCAGCAACTGGCGGACGTGCATGGCGTAGGAACGTCCTTCCAGGGCTGGGACGGGCTGCCCCACCATGTTGCCGAAGAAACCCTGATCAAGGTCCTGGCCTCCCTGGGCGTGCAGGCCCATACCAACGAGCTCATCAAGGCGGCGCTCGCGGAAGCGGAACTGGCTCCGTGGCGGCGTATGCTGCCTCCCGCCGTCGTGATCCAGCAGGGCGAGCCGGCCCAGGTCCCGGTCCACGTGCGGGACGGCGCCGCGGTGCAGCTGCGCATCACGCTCGAAGGCGGTGCCGGGTCCAGGGACGCCGTGGAGCAGGACCTCCGGGTGCAGCCGCGGGATGTTGACGGTGTATCCACCGGGCGTGCCACCTTCGCCCTTCCACGGGACCTGCCGCTGGGCTGGCACACCCTCCACGCCGAATCAGGCGGCGCCACCGCGTCCACCACCCTGGTGGTGGTGCCGGCGCGGATGACCACCGCTGCACCGCTCGAAAAGCGCCGCGGCTGGGGACTGGCCACGCAGCTGTACTCGGTGCGCTCCCGCCGGTCTTGGGGTATCGGCGACTTCTCCGACCTGGCTGACCTCGGCGCACTGAGCGCTGCCCGCGGAGCCGACTACATCCTGGTCAATCCGCTCCACGCCGCCGAGCCGGTGCCGCCCGTGCAGCCCTCCCCGTATTCGCCGTCCACCCGCCGGTTCTTCAACCCCCTGTATATCCGCATCGAGGCGATCCCCGAACTGGCCTACCTGAAGCCGCGAAAGCGTGCCGCACTGGAGAAGCTGCGCGAGGAAGTGGCTCCGCTGAACAGGGAGGGCGACCGGCTGGACCGCGACTCGGTCTACGCAGCCAAGCTCCAGGCTCTGGAGCTGCTCTACCACACCCGCCGTTCGCCTGCCCGGCAGGCCGCCTTCAATGAGTTCTGCCGCGTCTCCGGCAGCGGGCTGGACGACTTTGCCCTCTGGTCCGCCATCCGTGAGGACCTGCCGGCCGGAGACCCCTTCTGGTCAGACCCTGCCAGCGCCCTCGGCACACCGCAGACCGAGGCGCTCCGGGAAAAGCTCGCCGACCGGATTGGGTTCTATCGCTGGCTGCAGTGGATCTGTGATGAACAGCTTGAAGCTGCGCAGCACTCAGTGCTGCGGTCCGGCATGCGGCTGGGCGTTGTTCACGACCTCGCCGTGGGCGTGGACCACGCCAGCGCTGACGCATGGACACTGCGTGATGTCCTGGCTCCCGGCACCAGCGTGGGAGCGCCGCCGGACATGTACAACCAGCAGGGCCAGGACTGGGGCCAGCCGCCCTGGCATCCCGCCAAGCTCGCCGAAGCCGGCTACATCCCGTTCCGCAACATGCTGGCCACGGTGCTGAGGCATGCCGGCGGCGTGCGGGTGGACCACATCCTGGGCCTGTTCAGGCTGTGGTGGATTCCGTCCGGCAATTCCCCGGGTAACGGTGCTTACGTCCGCTACGACCATGAGGCGCTGATCGGCATCCTCGCCCTCGAAGCGCAGCGTGCCGGCGCCGTGGTGATTGGCGAGGACCTGGGCACCTTCGAGCCCTGGGTACGGGACTACCTCGCTGCCCGCGGCATCCTGGGGACGTCCATCCTCTGGTTCGAGTACGACGGCGACTCGCCCCTTGCGCCCGAAAAGTACCGCACGCAGGCACTCGCCAGCGTGAATACCCATGACCTGCCGCCGACCGCCGGTTACCTCGCCGGTGACCATGTGGCGCTGCGCAGCAGCTTGGGCCTTCTGGAGCGCTCCGAAGAGGAGGAACGGGCCGAGCACAACGCTTCGCTGGAGAAGATGCTGGCTTTGGTGCGGGAGCGCGGCTACCTGCCGGACGACGCTTCCGGCGGTCCCGGGGCTGATGAAGAACGGACCATCGAGGCGTTGCACCTGCTGCTGGCACAGGCGCCGTCGGTACTGCTGGGGGTTGCCCTGGTGGATGCCGTGGGGGAGCGGCGGGTCCAGAACCAGCCAGGCACTACCGAAGCGCTGTACCCGAATTGGCAGGTCCCCCTGGGCGGGCCGGACGGCAAGCCGGTGTTTCTGGACGATCTTCCCGCCAATCCGAGGTTCAACTCGCTGCTGGCGGCGGTGGAGGAGGCCATGCGCGGGTAGGCTGCGCGGCCGGGCGAACGGTCAGGAGAGCACGATGGGTGAGGGACCAGTACTGGTAGTAGGCGGCACCGGCATGCTGGGCGGCCAAGTGGTGACGGAACTGCTGAAGCGGGGAAAGCAGGTGCGTGCCTTGGTGCGCCCCGGCTCAGATGCTTCCCGGCTCGATTCTGCCGGCGTGGAGATTGCGCGTGGCGACATGCTGGACCCTGAATCGCTGCGGCGGGCGATGGGCGGTGCAGATGCCGTTGTCACTACAGCTGCCGGCTACACACGGCACCGCAAAGGCGATACCCCGGAAACCGATACGTTGGGCAACTCAAACCTGGCTGAAGCCGCCAAGCATAGCGGGATCCGCCGGTTCGTCCTCACCAGCATCCTGACGTGTGACCAAACACCCGGCGTCCCTCACTTTTGGCACAAAAGGCTGATGGAGGACCGGCTCGAGGCCCTGGGCGTGCCGTTTGTCGCTCTGCGGCCGGGGGCCTTCCTGGACCAGGTGACGCGTTTCGGCGGCGACCCGCTCAGCAGGCACAAGGTCATGTGGTTCGGCTCCGCCGGAATCCCTCTGACGTTCGTGCTCACTCCGGATGTCGCCGGATACCTGGCCGCGGCCGTGGATGCTCCGGGTGTCGAGGGCCAGCGCATCGATATCGGGTGGGACCGGCCCATCGCCATGCAGGAGTTCGCCGACCTCGCCGGACAGGTGTTGGGGGAGGAAATTTGGGTCCGGACTGTTCCGCTTCGGATCCTGCGGGCGGCCGGTGCTGTAATGGGGCCAATGAATCCCATGGCAAAGGATTTGGCAGCAATGATCGCGTGGTTCCAGACCGGCAGGTACGTGGCTGACACCGCCAGGCAACAGGAGTTTTTTGGGACGCCGCCCACAGCAGAGGAGGCGGTGAGGCGGTTGATCACCATTCTCGGGCATCCGGTGCGTAACTGAGCTCTGGCCGGGGCTTTACTGCACTTTTCACTGCTCCGGCAGCGTTGCTTCCGCCTGGTGCGCCTATTCTGGTTGTCCTGCGGGTGCTGTGGCTTGTCCTGCGGCCTATCCCGCCGGTACCAGCGCGGTAGGGGAAGGCGTCTCCAGGTTGTGGACCAGGGGTCCGGGCAAACCCGTCACCGGGTCGAGTTCAAAAGTTGCTATATTGTCCGACCGCTCGTGGGCCACGTGCAGCCAGCGGCCCTTGACCAGATGATGCCGCGGCCAGTTCCCGCCGCTGGCGAAGTCTCCGACCGGCATGAGTTCTGTCCCTCCTGCACCGACTTTCAGGACGCTTACCAAGTTGGAACCGCGGACACCCACGTACACGTGCCTGCCCTCGTTGCCAAGGCTAATTTCTGCAGCCGAGTCATCGGGCAGGCTGCCGCCGGACGTAGCCGGGCCTCGAAAAACGAGTTCGAATGTCCCGGCCTCCGGCCTGACCACGAAGACCTCAACCGAATATTCCGAAACCACAAAGACGTTGCCGCTGGCGTGCTGCACCAAGTGGCGCGGGCCGGCCCCGAATGGGAGGGCCACCTCGTGGTCTGCCACAAGGCCCTCCCCCGGCACGTAGTTCCAGATCCTGAGAGTGTCGTGGCCCAGGTCCGTCGTCATAATGCGCCCGTCCTGAAGCATCAGGCTAGCGTGGGCCCGGCTCTGCCGGGGATCGCCAGGAGTCTGGCTGGCATGCGGATCAACCGAGGGCAGTGCGGGAAAACGCTCGGCGATGCTGCCGTCCGGGTTCAGTTCGTACAGCAGGACCTGGCCGTCACCCCAGCACGTGGCGGTAAGAAAGCGGCCCTGCGTGTCCACCGCCACATGGCACGTGGCTTCTCCCGAGGGGTTTGGACGGCCCAGGGGCTCCAGCGCAAAATCACCGGTGCGTCGAAAGGCCCGGACCATCTTGCGCTGCTCGGCCACTGCATAGACCACAGGCAAAGCTGGATGCACGGCCACGAAAGACGGAGAATCGGTTTTGACGGCCGTACCAAGCCACTCGAGCCTGCCGTCGGGGTGTTCGGCAAGTGCGCCGATCCCTTCCGCCCGTCCGCCGCCGTCGGGAGTGTAGGTGCCGGTCCAGATCAACGTGTGCGGGGCAGGCGATGTCATGAGTCCATCCTGCCAAGAAAACCGCCGTAATCCGGGAATTGCGGAATAGCATTGGATTTTGCAGCTTGACGGAGGTGTGCCCCTTTGGGTTTCACCTGGTTGGTCCTCGTGTCGCTGGGGCCTTCCGGTTAGGTAATGAGCGAGATGCCCAGCGGATTACCGAAAGGCGCTTCATGCCAGCTCCAGTGCCACCTGCTCCTCACGACATTGCCGACCTCGTATCAGTCCTGCGGGCGGCCGGCTGTGTATTCGCCGAAGACGAGGCGCAGCTGCTCCTGTCCGAAGCGCCAAGCACCGCTGAACTTGCGGTGTGGGTGGAACGCCGCGTTTCCGGTGAGCCCCTTGAGTGCATCATTGGTTGGGCAGAATTTTGCGGACTTCATATAGCGGTCGACCCTAGTGTCTTTGTACCTCGGCGACGCACCGAACTGCTCGTTTCGGAGGCCGCTGCACTGCTGCGCGGCCGTTCTCGGCTGCCTGCATCGGCGTCGTCGTCCGTTGTTGTGGATCTGTGCTGCGGATCCGGGGCAGTGGGCGTCGCACTGGCTGCCCGGGCGTCCCTAGACGAACTTCACTTGGCAGATATCGATCCACTTGCCGTGCAGTGCGCCCGACGGAACGTGGCAGCCCTGGGCGGGCAGGTTCATCAGGGTGACCTGTATGCCGCCCTCCCCGCCCGGCTAAGACGGCAAGTGCAGCTCATCGTGGTGAACGCCCCGTATGTGCCCACAGGCGCGCTGCCCACCATGCCGCCCGAGGCGAGGGTCCACGAGCCGTCCCGTTCTCTTGATGGCGGCGTCGACGGATTGGACCTCCACCGGCGCATCATCCGTGAAGCCCCCGAGTGGTTGGATGCAAACGGCCATCTGGTCATCGAAACCAGCGAGCCTCAGGCTGCCGGAACAGCGGCCGTCATGGCGGTTGCGGGATTTGCGGCACGGACTGTCCACTCGGAGGAGCTGGGCGGCACAGTCGTGGTAGGTACGCCCCGGTGGCGGTGACTTGCCACCACCTATGGCTCTTTTTGCACTCAACGCTTGTTGCCTGTGATCACGAAACTGCTAACAGGGTGGCGCTGCCCTGTGCAAACTACGGTTAGCCGTTCTGTAGGCAGGGCGACCTTGTCCAAGGCGTAGCCGCGGTTGATGCCTGGAGCTGGACCCACGGTCGCTGGCATCCCCAGTTGGGGTCCACCTTCATTCCCGCACGGTGGTGGTTGTTTCGGTGGTGGTTTGGGGTGGTGGGGGTGGTTTGAAGTAGTGGTTTTGTTGGGGTTTTTGGTGGGGGTCGAGGTGTTTTGGGGGTGTGTACCAGGGGGTGCCGTTGATGGTGGTGATGGTCCATTGTTCTTTGTGGATCAGGTGGTGGTGGCTGCTGCAGAGGAGGGCGCCGT
>NZ_JBNHEX010000020.1:0-25388 GCF_059089685.1 Arthrobacter sp. sptzw42
GGACTCAACCCACTCGGCGGTCTCTTCCGGATCACGATCAGGCAGCTGGTTAGTCAACCCGCTGAGGATATGGGAGGTATCTTCTCCTGCAGCCACGTCCAACCTCTCTTTGCGCGCATTTGATGGCGCACTCAGGCCGGGCAGGGTGACCGCCCGGCGTAAATACGCCGTGTGCGACGTATCGGTTACAACAGCCCGGTCATGTGTGCCGGGCAGGGTCCTAGCATTCCTACGCCTGCACTGGAGTTTCAGGGTTGTTGCTCCGCAGGCTTAGTTGTCACCTGCAACTCTAACTCTGTCCGGAACACGATGCGTAGCCGCAGGCTTCGGGGGCCCTGTTGTATTTCGCCGTCATACTGGTTGTGTGACAAAAAGCCGCTGCGGAGCGGGTTGGCTTCATCA
The DNA here is from genome assembly GCF_059089685.1 of Arthrobacter sp. sptzw42. Classification (NCBI taxonomy): domain Bacteria; kingdom Bacillati; phylum Actinomycetota; class Actinomycetes; order Micrococcales; family Micrococcaceae; genus Arthrobacter; species Arthrobacter sp. sptzw42. The sequence continues at coordinate 403 of NZ_JBNHEX010000020.1, forward strand.
GGTGTGACGCAGAATATGCGCCGCCCCGGGGGCGTCAGCTTGAAGCGCAGGCACAAAGGGTGTTGGCTTGGGAGTAATGGAAATCACTATGCACACTGCATATATGAGGCATTGGAGGAACACGTGAGCGAGGCCGACGCCGCCACATCGGTAAATGTGGCGGAAAAATTGGGTTTCAAGAACGGGGATCTGATTCAGGAGTTCGGTTACGACGACGACGTCGATTTCGACTTGCGTGACGATATTGAAGACTTCACGGGTTCGGAACTGCTGGACGAGGACGACCATGAAGTGGCGGACGCCGTTATCCTCTGGTGGCGCGACGGCGACGGCGACCTCGTGGACAGCCTCATGGATTCGCTGACTACCCTCAGTGAAACCGGCGTTGTCTGGGTCCTTACCCCGAAGTCCGGCAGGGCCGGTTACGTTTCCCCGGCCGAGATACAGGAAGCTGCGCCGACGGCCGGCCTGCACGTCACAACTTCGGCAGGCGTTTCAAAGGACTGGAGCGCGTCCCGCCTGGTGAGCAGGAAAAACAAGTGACGGCAGCGCTTGACGCTGCCACTCAAGGCGTGCCGGCCGTTGGCGTGCCGGCACCTGATTTCGAACTCGCCAATCAGTTCGGCGAACCGGTCAGGCTTTCTTCCTTCCGCGGCCAGAACGTGGTCCTGGTGTTCTATCCCTTCGCTTTTTCCGGAATCTGCACCGGGGAGCTGTGCGAGATACGGGACAACCTGGCCGCCTTCGAGGATGCCAACGCCACCGTCCTGGCTGTGTCCGTAGACAGCAAGTTCAGCCTGCGCGCCTACGCTGCCCAGGAAGGGTACAGTTTCGATCTGCTGGCGGACTTCTGGCCACACGGTGCCGTTGCCACCGCCTATGGCGTCTTCGATGCAGAGAGCGGGATGGCAAAGCGTGGCACGTTCATCATCGATGCCGCCGGAAATGTCCGGTACTCAGTGGTGAACCCGCGCGGCCAGGCCAGGGACCTACGGGAATACCGCGCTGCCTTGGCCAACCTCAGGCAGGCCTGACCGCCCATGGAGCAGCGGCGGGCGGGTGTAGGCCTGACAGGCTTCGCCAGCATGCCGCCGGTGGCTCCAGCGCGGCCCTCGGCGGAGGAGCTTGCCGTTCTGCTCCAGATCCGCGAAATCCTCGCCGGCAAGCGCTTTGCGTTGCTGACGGGCGCCGGGCTCAGTACAGATTCAGGCATCCCGGACTACCGCGGCCCGGAGTCAACTCCGCGGACCCCCATGACGTACCAGGAGTTCACCCGGGACGCCGCCAACAGGCAGCGCTACTGGGCCCGAAACCACATTGGCTGGTCCCATCTCCGCCATGCTGACCCCAACCAGGGCCATCGGGCTTCCGCCGAGCTGGAGCGGCGGGGCTTCCTCACCGGCTTGATAACCCAAAACGTTGACCGCCTGCACGAGGACGCCGGGAGCGTCAACGTCGTTGACCTTCACGGCAGGTATGACCAGGTGGTGTGCCTGGAGTGCCGCCGAACTTATTCCAGGCGCCTGCTGGCGGGAGTGCTGGAGGAGTTGAACCCCGATTTCCTGGCCCGGGCAGAGGAAACGGGACTGGTGGAAATGGCGCCGGACGCGGACGCCGCCGTTGAGGACCAGGCGCTGATCAGAAGCTTCGTGGTGGCTCTCTGCCCTGCATGCGGCGGAACGCTAAAGCCAGACTTTGTATACTTCGGGGAGAACGTGCCCAAAGAGCGGGTTGAGCGCTCGTATGCGATGGTGGACGATGCCCGCGCGCTGGTTGTGGCGGGATCGTCACTGACCGTCATGAGCGGGCTGCGCTTCGTCAGGCATGCCGCAAAGGACGGGAAGCCGGTCATCATTATCAACCGGGGGCAGACGCGGGGCGATGACAAGGCCGTGATCAAGCTGGAGGCGGGCGTCAGCGAAGCTTTGAGCTGGCTGGCCGCCGAGCTTCCGCCCTTGTAGCAGGGGCCGGGCAGGAATGCCGACGGCGCCGATTCGCGTTTCCCGGCCTGCATCCGGTAGAGTCTATGTTCGTTGGTTACGGCGCTGAAGCGCCGGTTTCCGCGTGTTTGGGTCTTTAGCTCAGCTGGTAGAGCGCCACGTTTACACCGTGGATGTCATCGGTTCGATCCCGGTAGGACCCACCAGGAAACCCTGTTGTTTCCGCCTGAAGGCGGAAGCGGCAGGGTTTTTTCGTTGTCCGGCACCCGGGGTTTGAATGTCGGTGCCCTGCAATAGGTTTCAGGAATGGAACACGTGATGGTGCGAACCGGAATCAACGGAATGCCCGCGTCGGTTGTGCGCAACGGCAGGGAATGGACAGTAGGAGCCGAACCAGTCCGCTGGTTTGAGCGGGTGAGCTGGTGGGAACTGAACCGGAGGATGCCGAAGGGCCTCAGCCGGGTTGATGTCGAAGTCCTGCAGGTGCAGGTACGGCTCGGGGGCAACCACGGCTCGGCGCTGACCACAATGCTGCTGGAAAGGGACGGTGCAGGCGGCGGGTGGCGTCTGCGGGAGGCAGTCGCGGACGCAGCCTGATAACCGGGGTTTCGGGGGCCCGGTGGCCGCCGGGCATTGGAAAACCCTCCACCGCGACTATTGGGGGATGCCGCGGTGGAGGGTCTGAGATGAATATACCGTGAACGGCAGGAAACAAGGTAGTTCCTGCCGGGGTGTGTCGGCGCTATGTGGGCGGGTCTCCACCAACCGGATCCAAGGGACTCTGACGCCGGCCTGGCGTCCTGCCGGTGCGGTCAATTCAGTGGCGTACCGGAATAAAAACGCGCGGCTGCTCCGTCCAGGTATCAGACATCTGGGACATGGTCCGGCGCATAATCCTGTCGGAGGCATTCCGCGCAGCCGGGGCATCGCCCCTGGCGATGGCCTCTGCGACGTCTACATGCCATTGAAGGGCTGCCTCGTGCGGGTGGTCCGGCATCAGGCCGTGGACGGTGCGCCCGGTCAGGGTCTCGGCCACCTGCCCCATCAGGTTGGCGAACATTTCGTTGCCGGAGCCGGAGAGCAGCAGGGAATGGAACTGAATGTCCAGCTCGAGGAAGCGGGGCACCTCGCCGTTGTGTCCGGCGTCGCGCATTGCGTAGGCGACGTCCACGAGTTCCAGCCGCAGCGGCGCGGGAGCGTTTTCTGCGGCGAGTTCTGCTGCCGCGGGTTCGACGGCGGCACGCAGTTCGGCGAGTGAGCGGAGCTGCGCGCCTCGTGCGTCGCTTGCCAGGCGCCACCTGATGACCTGCGGGTCGAAGGGATTCCAGCGGCTCGCCGGCAGGACCCGGATGCCTACCCGCTTGGTGGTTTCCACGAGGCCGAGGGACTGCAGCACGCGGACGGCCTCGCGGATGACCGACCGCGACACCTTCAGCTCGTCTTCCAGCTGTTCAGCCAGCATGACGTGGCCGGCGGGCAGGTTGCCTGCGACGATGCGGGTGCCAAGATTCTCGATGGCACGGTGATGCAGGCTGGTGGTCATGCAGCTAAGCCTAGTGCTGGCCGGTGCTTCGCCCGCCTTTGTGGTGGACGGGCACTGACACAAAAGCTTCCAGTAGGTGGGCGTTACTTCCCTGTGACCCGTCGAATATATATGCTTTATTCAGACCCTCGGTCTGCAACTGTGCTTCCGCGCAAAGGGAGCCGCTGCACATCCAACGCACAGCATGAATTGGAGTTTTGATGTCTGCACACATCGGTGTCACCGGCCTTGCGGTGATGGGTGCCAACCTGGCCCGCAACCTCGCGCGGAACGGCTTCACGGTCGCACTGCACAACCGTTCGGTGGAAAAGACCGACGCCCTGCTCGAAAAGCACGGTTCTGACGGCAACTTTGTCCGGACCGAAACCCTCCAGGAGCTCGTTGACTCCCTGGAGAAACCCCGCCGGGTCCTCATCATGGTGAAGGCAGGCAAGCCGGTGGACTCCGTCATCGAGCAGCTGGAACCGCTGCTGGAAGCCGGTGACATCATCATCGACGCCGGCAACTCCCACTATGAGGACACCCGCCGCCGCGAGGCCGCTCTGGCCAAAAAGGACCTGCACTTTGTCGGCGTGGGCGTCTCCGGCGGCGAAGAGGGCGCCCTGAACGGACCCTCCATCATGCCCGGCGGTTCCAAGGAGTCCTACAAGGCACTCGGCCCGCTGCTGGAAAAGATCTCCGCCAAGGTGGACGGCGAACCATGCTGCGCCTGGGTGGGAACCGATGGCGCCGGCCACTTCGTGAAGATGGTCCACAACGGCATCGAATACGCCGACATGCAGGTTATCGGCGAAGCGTTCGACCTGCTGCGCTCCGGAGCCGGCATTGAGCCGGCAGAGCAGTCCAAGATTTTCACCGAGTGGAACAAGGGCGAGCTGTCCTCCTTCCTGATCGAAATCTCCGCCGAGGTCCTGGGCCACGTCGACGCCAAGACCGGCAAGCCGTTCGTTGACGTTGTGGTGGATGCCGCAGGCCAGAAGGGCACCGGACGCTGGACCGTCATCTCCGCGCTCGAACTTGGCTCCCCGGTCTCCGGCATCGCCGAATCCGTCTTTGCACGCGCCCTGTCCTCCCAGGCGGGCCAGCGCAAGCTGGGCCAGGAACTGCTGGCCGGCAATGAAGCTTCCGTGGAAATCCCTGAGACCTTCGTTGAAGACGTCCGCCAGGCGCTGTACGCGTCAAAGCTGGTCTCCTACGCCCAGGGCCTGGACATGCTCACGTCGGCAGCCAAGGAATACGGCTGGGACCTGAAGCTGGACGAGATCGCTTCCCTGTGGCGGGCCGGCTGCATCATCCGTGCCGAGCTGCTCAAGGACATCACCAAGGCCTACGCTGCCGATGAGAAGCCGGCCAACCTGCTCTTCGCGCCGGCCTTCACCAAGGCCATCGCCGACGCCGTTCCCGCCTGGCGCCGCGTGGTGGCTACGGCTGTCCAGCTGGGTATCCCGGTACCGGTGTTCTCCTCCTCGCTGGCCTACTATGACGGCCTGCGCCGCAAGCGCGTTGCTGCAGCCCTGATCCAGGGCCAGCGTGACCTCTTCGGAGCGCACACCTACGGCCGTGTTGACGCCGAGGGCACCTTCCACACCCTCTGGGGCGAGGACAAGTCCGAGATCGAGGCAGTGGACACCCACTAGCAGCCGCGTTGAGTACGCCGAAGGCCGGCAGTTCCATCAAGGAACTGCCGGCCTTCGGCTTGTTCGGCTGCTGACTCCCGGCGGCGGAAATCGGGGAATCAGATCCGGTATTCGATGTCGTACTCAGCCGGATCGACTGCGGGCTTGGTCTCGCGTTGGGCGTCCCGGTGGCGCCACTTGGCGGGAACACCGGTGACGATTGACTCCGGCGGCGCGTCCTTGACCACCACCGCGTTGGCGCCCACAGCGCTGTCACGGCCGATGGTGATCGGGCCGAGGATCTTGGCGCCCGCACCGATCGTGACGCGGTCGCCAATAGTGGGATGCCGCTTGATCCTTGCCAGTGAGCGGCCGCCGAGCGTGACACCGTGATAAATCATCACATCCTCGCCAATTTCGGCGGTCTCACCGATGACCACACCCATGCCGTGGTCGATAAAGAACCTGCGGCCGATCGTGGCACCCGGATGGATCTCTATGCCGGTCCAGGACCGGCCCAGCTGGGAGAGCAGCCGTGCCGGGAACCGCAGGGCAGGGTTCTGCCACATGCGGTGCGTCAGGCGGTGGATCCAGATGGCGTGAAGGCCGGAATAGGCGAAAAAGTTCTCAAAAGAACCTCGAGCCGCCGGGTCGTGGGACCGGGCGGCGTCGAGGTCTTCCTTCAGTCTTGCAAAAAAGCCCACGAAGTTCTTTCTACAGGAAACGGGCGGAGGGCGGTTCTATTCAGCCGCGGATGTCGTCATAGAGCACGGTGGAGATGTAACGCTCGCCGAAGTCGCAAACAACAGCAACAATCAGCTTGCCTGCGTTCTCCGGGCGCTTCGCCAGTTCCAGGGCGCCCCACACAATGGCACCGGAGGAAATGCCGCCCAGGATGCCTTCCTTGACACCGAGTTCGCGGGCAACGCGGACAGAGTCTTCAAGGGTGGCGTCCAAAACTTCGTCGTACACGTTGGTGTCCAGGATTTCGGGGACGAAGTTTGCGCCGATGCCCTGGATCTTGTGCGGGCCGGGGGTGCCGCCGTTGAGGATTGCGGAGTCCTTGGGTTCCACAGCCACGATCTGGACGCCGGGCTTGCGTTCCTTCAAAACCTGTCCGACGCCGGTTACGGTTCCGCCGGTGCCCACACCTGCGACAAAGATGTCCACGGCACCGTCGGTGTCAGCCCAGATTTCCTCGGCCGTGGTGTTGCGGTGGACTTCCGGGTTGGCCTCGTTGGCAAACTGCTTGGCCCAAATGGAGTTCTCGGTGTTGGCCACAATTTCCTGGGCCTTCTCAACTGCGCCGCGCATTCCTTCGGAGCCCGGAGTCAGGACGATTTCGGCACCAAAAGCACGCAGCATCACGCGGCGCTCCGTGGACATGGTCTCCGGCATGGTCAGGATGACCTTGTAGCCGCGGGCGGCGCCCACCATGGCCAGGGCGATGCCGGTGTTGCCGGAGGTGCCCTCAACGATGGTTCCGCCGGGCTTCAGCGCACCGGACTTCTCTGCTGCGTCCACGATGGCCACGCCAATGCGGTCCTTGACGCTGTTGGCCGGGTTGTAGAACTCAAGCTTGACGGCGACGGTGGCATCCAGGCCCTCGCTGAGCCGGTTGAGCTTGACCAGCGGCGTGCCGCCGACCAGCTGTGTTACATCGTCATAGATCCGTGCCATGAAAATACGCCTATCTCTGAGGGTGGATACTGAGGTCAGCCTAACGACGCCGCGTAACGCCCGCTAAGCGTTAAGCCATGAAGAGTAATATTTCCTGGCCTTGGCGAGCTTGGGGTTGATGATCACCTGGCAGTACCCCTGTTCTGGATGCTTGGCGTAGTAGTTCTGGTGGAATTCCTCGGCAACAGAAAAGCGGGGGAGCCGGCTGACTTCGGTGACGATCGGATTCGCCCACAGGGCCTGGTTCCGGTCGATCGCTTCCTCAAAAAGGATCTTCTCTTCGGTGGTCTCGTAGAACATGGACGAGCGGTACTGCGTGCCGACGTCGTACCCCTGACGGTTGAGGGTTGTGGGATCGTGCAGGGCGAAGAACATGTCCAGGATGACCTCTGCCGGTATTACGTCCTCGTCGAAGGTCACTGCCACCACCTCGGCATGCCCGGTGGTGCCGCTGCAGACCGAGTAGTAGTCAGGGTGGGGATCGTGGCCCCCTGTGTAGCCCGACACCACTGAGGTGACACCCTTGGTCTTCTGGTAGACGGCGTCGAGGCACCAGAAGCAGCCTCCGCCCAAAACAAAAGTTTTCATGATCTCTTCAATGGTTCGCGGCGCAGGATGATTCCCCGGCCGGTTTACAGCGCCGCTTCAAACGTGGGGTCCCGGCGGCATGATGGGGTAAAACTAAGACTATGGAACCTGTGGACACTGACGTTACCGGCCAGGAGAATCACGACGGCGGCGCCCCTGCCGGTGAGGAGGCAGCGGCGGGCCAGCCCGAGGTTCCCACCCTTGGAGAACTGCTGCTGGCAGTCGAGGAACTGTGGCCCGAGTCCCTGGCCGAGAACTGGGACGAAGTCGGGCTGGTGGCGGGGCACCCTTCCGCTCCGGTCACCCGGGTGATGTTTGCCGTGGATCCCACCCTTGAGGTCATCGAGGAAGCAGTGGAGTGGGGAGCCGAACTCCTGATCACGCATCATCCGTTGCTCCTGAAAGGCGTCACGACGGTTGCTGCGACCACACCGAAGGGCCGGGCGGTCCACCGGCTGATCGAGTCGGGCACCGCCTTGTTGACCGTTCATACAAACGGGGATTCCGCCGTCGGGGGAGTGTCCGACGTGCTGGCCGACGCCCTGGGCCTGCAGGACGCCGCCCCGCTGACGGTGGCTGCCAACGGCCTTCCCGAAGAGGGAATCGGGCGGGTCGGTGACCTGGCCGATGCCATGACCCTGGGGGACTTCGCTGCACGTGTCTTCGGGATCCTGCCCTCCGTGGCCGGGGGAGTGCGGGTCTCCGGTGACAAGGACGGGCTGGTGCGCCGGATTGCCGTCTGCGGCGGTTCAGGGGATTCACTGTTCAATGAGGTGCGTGCCAGCAATGCCGACGTCTATGTCACTGCTGACCTGCGCCACCATCCCGCGTCCGAGGCACGGGAAGCGGCGCTGAACGGCCGGCCCTACCTGGTGGATGTCTCGCACTTCGCCAGCGAATGGCTGTGGCTGCCGGCAGCTGCGGCAGCACTGGGCAACGTCCTGGCTGACCAGGGCCATGACGTCGAAATCAAGGTCAGTACCACCAACAGCGATCCGTGGGACTTCATCCTGACTCCGGGCTAAGCCCGTGTGAGTCCACCGGCGGGGCCCACACCGGCAGGGGAACGCAGCGGGCGCAGCGAGGCAGGGGAGCAGGCCAGGCGCTAGAGTCTAGGAAGCGCCGTTCAGGTGCCCGGCCCCGGCCGGAAGGGATCAAGCGGAGGTAACAGTGGCGAAGGCAGCACCGGCGGAACAGTTGAAGTTGCTTGAGCTGCAGGCGCTGGACGCCCGGCTGAGGTCGCTTGCCAACCGCCGCCGCTCGCTTGAGAACGATCCCCGCATCAAGGACCTCCAGGCCGCGTTGTCCGTGGCCAACGGGGAGCTGGGTTCCGCAAAGGTGGCCGTGCACGATGCCGAGGCCGAACTGAAACGCGCCGAGGCGGATGTGGAGCAGGTGACCACCCGCATCGAAAAGGATGAGGCCAGGCTTAACAGCGGAACGGGTTTGTCGAAGGACCTGGTCGCTCTGCAGAAGGACATCGCCTCCCTGAACAAGCGGCGCTCGGACCTTGAGGACGTGGAGCTTGAAGTTCTGGAACGTCTTGATTCCCTCCGGGCCCGGCAGGCAAAACAGCAGGGGATTGTGGACGACATCCAGGGATCGTTCGGCAGCATCCGGGCCGAGCTTGACGCAGCGCTGGCAGAGGTAGAGGCGGAGGCCGGCGGACTCCGCGCCCAACGCGCCGAGTTCGCCGCCGCGCTCGACGCCGGGATGCTGGCTGTGTACGAGAAGACCCTGGCCAAGCGCGGGGTGGGCGCCGCCCGGCTGTTTCACGGCACGTCCGAGGCCTCGGGAATGAAACTGAGTCCCGGCGACCTCGCCGAAATCAAGGCAGCTGCCGCCGACGACATCGTGTTCTGCCCCGACTCCGGCGCCATCCTTGTCCGCTCGGAAGAGTGGGCCTGACCCTCTCAAACAGCGTCAAGCGACCTCTAAGGCCTGGGAACGACGCCTACGGCTGCCAGGCTGGCGGAGGCGGGTAAGTTAGCCCGGCAGGATGATGTTCAACGCGTGTGCCTTCCGTGCTGAACCGGCCACGAGCTCGGCTTCCCACTTTTCGCAGGTCGCCTTGAGCAGTTGGGCCGGCGTCTCCGGCGCCTTGCCCCGCCGGGTCAGGAGGTGCCGGGCAAGTTCACCGCGGGTGTGCTTGGCGAAGTGGCTGACCACCTTCCGGACCCCCTTGACCTCGGTGTAGACATTGACAGTGACGGTTTGGGCGGCCGGCGGTGTCCACGCTGCCGCGTAGGTGCTCGACCGGCAGTCCACCAGCAGCTGCCCGGAAGCGGCTTCCGCCAGGGCGTCGGCGAGCTGGGGTTTCCAGAAAGAGGCGAGGCGGCCGACGTCGGGCAGCGCAGTTCCCATTGACAGCCGGTAGGCGGGCACGCTGTCGCCGAAGCGTATGGCCCCCCACAGTGCCGAGATAACGAGTACCGACCCGTCCGCCTTGCGGCGCTGGCTGACGGTGAGGCTTTTGTAGCCCAGGGCGTCGTAAAGCACCCCCGAATAGATCTGGTGGGCTGGAGCCGCAGGTTCAGCGTGGAGGCGGGTGTTCCGGTCGACGTCGTCCTTCAGCGATGCCCCGACCCCCAGCAGCGAGAGGGCGTCCTCATGCGCGCTCATTGTACCCAGCGCGTCCAGCACTTTGGCCCGGTAGGAGTTCAGCTGCGGGAAGCTCAGCGAAGGCCAGTCGACGGCGGATCCGCGGACCGCGGGTGTCTTGCCTTCAGAGGGGGGAAGCAGAATCAGCACCGTCCGATCCTACCGGCGGAGGGAAAGCTGCACGGCGCCGGTAGACTGGTAGCGGATGGGTTGACCAGGCGGCCGCGCGTCACGCAAGTGGCTCGAGGAACGTCCGGGCTCCGCAGGGCAGGGTGGTGGGTAACGCCCACTCGGGGTAACCCGCAGGCCAGTGCCACAGAGAACAGACCGCCTGGGTCGCGCCGGTTTGAAAGCGGCACGAAGCAGGTAAGGGTGAAACGGTGGTGTAAGAGACCACCAGCTTCCCGGGTGACCGGGAAGGCTAGGTAAACCCCACCCGGAGCAAGGCCAGACAGGACACGTTTGAGGGCTGCCCGCCCGAGTGTCCGGGTAGGCCGCTGGAGGGCGCCGGCAACGGCGTTCGTAGATGGATGGCCGCTACTCCCGCGCCGGCAACGGAGCGGGAGCACAGAACCCGGCGTATCGGTCAACCCATCCATCACACTTGTTTGACCTAGGACGCTGCGTTGGGGATGCTGAACCGTGCCCGCTGTTACTGATGGAGAACCCGCCCCGGGAGACGCCGCGCGTCGGTTGCCTTCCCCGGGCAGGCAAGCGGCTGCCCTTGTTGGTTTCCTGGGCCTTTCCTATGCCGTGTGCATGCTGGCCTCCGTCCCGATCATCCTCAACTCCAACGGCTGGTTTGCTGCCTCGGTCAAAGCACCGTGGATGCCGGCCGGGTGGATGTTCCGGACTCTGTGGTTCGCCCTCTATGCCTTCAGTGCGGCGGCGGCGTGGCTGGTTTGGCGCCGGGGAGCCCTGTCGGGCCGGGCCGGAAGGACCTACGCCCTGCAGTTGCTGCTGAACCTGGCGTGGCCGTACCTTTTTTTGGGCTTTACCCTCTGCTTGGCGCCGCTGCACTCTGGCTCGCCCTCGCGGTCATCTGCGCCCTGGCTCTCGTATTAACGCTGCTGATCCTGCAGTTCGGGCCAGTCCATACCTGGGCCGGGCTGCTGGTACTGCCCTACTTTTCGTGGGTGGTGTTTTCCGCCAGCCTCAACCTCTACTCCGCCATCCACAACTGAGCCATGCCGGTGAATCCACAGCAGCCTGCTGTGTGAGTGATTTCACGCAGCCCATGCACCGGCAGGGGAGTGCACCAATTTAGAATGGATAACGGACGCAGGAGTTCTTCCGCCGGAGTTGCGTTCGCATCCGGCGGTTTTCTTTTGCACACAACCAGGCGCCTGGGGCCAAATCCCGCAGGTGCCAGTGCCCCTGGACATCATCAGGTGGCCGACATTCGTGTACGAGGACGTACGCGGCTGAACCGAGGAAGGTATTTCTGTGAGCCAGACGTCAGATTCTTGTCTTGATACGTGGATGGGCCGGGAGGCCCTCGCCGAGGCCATGATTCCGGTGATCGGCCGGCTGTACCGCGAAAATAACGTGGTGACCAGCATCCATGGCCGGAGCCTGATCAACAAGTCCACCATGAACATCCTCAAGGCGCACCGCTTTGCGCGCCGGATGAGCAAGGACGAACTGCGGCTGGAGGAAACCGCCCCGCTCCTGAACATCCTCGCCGGGCTGGAACTCGGTGCCGCAGCGATCGACATCGCCCGGCTGAACCAGAAGTTCAAGGAAGAGGGCGGCGACGCCACGCTGGAGGAATTCCTTCGCGCCGAACTGGCTGACGTGGTGGGCAAGCGCGGCGGCGACGACCGCACCAGCACCGACGTCGTCCTGTACGGCTTCGGCCGCATCGGCCGGCTCCTGGCCCGCCTCCTGATCGAAAAGGCCGGCGGCGGCCACGGCCTGCGGCTGCGCGCCATCGTGGTACGCCGGGGCTCCGACAACGACCTTTCCAAGCGTGCCAGCCTGCTGCGCCGCGACTCGGTGCACGGGTCCTTCGAAGGCACCATCCGGATCGACGAGACAGCCAACACCATCACGGCCAACGGCGTCCAGGTGCAGGTCATCTACTCGGACAACCCCGCCACCATCGACTACACGGCCTACGGCATCAACAACGCCCTGGTGGTGGACAACACCGGCCGCTGGCGCGACGCTGAAGGCCTGTCCCAGCACCTGCAGAGCAAGGGTGTGGCGCGGGTGCTGCTGACCGCCCCAGGCAAGGGCGAACTGAAGAACATCGTCCACGGCATCAACCACCGCACCATCGAGGACACGGACCAGATCGTGTCCGCGGCCTCCTGCACCACCAACGCCATCACCCCGGTCCTGAAGGCCATCAACGACAAGTTCGGCGTTATCCACGGCCACGTCGAGACCGTTCACTCCTTCACCAACGACCAGAACCTGATCGATAACTTCCACAAGGGCGACCGCCGGGGCCGGTCGGCCGCGCTGAACATGGTGATCACCGAAACCGGTGCCGCGAAGGCCGTCGCCAAGGCCCTGCCCGAGCTGCTGGGCAAGCTGACCGGCAGCTCCATCCGCGTCCCCACCCCCGACGTTTCCTTGGCAATCCTGAACCTGAGCCTGGAAAACGGGACCACCAAGGACGAGGTCAACGACTACCTGCGGGAGATGTCCCTGCACTCGGACCTGCGCAAGCAGATCGACTACATTGACTCACCTGAAGTGGTCTCCACCGACTTCGTTGGGTCCCGCCGCGCGGGCATCGTGGACGGCCTGGCCACCATCTCCAACGAAAAAAACCTGGTGCTCTACGTCTGGTACGACAACGAGTTCGGCTACAGCTGCCAGGTGGTCCGCGTGATGGAGGAAATGGCCGGTGTGAACCCGCCGTCCTTCCCCGCCAAAGAATCCGCCGCAGCCCTGGCTGCCATCTCCGTCTGATCAACCGCGGCGGTGTCCTGATTTCCCGGCTGGTTCCTCTGGAAACAGCCGGGAAACGGGACCACACTTGTGCCATGGATAAAGACTCGACACTCCAGCACGAGACCACCCTGGAACACGCCCTGGATGTGGCAAAAGCCAACCACAAAGAGGCTGTCCGGCTGCTTGAACGCGCCCGCGCCGCCTACCAGGCGGGCGACGTCGGCGAGGACCGGGTGCGGCAGCTTGAAGGACTCCTGGCCATCGCGGAGGAGGACCTCCGGCGGGTGATGCGGGAGCAATAGCTCCCGGTGTGACCTTTCACTCGCCCTCCACAGTGTGGATATCTGCGGGGAGGGACGGCACGTGTCCTAGGCTCTTCTGGTGCGTGAGAACACCCGAAGGGCAGAAACCCGATGACCGTGAGCTGGTCCGCCTATCGACGGTCCCGCCGGCGTTCCCGGCAGGCGTGGGGAGTCCTGGCACTTGCTGCCGTCTCGGCTCTTGGAGCCCTGTTCTGGTTCTTCACCGCCGGCCAGTTTGCCGTGGCGGAGCCCACGGCGTCCGGGCCCACAGAGGCCCCCGTTTTTGACCCTGCCTGGATGAAACCCGTTGTCCCGGTGCATCCGGTGCCACCCGGGACGGCACTGTCCGCACTGGAAGGGCTTGCCGTGAAGGGCCGCGCCGCCAAGGACAACTACGACCGCGAGGCGTTCGGCCAGGCATGGCAGGACGTGGACCGCAACGGCTGCGATACACGCAACGACATACTTCGCCGCGACCTGACGGCGGTGGTCTTTATGGAAGGATCAAAGTGCCGGGTGGCAGCCGGCTCCCTCCATGAGCCCTATCTCGGGCAGTTCGTGGAATTCCGCCGTGGCTCCGAAAGCAGCCGCGCAGTTCAGATAGACCACGTGGTTCCGTTGGCGGACGCGTGGCAAAAGGGCGCCCAGGGCCTAAGTGCGGGGGAGCGTCAAAGCCTCGCCAACGATCCGCTGAACCTCATTGCCGCGGACGGGCCGGTCAACGGCCAGAAGGGCGCCGGAGATGCCGCTACCTGGCTCCCCAAAAACAAATCCATCCGCTGCCATTACGTGGCGCGGCAGGTTTCCGTCAAGGCAGCCTATGGCCTGTGGGTGACGGAGCCGGAAAAAGAGGCCATGAAGCGCGTGCTGGGGTCCTGCCCGGACCAGCAGACCATCTCAGCCAACTGATCCCTGCCCGCTTCCCGCGCACGTAGGCAGTTAAGGCGCGGCCCCGTCGGGCCTAATGGCCGAAGGGATCCGGGTCCACTCCCGGCATCCAGGTCAGCCCGGGAACGCCCCAGCCATTCTTTTTGGCCTGCTTCATGGCTTTGCGGGCGTATCGGTCCATCAGCCGGTTGACGTAGAGCTTGCCGTCGAGGTGGTCGTACTCATGCTGCAGGACACGGGCGAACCAGCCCGTCGCCTCGAACTTCACCGGCTGCCCAAAGCCGTCAAAGCCTTCCACCCGGGCCCACTCGGCACGCTTGAGCGGGTACTGCCCGCTGGGGAACGACAGGCAGCCTTCCTCTTCCTCGTCGGGGTCGGGGACAGCCCCGGAAATTTTCGACAGGGTGAGGACCGGGTTGACCAGGACCCCCGTGGGGGGAGCGCCGTCGTCATTGGCGTACTTGTAGACAAAGATCCGCTTGCCCACGCCCACCTGCGGGGCTGCCAGGCCCACGCCGTTGGCTGCGTCGTTCGTTTCGAACATGTCGGCGATCAGGGCCCGCAATTCGTCGTCGAACACTTCCACCTCGGTTGCCCTGCGGTGCAGCACGGGCTCTCCCCAAATGGTGATGGGCAGAACAGTCATTTTCCGGTCCTTCGGCGGTATCTAATGCAAAAGAAAAGAAAGGAGGCCGCACCGGATATCCGGTACGGCCTCCTTGCTGGACGGCCATAAGTACCATCCTGTGAGGGTGAGCTACGGGGGTTGAACCCGCGACCTCCTGGACCACAACCAGGCGCTCTGCCAACTGAGCTAAGCCCACCATGTGCCCTGCAGAATTACCGGCGGACCGGCTCTCTGGAAAGGCAACTCAAATAGCTTACCTGCTCCGTGGGGATGGTTTGTCCACTTTCGCCCGTTTCAGGAAAATTTCCTGCAAACGTGGCGCAGATTACTCTTCCGGCTGCTGTGCATTGCCGGCCGCGGTAATGCGCTTTGCGATCTGCTGGGCTGTGGCGCTGTCCGGGCCGGGCGCCGGCACAAACACGGCTTCACGGTAGTAGCGAAGTTCGTCGATGGAATCCTTGATGTCCCCGAGTGCGCGGTGGCCGCCCTTCTTTGCCGGCGACTGGAAGTAGGCCCTGGCGAACCAGCGGCGGGAGAGCTCCTTGATGGTGCTGACGTCAATCACGCGGTAGTGCAGGTGCTCCACCACTGAGGGCATGTCCCGCGAGAGGAACACCCTGTCGGTGCCTACCGAGTTGCCTCCCAAGGGTGCCTTGCGCGGATCCGGTACCCACTTTTCGATGTACTCCATCACCGCTGCCTCGGCTTCGGCCATGGTGGTTCCATGGGGCAGCTCCTTGAGCAGCCCCGACTTGGTGTGCATGTCACGGACGAAGTCGTTCATCTGGGCCAGCGCGGCATCGTCCGGTTTGATCACTACGTCCACCCCGTCGCCGAGGATGTTCAGTTCGGAGTCCGTGACCAGTGCAGCCACCTCGATCAAGGCGTCATTCTTGATGTCCAGGCCGGTCATTTCGCAGTCGATCCAGACGATTCGTTCGTTAGATATAGGCACCGGACCAGCCTACCGTTACACGTCCGGGCCACCTGCCGGTGCTAGGATTTCGGGTACGCGGCGGGACTGGTTGCCGCCGTTGTAACCCGCATTGGCCGGCCACTGGGCCCGCGATGCAGAAGCGCGCAAACCCAAGAGCGCAGACCCAAGAGATTGGACGATCCTGAGATGACGGCGCCTGTGCCTGCAGCCGGGGAACTGGCGGCCGGGGACACTGCTGCGGTGGTTGGAGCCGGCGTCGACAATCCCCGCTCGCCGCTCCTGGCAGGGTTCGCGGGATCGATGTTCATGCTGATCGGGTCCCTGGGTGTGGGCTGGCTGGCCCCTGTCTCGGAACTCCGGCGGATGGCGCTGTTCATTTGGATGCGGACAGAAGCAGCGGGTGTCGCCCTGTCCATCATTCTGTTGGCCGTAGGCGGGATGCTCCTTGTCCGCGCCTGGCTCCGGTTGGGCCAGCGCGTGGGTGTCTGGGGAGAAGACGCCCGCAGGGCGACGCTGCAGGCCGTAGTTGCCTGGGGGCTGCCCATGATGTTCTGCGTGCCGCTGTTCAGCCGCGACGTCTACGCCTACATCGGCCAGGGCCGCCTGATGGTGGAGGGTTTCAACCCATACGAGAACGGCATCTCGGCGCTGTCCAACTACTTCCAGCTGGGCGCCGACAAGATGTGGACCGAGGCCCCTGTCCCTTACGGACAGTTGTTCCTGTGGATCGAACAGTTCGTCGTGTGGGTCACCAACGTCCAGCCTGAAGCCAGCGTGATGCTGTTCCGGCTGGTGGCACTGGCCGGAATAGTCCTCTGCGTGATCTATGTGCCCAAACTTGCGGAACTGCACGGGGTCAACCCCAACCGGGCGCTGTGGCTCACTGTGGCCAACCCCCTCTTCCTGACCAACTTCATCGCCAGCGTCCACAACGACGCCCTGATGATCGGGCTGGCGCTGGCCGGCCTTTATTACTCAGCGACCCGCCGCTTGGTCCGCGGGATCGTCCTCGTGACACTCTCGATCGCCGTTAAACCCATCACCATTGTCTTCCTGCCTTTCATCGGACTGCTGTGGGCAGGCAGGAACGCCGGCTGGCTGCGCAGGTTCTCGTACTGGGGACTGACGGCAGCCCTGAGCCTGGGGCTCCTGGTTCTGATGAGCCTGGTCAACGGGTTTGGCTTCGGCTGGATCAACGGACTCTCGGCACCGGGCAGCATCTACATCTGGTACGCACCCGTCGGGCTGATCGGAATGGTGGTCGCCTCGCTGGGAAACTCCTTCGGGCTGGACGGATGGCTCCTGGCGGACTGGGTGTTCGACGCCGGTAAGCTGCTGGCGGTGGGGATCGCCGCGTGGCTGATCCTCAGGGGCGATTACGACCGGCTGATTCGCCGCCTCACACTGGCGTTCGCGGCGATTGTCCTGTTGGCACCCATGATCCAGTCCTGGTATGTCGTGTGGCTCATTCCGCTGTTTGCCGTAACCGGGATCCGGAACGACTGGCAGGTCAAGGCACTCTACTTTGTGGTTTCGTTCTTTATGATCTACGCCATCTCGGATCAGCTGGAGGTTTTCCCGTACCTTCAAACCGCTGACCTTGGTTTGGCCCTGGCGCTGGCGCGCGTAGCCGCTGCCGTGACCGGACTCCTGTTCGGCCTGTACCTGATCTTCTGGGATCCGCGGACCCGCAGCCTCTTCCGGAAAAGTCCGGAACCGGTGGTTGAACGGCCAGTCATTTAGCGAGGTTCTTCATGGCCTCCCGGAGTGACAGCGGACTCATCCGCTCCTCGTGCGCGGCCACAAAGGCGGCAACCCAGTCGGGCGCAGTTTTTGCGTACTCCCGCAGGGACCAGCCGATCGCTTTTCTGATGAAAAACTCGGGGTCGGTGAGGTTCGCCTCAATCACGCGGCGCAGGAGCTCTGTATCCGTGTTTCCTTTGGCCCTGAGCTGTGCAGTAATGGAAGCCCGCCTCACCCACAAATCCGGGTCTCTGCTCCAGCGCAGAATCACTGCTGACAGCTCTGCCGGGTGCGCCTGCAGCAGGGAGCAGATACGGCCGGCAACGCCGTCGGCGAAGTCCCACCAGGCACCCTGGCGGATGATCAGTTCATAAACCGGGAGCATGCCCAAGTCGGCTGCTGCGAGCTTGCCGGCAGTCAGGTCGATGGCCGCATACCGCTCCTCGCGGTACTCCGCGGAGCCCCACAGTTCCAGCACGCTGGCCCGCTGCTGTTCTGCGGTGTCAAACGGAAACCGCGCAACCACTGCCGTCACCAGGCGGCGCACTTCCGGTACACGGACGCCTAAAAACGGCATGGCGGACTTCATGTACGCCTGCGCCCCGACTGCACGCACCGGGTCAGCCAGTCCACGGAGCCCGGCGCGGATCGCATCGAGCGCTTCCCGGTTCACCATAATGTCGATCAGTTGGCGTTGGGTGGTTCCACCCAACCCTCTCGATCCAGCCAGGCCGCACACAGCGGGCTCCACTGATCGGGCCCGGGCTCGCCGTCGGCAAGGCCCAGCCCGTGCCGCCCCTTGGGAAAGACGTGCAGCTCGGCCGGCACGCCGGCGCTGAGCAGTGCGCCCGCATAGCCGAGGCTGTGGCTGACCGGTACGGCGTCGTCGTCGGCCGTGTGCCAAAGGAACGCCGGCGGAGTTCCGGCGGTGACCCGCTGCTCGGCTGAGAGTTCCGCCAGGATGTCCGACGGCGGCGCTTCGCCCAGCAGGTTGTCCACTGAACCCTGGTGCACCTCCCGGGTGTAGGACACCACCGGGTAGCACAGCACGGTGAGGTCGGGGACTGCCTGCGGGACGTCGAGTTCCGCACTGCCGGTTGCCACTGCCGTGGAGAGCGTGGCTGCAAGGTGCCCGCCTGCGGAGAACCCGAGCACCCCCACGCGTCCGTGGTCCACGGCGAGGCCATGTGCGCCGCTGCGGATGTGAAGCATTGCCTGCTTGGCATCCTCAAGCGGCGCAGGGTGCCGGTCCGGGGCAACCCGGTACCGCAGGACAAAGGCGTGAATGCCCAGCCCGGCCAGCCACTCCGCGACAGGTTCCGCTTCGTGGTCAGCCTGCCGGGCGTAGCCGCCGCCGGGAAGTACCAGGATGGCGGGCCGGTCGCCGGGCCCGGGGGTGCGCGAAGGGACAGCGGTGAGATGCAGCGTCACGGTCAGGCAGCCGTCTCGGTGCTGCGCCGCAGGGTCACTTCGCCGGTGATGGGGCGCGGCTCGACGCCGTCGGCTCCTTTTTGCGTATCGGTGCCGTCCGGCCCTTCCCCGGCCGCGGCACCCGGAGCAGTTGCGCGGGTGGCAAGGCGGCCGATCTCTTCGAGCGGCAGGCTGACAGTGGAAAGTGCCGGGCGGAAGTCGCGGAGCGTTTCGATGTCGTCAAACCCGGCAATGATGGCATCGCGGGGGACACGGAGCCCCTCTGAACGCAATGCGGCCGCGGCGCCGATCGCCATGACGTCGTTGACGGCGAAAATGCACAGCTTGGTACTCCCGCGCCCCTCGCCCGTGTCCGCGCGTCCTGCTTTGATCAGACCGGCAAGCTTAAGCCCGGCCTCGTAGCCGCCCGCGCGATTGAAGGTAGTACGCACAATGTCAGCAGGTTCACGTCCGGCGGCGGCCAGGCCTTCCTGGAAACCGCGGATCCGGTCGTCGGAAGTGAAAAGCCCCTCGGGCCCGCCGATGATCACAAAGTCACCCTCCCAGCCGGACGCGAGTTCGCCCGCCAGCTCTGCGGCAAGCTCCTGGTTCGGCACGGCCACCACGTAGTAGCCCTCGGGTGCCTTCGCACCCACCACGGGATGGCCCACTACCCCTACCCGGCCGCCGTTGCGGCAGTACCTGTCCAGCTCTGCGGCAAGTTCAGCGTTGCCTTCCCGGTCTTCCGGCTGGGCAGAGCGGGAACCGGCAATCACTATTGAATCGGCCCGGCGGGCGGCGAACGCAGCGACGGCTTCCTTTTCCTCCGCCGGCGCTCCGCCGGTGGTGGCCAGCAGGACCATTTTGCGCTGTTCCCGTGCCGCTTCCTGTACACCCCTGGCAATGGCGGCGAAGTAGGGGTCTGCGATGTCGTGGACGATCAGGCCGATGAGCCCTGAACTGGATTTGGCAAGGCCTTGGGCCTGGGCGTTGGGAATGTAGCCCAGCGACTCGGCGGCATGGCGTACCCTGTCCGCGATGTCCTGGCCGGGTTTGCGGGCGGACCCGTTCAGGACACGGGAGGCTGTGGCAGGCGAAACACCGGCAAGCCGAGCCACCTCAGTAAGGGTACTTGCAGCCACGGTGTCTCCTGGATGTTTTTGTAGGGTCGAAAAGCCTAGAGACATTATGGCAGTTCAGCCTGCTTCCGGAAAGCGCTTGCCAACACGTCTCTGCCCGTGCATCATTGAGTTAACGGGAATGCGCTTTCCCAACCAGCTTGAGTAAAACTGCTCACTCACCGTGGAGGACACATGGGCTTCGAGACAAAAACTATCCGCATCGCCATGAACGGCATCACCGGCCGGATGGGGTACCGCCAGCACCTGCTGCGCTCCATCCTCCCCATCCGCGACGCCGGCGGCTTCACGCTGGAGGATGGCACCAGGGTTCAGGTCGAGCCCATCCTGGTGGGCCGTAACGAAGCGAAGATCCGGGAACTGGCCGAAAAGCACAAGATCTCCGAATGGAGCACAGACCTCGACGCAGTGATCAACGATCCCACCGTTGACATCGTCTTTGACGCCTCAATGACCAGCCTCCGCGCAGCGACCCTCAAAAAAGCCATGCTCGCCGGCAAGCACATCTTCACCGAAAAGCCCACGGCTGAAACCCTTGAGGAAGCCATCGAACTGGCCCGCATCGGCAAGGAGTCCGGCGTCACCGCGGGCGTCGTCCACGACAAGCTCTACCTGCCCGGCCTGGTCAAGCTCCGCCGCCTGGTGGATGAAGGCTTCTTTGGCCGCATCCTCTCCATCCGCGGTGAATTCGGCTACTGGGTGTTTGAAGGCGACGTCCAGGCCGCGCAGCGCCCGTCCTGGAACTACCGCAAGGAAGACGGCGGCGGAATGACCACGGATATGTTCTGCCACTGGAACTACGTCCTTGAAGGCATCATCGGGAAGGTCAAGAGCGTCAACGCCAAGACCGCCACCCATATCCCTGCACGCTGGGACGAAGCGGGCAAAGAGTACAAGGCAACCGCCGACGACGCTTCCTACGGCATCTTCGAACTCGAAACCCCCGCCGGCGATCAGGTTGTCGGCCAGATCAACTCCTCCTGGGCAGTCCGCGTCTACCGCGACGAGCTGGTGGAATTCCAGATTGACGGCACGCACGGTTCTGCCGTCGCAGGCCTGAACAAGTGCGTTGCCCAGCAGCGGGCCCACACCCCCAAGCCGGTCTGGAACCCGGACCTGCCCGTCACCGAGTCCTTCCGCGACCAGTGGCAGGAAGTCCCCGCCAACGCTGAGTTGGACAACGGCTTCAAGCTGCAGTGGGAAGAGTTCCTCCGCGACGTTGTTGCCGGCCGCGAGCACCGCTTCGGCCTGCTGTCCGCTGCCCGCGGCGTCCAGCTCGCCGAACTCGGCCTGCAGTCCAATGACGAACGCCGCACCATCGACATCCCGGAGATCACGCTCTAATGACCTCTCTTATCCTTCCCTCCTCCGACGGCGGAACCAGGGAGTACCGGCTCCGGGGCGCTGAATCCTGGGCCCGTCCCGCCGCCCCGCTGACAGCACGCCGCGCCTATGCGGCAGCCCATGTCATTCCCGAGGTCCTGGCAGAGAACACTCCCGGGGCTCCGGCCCGGCTGGACTGGGAAGCAACCATGGGTTACCGCCATGAGCTGTGGTCCTACGGCCTGGGCGTTGCCGATGCCATGGATACCGCCCAGCGCGGCATGGGCCTGGACTGGGCCGCCACCCAGCAGCTCATCAAGCGCACCGGTGTGGAGGCTGCCTCGGTAGTGTCCGCCGGCAATGCGGCCACTGCCGGCAAGTCCGTCCGGGACCTCGTGTCCTGCGGGGCGGGCACTGACCAGCTGGACATCGGTGCCCTTCCTGCCGGAGAAGCCGGACTCAAAGCGGTCCTCGAGGCGTACCGCGAGCAGATTGCCGTGATCTCAGAGGCCGGACCCAAGGTCATCATCATGGCCTCCCGGGCCCTGGCCAAGGTGGCCAGCGGCCCCGATGACTACCTGAAGGTGTACTCCACACTGCTGCAGGAAGTGGACCAGCCGGTGATCCTGCACTGGCTCGGCACCATGTTCGATCCCGCCCTCGCCGGCTACTGGGGTTCGGATGACGTAGCGGCTGCCACTGAGACCTTCCTGGGACTGATCAAGGACAACGCAGCCAAGGTGGACGGCGTCAAGGTCTCCTTGCTGGATGCCAGCCACGAGGTGGCCCTTCGAGCAGCACTGCCCGACGGCGTCCGCCTCTACACCGGGGACGACTTCAACTACCCGGAACTGATCGACGGCGACGGCACCCACCACTCCGACGCCCTGCTGGGCATCTTCGCCGCGATCTACCCGGCAGCATCGGTGGCCCTGCAGAACTATGATGCCGGCAACGCCGTCAAGGCACGCGAAATCCTGGACTCCACCCGCGAACTGGGCAAGCACATCTTCAGTGCCCCCACGTTCTACTACAAGACCGGCATCGCGTTTATGTCCTGGCTCAACGGCAAGCAGCAGGGCTTCCAAATGGTGGGCGGCCTGCACTCCGGCCGCTCGGTGTGCCACCTTGCCAGGACCTTCGAACTGGCGGACCAGGCCGGCCTGCTGCGGGACCCCGCCCTGGCTGCCTTCCGGATGTCCGACTACCTGCGCATCAACGGGGTGGGAGTTTGAGCGACTTCTCACGCCTTGCCATCAACACCGCCACCACTAAAAAGTGGACCCTCGCACAGGTGGTGGAGGGCTGCGTCAAAGCCGGCATTCCGTCAATCGGGCCCTGGCGGGACCGCGTGGAGGAAACCGGCCTGGACAAGGCAGCGCGCCTGATCAAGGATGCCGGCCTCCGGGTCTCCTCCCTGTGCCGAGGTGGCTTCCTCACCGCAGCCGACGCCGAGGGGCAGGCCGCTGCCCTGGCTGACAACCGCGCTGCCATTCTGGAAGCGGTGGCCCTGGGCACCAGGGAACTCTTCCTCGTTGTTGGCGGGCTGGCACCGGGGGAGAAGGACGTGGTGGCGGCAAGGCAACGCGTTGCTGACCGGATTGCGGACCTCGTTCCGTTCGCCGCGGAAAACGGCGTCCGGCTGGTCCTGGAACCGCTGCACCCCATGTATGCCGCGGACCGTGCCCTGATTTCGACCCTGGGGCAGGCACTGGACCTCGCGGCGCCTTTCGAGGCCGCCACGGTGGGTGTCGCCGTCGATACGTTCCACGTCTGGTGGGATCCCGAGCTGAAAACGCAGATTGAACGCGCCGGCCGGGAAAACCGCATTGCCTCCTACCAGGTGTGTGACTTCAACATGCCCATCGCCGCCGACCCGCTGCTGTCCCGCGGCTACATGGGCGACGGCGTGGTGGACTTCGCCACCATCGGCACCTGGGTGCGCGATGCCGGGTACACCGGTGACATCGAGGTGGAAATCTTCAATCAGGAGATCTGGGACACGGACGGCGATACCGTCCTGGCCACGGTCAAGGAGCGATACGCGGAGCTCATCCTCCCGTACGCCTGACCTGATCCAGACCGCGGGCTTCTGCTACGTCACGGCAGGAGCCTGCGCCCCACATGGAAGGACCCGGACCGCTCAGCGGTCCGGGTCCTTTCTGTCTGGAGGACGCTTAGGCGTACATCCCCGCAAACCTGCGGTAACGGGCCAGCACCCCGTCGTCGTCCTGCCCGGCCGGGAGGTCGACGGCGTCGAGCGCCCACTGCGGAAAACGTCCAGTGAGTGCCGCTGCTGCCTGGCGTGCTGCACCGTCGGCCACATACTCGCCGGGACGCGGCACGGTGACACTGATGCCCAGCAGCTGTGCTGCCGCCTGCTGGACCGCGCTGGACTGCGCACCGCCGCCCACCAGGATGACCCGTCCCGCCTCGACTCCCTGTTCCTGGAGTGCCGCCAATCCGTCTGCCAGCGAGCACACAACGCCCTCGACGGCGGCACGCGCCAGGTTCGCAGGCGTGTAGTTGCCGCGGGTGATGCCGTGGAGCGAGCCGGTGGCATCGGGCAGGTTCGGCGTGCGCTCGCCGTCGAAGTAAGGCACGAGGGTCAGGCCGCCGGCGCCCGGTTCGGCGGACAGCGCAAGTTCGTTGAACTCCACAATGGTGACACCGAGCAGAGCCGCGGTGGCATCAAAGACCCGGGTGGCATTGAGCGTGCAGACCAGTGGGAGGTAATTCCCGGCGGCATCGGCGAAGCCTGCCACCAATCCGGACGGATCGGCGGCAGGGGTACCGGACACGGCGAACACCGTTCCGGAGGTGCCCAGCGACATCACCACATCACCTACGGCCGCGCCTGCACCGAGTGCCGCTGCCGCGTTGTCTCCGGCCCCTGGAGCCACGACAACCCCGCCGGGCGTCTTGCCGGCGGTGTCTAGCGGCCCCAATACATCCGGAAGCAGCGGCACGTGTCCGAGCGATGACTCCAGGACCTCCGGCAGGTACGTCCCGGCCGCCGTCGAATAGTAGCCGGTGCCGGAAGCGTCCGAACGGTCAGTGGTCAGCGCCTCGAGGCTTCCGGGGCCGCTGCCTTCGCCGTAGCCCAGGAGCCGCCAGGTCAGCCAGTCGTGCGGCAGGCACACTGCGGCAACCTTCGCTGCGTTCTCCGGCTCGTTGGCAGCCAGCCAATGCAGCTTCGTAACCGTGAGCGAGGCCACCGGGACAGTGCCTGTGGCACCGGCCCAGTAGCGGGCTCCTGCCGCGACATCGCCGTCGCCCGCTTTGATAATCAGTTCCCGCGCGGCGCCGGCGCTGCGGGTGTCGTTCCACAGCAGCGCCGGCCGGATGACCCGGCCGTCACTGTCGAGGCACACCATTCCGTGCTGCTGGCCGCCGACCGATACTGCTGCCACGTCGTCGAGGCCGCCTGCCTGCTCTATCGCTTCCTGCAGGGCAGCCCACCAGTGGTCGGGGTGGACTTCAGTGCCCTGCGGGTGGCTGGCCCTGCCTTGTCGGATCAACGCCCCGGTTTCGGCGTCACGAACCACCACTTTGCAGGACTGGGTGGAGCTGTCGATACCTGCTACAAGTGCCATGGTCAGTGGGCGCCCAGGAGGTGTTCGATGGCGAGTTGGTTGAGGCGTACGAACGCGAAGGAGCGTTCGGCTGCGGTGTCGGCGTTGAAGTCCTCGAAGGCGGTGGTGTCGGCCAGCAGGTCGGTGCCGGTTTCGCCGGCGGCGA
>NZ_JBNHEX010000021.1:0-24014 GCF_059089685.1 Arthrobacter sp. sptzw42
AACCACCCAACCACCACGGAAATAACGCAGCAACCAGACAGCAAAAATTTGAAACCAGCTGTAAAAACCAGACCACCCACAGGGGCGGACAGCCCGGTCAATTCAACCAATCAAAAAACAATCGGTATCAACAAACTTGGCACACTATTGAGTTCTCAAACAACAGACACACCCGGCACCACCACCACAACAACACGCCATGTGGATCGCTCCGGAGCAACTTTTCAAACTTACCCGCTGGCTTCTCACTTGTCAAACCGGCGTCTGCGACGATCCACACCCGAAGGCTTGATTGTCGGTTTTTCCGTCTGACTCCGTGGAGCAGCGCGGAAATAAACTCTACCACCACTGTGCCCGGATGGCCAACCCGGCAGTGAAGCTCATTCCTGACCAGCACCGCAGGCCACGAAAAAGCCCGGGATCGCGGGGATCCCGGGCCTTTCACAGGGCTGGCGGTCAGTTGGCGGCTGACCCCGCCGGCTTGAAGTACGCAGCACCAAGCGGCGGCAGTGTGACGCTCAGGGTGGCCGGCTGTCCGTCCTGGCCCTCGTCCGTTGCCTTCAGTTCCCCGTTGTTCAGTACACCGGAACCGCCGTACGTCGTGGCGTCGGTGTTGAGGACTTCAGTCCAAGCACCAGCCTCCGGCACTCCCAGGGTGTAGCCGGCGTGCGGCGCTCCGGAGAAGTTGATGGCGCAGACCAAAGGGTTGCCATCCTTGTCCCAGCGGATGAACGACAGGACGTTCCGTTCTGCGTCTCCCCCGTTGATCCACTGGAAACCGCCAGGCTCGTTGTCGCGTTCGTACAGAGCAGGGGTGGATGCGTAGAGCTCGTTAAGGTCCTTGGTCAGCAGCTGCAGTCCCTTGTGCGCGGGGATGTCGGCGAGCCACCAGTCCAGCCCGTGCTGTTCGGACCACTCCGCTTCCTGGCCGAACTCGGTACCCATAAAGATGAGCTGCTTGCCCGGGTGTGCCCACTGGTAGGCAAAGAAGGCACGCAGGTTGGCCAACTGCTGCCAACGGTCACCGGGCATCTTGCGGAGCATGGAACCCTTGCCGTGCACTACTTCGTCATGGCTGATGGGGAGCAGGAAGTTTTCCGTGAACGCGTAAACCAGGGAGAACGTCACCGTGCCGTGGTGCCACTTGCGGTTGATGGGCTCCTCGGAGGCGTACTTCAGGGAGTCGTGCATCCAGCCCATGTTCCACTTCAGGCCAAAGCCCAGGCCGCCGTTGCTGGTGGGTGCGGTAACACCGGGGAACGCCGTTGATTCTTCAGCGATCATGACAGCACCGGGGTGCGTCTTATAGACAGTTGCATTGACTTCCTGGAGGAAGGAGATGGCTTCCAGGTTTTCCCTGCCGCCAAAGCGGTTGGGCCGCCATTGCCCTTCTTCCCGGGAGTAGTCCAGGTACAGCATTGAGGCGACGGCGTCCACGCGCAGGCCGTCGATGTGGAACTCATCCAGCCAGTACAGGGCGTTGGCCACGAGGAAGTTGCGGACCTCGGTGCGGCCGAAGTCGAAGATCAGCGTTCCCCAGTCCGGGTGCTCACCCAGGGCCGGATCAGCGTGCTCGTACAGGGGCTCGCCGTCGAACTGGGCCAGGGCCCAGGCGTCCTTGGGGAAGTGTGCCGGCACCCAGTCCAGCAGGACGCCGATACCGGCCTGGTGGAGGGCGTCCACCAGGTACCGGAACTCGTCAGGGTGGCCGAACCGGGAGGTGGGCGCGAAGTACGAAGTGACCTGGTAACCCCAGGACCCACCGAAGGGGTGCTCGGCCACCGGCATGAATTCGACGTGGGTGAACCCGAGCCACTTGACGTAGTCCACGAGCTCCTTGGCGAGTTCCCGGTAGCCGAGTCCCAGCTTCCATGAACCAAGGTGGACTTCGTAAACGCTCATGGCGGAGTTGTGCGGATCCCGTTTGGCACGGGCCGCCATCCATTCGTCGTCCTTGAAGGCGTACGAGGGTTCAACGACCCTGGACGCCGTCAACGGGGGAACTTCGGTGCCGAAGGCCAGCGGATCTGCCTTCTCCACCCAGTGGCCCGACTTGGTCCTGATTTCGAACTTGTAGCACGCCCCTGCTACAACACCGGGAATGAAGATCTCCCACACTCCGGAGGAGCCCAGGGAGCGGAGCGAGTTTTCGCGGCCGTCCCAGCCATTGAAGTCGCCAATGACGCGGACAGCCTGGGCGTTGGGCGCCCACACGGCGAAGGACACACCATCCACATCCCCCAGGGAGGACTTGTAATGCTGGACATGGGCGCCCAGTACTTCCCAGAGTTTTTCGTGCCGGCCTTCACCGATGAGGTGCAGGTCCACTTCACCAACGGTGGGCAGGTAGCGGTAGGGCTCGTCCACGGTAACCGGTTCAGCACCCGGGTAGGTGACGGCCAGCCGGTAGTCCGGGACGTGCCCTTGCTGCAGCGGGTCCAGCACAGCCACCCACACCCCGTGGGCCTCATGCTCCATGGGAATTTCGCCGGCCGCGGTGATGACGGTGACAGCTTCGGCCAAATGCTTCACCGTGCGGATAGTGACGTGCCCGTAGTCGTCCAGGTGTGCGCCCAGAATGGAATGGGGGGCGTGGTGTTCGCCGTTCGCGATCCTGCCCAGGGTGCCCGCATCCACGTGCAGCGGCACCCCCGGACGGTCCGTTCGTGCTGAGCCTGTCATTTCACTACCTTCCGATGCTGCCCCGGCGTTGTCGCCGACGCCCTTACCGCTGAGGAGCCGCCTGGCGGCCTTCACTGGGATCGCCAGCCAGTCCGGCCTGTTACGCATTTCATAAACTACTTCGTACAGGGCCTTATCCAGCCACAATGCCACAAACAGCGGTGATTCCCTGTTGACCGTACCCGGGGTGACAGCCGCATAACCGGCAAGGAACGCTTCGGCGCAGTCATCAACCCAGGAGTCCGGCACCTGCGCGCCCTCCTGCTCGCGCTGCGCTGCTCCCGCGGCGTAATCGAAGGAACGGAGCATGCCAACGACGTCCCGGAGGGGAACATCGGGAACGTTCCGTTCCGCGATGGGGCGCAGCGGTTCACCTTCGAAGTCGAGGATCGCCCACCGCGGGGCGTTTCCGGCCTGCCCGGGAACCTGGAGGATCTGGCCAAGGTGGAGATCACCATGGATCCGCTGGAGCGGACCGGTGGGCACAGCGTCAAGCCCGTTCAGGAGTTCGTCCAGCGCTGCGTCGTAGGGGCCGACGGCGGAGGCGGCTTCCGCCCAGGCCTGCCGGACGCGCTTGGCTACTGCAGGGGCAACCGCCTTTCCGGGTTCAGCTTCCGCTGTTTGCCCGAGCGCTTCGGCGAGGCGGCGGTGGACTGTTGCCGTGGCAGCACCCAGGGCGCGTGCCTCGGCCGTGAAATCCGTCCCGGACCGGGCCGCGTCAACAGCGAGCCGCCAGGCGTCCCGTCCGCCGGCCAGGAACTCATGTGCCACCGCAAGCTCTCCCTGGACGTACCGCGAGCCGGAGCCCGGCCCGTCGGAGGAGGAACCGCCGTGCGTCAGCCATTCGCCGCGGACCCAGCCCAGGGTTGCCGGCACTTCAGCGGTGCCGGCCGACGTCAGGGCGGCGCCGACCTCAACCTCGGGGTTGGTCCCGTCCGACAGGACACGGAAGAATTTCACGATGGCGGCCGATTCGCCGTCGTCCACAATTACTGAAGTGTTGGACTGCTCTCCGGAAAGGACCTTTACCACTCCGTGGGCGGTGGGCAAACGGTGGTTACCCGGGGTGCGGAAGCCGGTGGCCGTGCCGCTGGGGGCCTTTTCCCCGCCACGCATCAGCTCAAGCCAGCCGCCAACAAAATCGGGATCGTGCACAGCGTCGTAAACCCATGGCCGCGACGGATCCATGCCGGCGGCCTCCCCCACCAGCGCCCGTTCCATCCCTGCAGCCGGCGCCGGCCGGAAGCTCAAGGGAACCTGGATCACGTCGGTGCGGCGTCCGGCACCGGCTCCCTTGCTGGTCACTTTCAGGAGGAACACTGCGAGTGCGGCATGGCCGGAAGGATCTTCCAGGCCCAGGCTGCCGGCTTGGGACAGCTCGAAGCCGGGCGACTTCACGGGGAACCAACGTTGCTTCGGAAGCCATTCCTGAAGCAAGGCGGTAAGGGCAGGAGTAAGGATGGGCTGGTTCATGTGTCAGTTCTCAATCGAGAGGATCGGCATTGCCTGCGTATAGGGGGACGAAGGATTGGACGCTGCCGACCGGATCCTCAGCCAGAAGAAATCGTGGCTGCCTAGGGTCAGCGTCAGCGTCCCGTCCTCGTTGATGCCGGGAAACGGCTGGCCGCCAAACACGTCACGAAGACCGCGCCCGCCGTAATCGGGGATGCGAAGCCTGGCGGCCACTGGATGCTGCGAGAGGTTGAAGGCACACAGGATGGATTCGCCGTCCACACCGGCGGAGTTACCTCCGGGCAGCTCCCGGAGGTAAGCCAGCACGGCGTCGTGGTCG
Organism: Arthrobacter sp. sptzw42; assembly: GCF_059089685.1. Lineage (NCBI taxonomy): Bacteria > Bacillati > Actinomycetota > Actinomycetes > Micrococcales > Micrococcaceae > Arthrobacter > Arthrobacter sp. sptzw42. The sequence goes on from NZ_JBNHEX010000021.1 coordinate 4,475, forward strand.
GCCTCAACATGCTTGAAGGCACCGAGGCCGAAGGCGGGGTGGTTCTTGCGGACGGTGAGGATCTGCCGTGTCCAGCGCAGGAGGGACCCCGAGTGGGCGGCCTCGGCCTCAACGTTTGCCATGTTGTAGTTGTAAACCAGCGACTGGATGACCGGCAGGTAGAGCTTGCCCGGGTCCGCGTTTGAAAAGCCCGCGTTCCGGTCGGGGTTCCACTGCATGGGGGTCCGGACAGCGTCGCGGTCTTCCAGCCAGATGTTGTCCCCCATGCCGATCTCGTCCCCGTAGTACAGGAACGGGCTGCCCGGAAGCGACAGCAGCAGGGCATTGATCAGTTCGATCTCGGCGCGGGAGTTGTCCAGCAGGGGCGCGAGCCGCCGGCGGATACCGATGTTGGCCCGCATCCGGGGGTCCGGTGCGTACCATCCCAACATCGCCGCCCGCTCATCGGCGGTCACCATCTCAAGGGTGAGCTCGTCGTGGTTCCGCAGGAACGTACCCCACTGGGCGCCGTCGGGAATGTCAGGCGTGTCCTGCATCGTCTCGATGATGGGCGCGGCCTTTTGGTCCCGGAGCGCGTAGTAAAGCCGGGGCATGATCGGGAAGTGGAAGGCCATGTGGCATTCCGGTTCCTCATCCGTCCCGAAGTACTCCACCACCTCGTTGGGCGGCTGATTGGCCTCGGCAATGATTACGCGGCCGGGGTAGCTTTCATCCACCATGGCGCGGAGCTTCCGGAGGAAGTCATGGGTGGCGGGCAGGTTCTCGCAGTTGGTTCCCTCCTCCTCGAAGAGGTAGGGAATGGCATCGGCGCGGAACCCGTCAATGCCCTGGTCCAGCCAGAACCGCACCACGTCGAAGAGGGCGTCGATAACCTTGGGGTTCTCAAAATTCAGGTCGGGCTGGTGGCTGAAGAACCGGTGCCAGAAGAACTGCCGGCGGATGGGGTCGAAGGTCCAGTTCGATTCCTCGGTGTCCACGAAAATGATGCGGGCATCCTGGTACTTCTCGTCAGTGTCGCTCCACACGTAAAAGTCGCCGAAGGGCCCGTCCGGATCCTTCCTCGATTCCTGGAACCAGGGGTGCTGGTCCGAGGTGTGGTTCAGGGGAAGGTCGATGATGACCCGGACCCCCCTGGCATGGGCCTCGGCAACCAGCCGCTTGAAGTCGGTTATGGTGCCGAACTCGTCCAGGACTGAGTTGTAGTCCGAGATGTCGTAGCCGCCGTCGCGCAGCGGGGACTGGAAGAACGGCGGCAGCCAGAGGCAGTCCACGCCCAGCCACTGCAGGTAGTCAAGCCTGTCGATGAGGCCCGAGAAATCTCCCGAGCCGTCACCGTTGGCGTCCGCAAAAGCTCTGACGAGGACCTCGTAGAACACGGCCTTCCGGTACCACAGCGGATCGTGCTGCAGGCCCGGCGCATTCAGTTCGAAGGTGCTCTTCGGCGTGAAATGCTGGCCCGAACTTTGCGGGTTAAAACTCACTGATGCGTTCTCCTCACGCTGAGGATGTGTGCGGGCTCAACGTGCGGATCGAGGCGGACGTAGTTGAACTCGCCCCACTCCCAGCTTTCACCGGAGATGAGGTCATCCACGTGGAAGCCGCCGTTCCCAGTGAGGTCCTGGGGGTCCAGTTCAAGGGCGGCCAGGTCCAGAGCGACGCTGCATTCCTTGGTGACGTGCGGATCCACGTTGACCACCACGATGATGGTGTCCTTGGAACCATCGGCGAGGGTCTTGTGCTTGGAGTACACCACGGTGGAATCGTCAGTGCTGTGGTGCACAGTCAGGTTCTGCAGGTCCTGCAGCGCCGGGTGTGTGTGCCGCAGTTCGTTCAACCGGGTGATGTAGGGGGCAAGTGTCCGCCCGGACTGTGCTGCTGCGTCCCAGTCCCGCGCCTTGTATTCGAACTTCTCGTTGTCGATGTATTCCTCGGCACCGGGGCGGGCAACATGCTCGTACAGCTCATAGCCGGCGTAGACGCCCCACAGCGGGCTTGCCGTGGAGGCCAGGACTGCCCGGATCTTGAACGCGGCCGGACCGCCGAACTGCAGGTATTCCGTGAGGATGTCCGGGGTATTCACAAAGAAGTTGGGCCGGAAGAAGGCCGGGGACTCATGGCTGACCTCGTGGAAGTACTGCTCGATTTCCTTCTTGGTGTTCCGCCAGGTGAAGTAGGTGTAGGACTGCTGGAAGCCCGCGCGGCCCAGCGCGTGCATCATGGCAGGGCGCGTGAAGGCCTCGGCGAGGAAAACGACGCCGGCAACTTCCTTATTAACCTGCGCGATGAGCCATTCCCAGAACCACACGGGCTTGGTGTGCGGGTTATCCACGCGGAAAATCTTCACGCCGTGGCTGACCCAGAGCAGGACAATACGGAGAATTTCGTTTGAGAGGCCCTCGGGGTCATTATCGAAATTCAGCGGATAAATGTCCTGGTACTTCTTCGGCGGGTTTTCCGCATAGGCAATACTGCCGTCAACCCTGGTGGTGAACCACTCTGGATTGGACTGGACCCAGGGGTGGTCCGGGGCAGCCTGCAGGGCCAGGTCCAGAGCTACTTCCAGGCCGAGTTCGTTGGCCCTTGCCACGAAGGCGTCAAAGTCATCAAAGGTGCCAAGGTCAGGATGGATGGCGTCGTGGCCGCCCTCCTTGGCGCCGATTGCCCAGGGCGAACCGGGATCGTTGGGCCCTGCAATCAGCGTGTTGTTGGGTCCCTTGCGGTGCTGGACACCGATCGGGTGGATGGGCGGCATGTAAATGACGTCAAAGCCCATCGCGGCAACGGCATCGAGGCGTTGCGCCGCCGTGCGGAAGTTTCCGGAGGTCCAGGCGCCCGTGTTGTGGTCACGGACTGCACCTTCGGAACGCGGGAAGAACTCGTACCAGGCGCCGCGGCCGGCCCGGTCCCGCTCAACCAGCAGCGGGTACTGCTGGGAGACTGTCACCAGTTCGCGGATTGGCTGGCGCGCCACGATGCCGGCCACTTCCTGGCTGAAACCGGCGGCGAGGCGCTCTTCCGCGGTGAGGGAGGAGTCCGCCAGCGTGTTGGCGGCACCGCGCAGGGCGGCCCGGTCCGCCTCGCTGCGGGAGTCGTCGTCGGCTGCTTCATTCAGCAACACGGCACCCTCGGCGAGCATCAGCTCGACGTCGATGCCCGCTTCCACCTTTACTTCCGCGTTGTGGTGCCACGTGCCGTAGCGGTCGTGCCAGGCTTCGATGACGAAGGACCAGTTGCCGGTGTCCGACGGCGTGAGGACGCCTTCCCAGCGGTCCGTGCCCATGCCGCGGACCCCGCGCGGCGGTGCGAGCCTGACGCGCTGGCGTTCCTGGCCCGCCGGATCCAGGAGCACGGCACTAACCCCCAACTGGTCATGCCCTTCCCGGAACGCGGTGGCACCCACTACGATCCCCTCGCCAGGCAGCGCCTTGGCTGGAAACTTTCCACCCTCCACCACCGGCTGCACGGCCGTGATGGGGAAACGTCCAAACCGGAGGCCGTCCGTGATGGCGCCCAGCGGCTTTTTCTTCGATGCGGCAATGGTTTCTGAGTTAGTCGTCACAGGCTCGACGTTAGCGAGAAATGACCCGGAATGCTAAGCCTGCGCACTATTTTCATTGCGGCCCGTGTCATTTCCTCCCTGCCAACTGTCATTTACCCAAAAGAAACCCGATGCTGGTTCCGGCTGCCCATGTTGTCGGTTAGTGTGACGCAGGTGAAGGCAATCCGCAGATTTACGGTCCGTACAGTCCTCCCCGAACCGATCAGGCCGCTCGCCCGGCTGGCGAGTAATTTGCGCTGGTCCTGGCACCGGCCCACGCGGGAGCTTTTTGCCGGTTTGAACCCCCGGCTTTGGGTGGAGAGCGGCGAGGACCCGGTGGGTTTCCTTGGCCTGGTGAGCCGGGAAGAGTTCCAGCAGCTGGCGGCAGACCAGTCCGTAGTGGAACGCGTCCGCGCCGCCGAGGAGGACCTTGACCGGTACCTCGAGGAGCCCCGCTGGTACCAAAGCCTGGGCCCGGATGCGCCGGCGTCCATTGCCTACTTCTCCCCCGAATTCGGTATCACCGAAGTCCTCCCCCAGTACTCCGGCGGCCTGGGCATCCTGGCCGGTGACCACCTCAAGGCGGCCTCGGACCTGGGCGTGCCCCTGATCGGCGTGGGCCTGCTCTACCAGGCCGGGTACTTCAAGCAGTCGCTGTCCAGGGACGCCTGGCAGCAGGAAACCTATCCTGTCCTGGACCCGGACGGCCTGCCGCTCACTTTGCTCCGTGAGCCTTCCCGCGACGGCAATGGCCGGCCGCTGCAGATCTCCCTGCCGCTGCCCAACCACCGCCGGCTGCTGGCACACATCTGGCGCGCGGACGTCGGACGCGTCCCTCTGCTGCTCCTGGACTCGAACGTCCCGGGCAACGACGAAGCCGCCCGCAGCATTACTGACCGCCTTTACGGCGGCGGCGGAGACCACCGCCTGCAGCAGGAACTGCTGCTCGGCATGGGCGGGGTCAAGGCGCTGCGCGCCTTCCAGAAGCTCACCGGGACCGGCGCCCCCGAGGTGTTCCACACCAACGAAGGCCACGCCGGCTTCCTGGGCATTGAGCGCATCCAGGAACTGATGTCCGGTGACGAGGCGCTGACGTTTGATGAGGCTTTGGCCGCAGGCCGTGCCTCCACCGTTTTCACCACGCATACACCGGTGCCTGCCGGCATCGACAGGTTTGAAATTTCCCAGATCCACCACTTCTTCCAGGCGGGGCTCGCTCCGGCTGTGCCCGTGGACCGGATCCTGGAGCTGGGCCGCGAGAATTACGCAGACGGCAACCCGTCCGTCTTCAACATGGCCGTGATGGGCCTGCGGCTGGCGCAGCGGGCCAACGGCGTGGCCAAGCTCCATGGCGAAGTGTCCCGTGGGATGTTCTCCGCGCTGTGGCCGGGCTTCGACCACTCCGAAGTGCCCATCACCTCGGTGACCAACGGTGTGCACGTGCCCACGTGGGTGGACAGCCGCATCTCCAAGCTGGCCCGTGACCAGTTCGGCAGCGAGGCTGAAGCGCTGGGTCGCTGGGACCTCGCCTACAACGTCAGCGACGCCGACGTGTGGGAGCTGCGCCGGCAAATGCGGAGCGCCCTGGTTGACGATGTCCGCCGCAGGCTTCGGGCTGCGTGGAAGAAGCGCGGCGCGGCCGACGCCGAGCTGCGCTGGACGGACAGGGTGTTGGACCCGGACGTTCTGACCATCGGGTTCGCCCGCCGCGTGCCCACCTACAAGCGCCTCACCCTGATGCTGCGCGAGCCGGACCGGCTCAAGGCACTGCTCCTGCACAAGGAGCACCCGATCCAGCTGGTGATCGCCGGCAAGTCCCACCCCGCGGACGACGCCGGGAAGAAGATGATCCAGGACCTGGTGCGCTTCACCGATGACCCGGAGGTCCGCCACCGCATTGTCTTCCTGCCCAACTACGACATCGCGATGGCCCGGACGCTGTTCCCGGGCTGCGATGTGTGGCTGAACAATCCGCTCCGGCCGCTTGAGGCCTGCGGGACGTCCGGCATGAAGGCCGCGCTGAACGGTTCGCTGAACCTGTCCGTCCTGGACGGCTGGTGGGATGAGATGTACGACGGCGAGAACGGCTGGGCAATTCCGACGGCCAATAACGACGCGTCCCCCGAGGAACGCGACGATATCGAGGCCGCCGCGCTCTACGAGCTCCTTGAGACACAGGTTGCCCCGCGGTTCTACGGCAGCACAGTTTCGGAAGGAGCCGGAGCAGCCGGGCCGTCCACCTCGGGCACCGAGAAGGTGCCAACGCACTGGGTGTCGATGATCAAGCACACGCTTTCACACCTCGGCCCGGCAGTTTCGGCCGAGCGGATGCTGCGTGACTACGTGAACATCCTCTACCGCCCCGCCGCGGAAGCGGGCCGGGCTGCCGGTGCCAACTCCTACTCCCAGGCCCGCAGTCTGGCAGCCTGGACCGCCAAGGTCCGTGCCGCCTGGCCGCAGGTGCACGTGGAGCACGTGGACTCGGTGGGGGTCGCCGAGGATCCGCAGATCGGTGACACGCTCCAGGTCAATGCCTACGTGGCACTGAACAGCCTCACCCCGGAAGATGTCAGCGTGGAAGTCGCGTACGGCAGGGCCGAGGAAAGCGACACACTCACGGACATCACCGTGGTGGAGCTGAAGGTCCAGGAAGACCTGGGCAGCGGCCGCCACCTCTTCAGCGGTTCCCTGATGATCGACCGCTCGGGATCCTTCGGCTACACCGTCCGGGTGCTGCCGCGGCACGATGCGCTGGCGTCCAAGGCCGAGCTGGGCCTGATCGTTAACGCATAACAGGCAGGGCCCCTAACCACTGCAGGAGGATTCCGTGAACGACCGTACAGTGGCAGACCTGATCGTGGAGCGGCTCACGACCTGGGGCGTCAACCGCGTGTTCGGGTACAGCGGGGACGGGATCAACGGTTTCATGGGGGCCCTGCGCCGTGCCGGGGGCCGGGTCGAATTCGTACAGGCCCGGCACGAGGAAAACGCCGCCTTTATGGCGGTGGGGCATGCCAAGTACACCGGCGGCGTGGGCGTGGTGACGTCCACCCAGGGTCCGGGCGCCGTCCACCTCCTCAACGGTCTTTACGACGCCAAACTCGACGGCGTGCCTGTAGTAGCCATTGTGGGGCAACAGAGCAGGACGGTGCTGGGCTCGGCCTACATGCAGGAAATTGAACTGACCGGCCTTTTCAAGGACGTCGCAGCCCAGTTCGTGCAGCAGGTCAACGCCCCCGAGCAGCTTCCCATGGTCCTGGACCGCGCCTTCCGCACGGCAAAGGCGACGTCCTCGCCATGCGTGGTGATCCTGCCGCATGACATCCAGTCCGCGCCCGCGCCCGAACTGAAACAGGAACATGGCGTGGTGGTCACCGCGCCGTCCTGGAGCACCTCCGCCAAAACACCGCGCGGGGAAGACCTGGACGCTGCTGCTGCCATCCTCAACAACGCTCAACGGGTGGCGCTGCTGGTTGGCCAGGGCGCCAGACATGCCGGCCAGGAAGTGGTGGCCGTCGCGGAACAGCTGGGGGCGGGCATTGCCACGAGCCTCCTCGGCAAGCCCTACGTGGACGAAACCTTGCCCTTCGCCGTGGGAACCATGGGACATCTGGGCACCACCGCCAGCGCGCACCTGTTGGGCAACTGCGACGCGCTGCTGATCGTCGGCTCGAATGATCCCTGGACCGAGTTCTATCCACCACCCGGAGCCGCCCGGGCTGTCCAGATCGATATCGACGAGCGGAAGATCGGCAACCGGTACCCCGTGGAGGTGGGACTGGCAGGGGACGCGGCAAGCGCCCTCCGGGCCCTTGGTTCGCGGCTCAACCAGCGGCAGCGCGGGCAGTGGCGGGAGGACGTCGAGAAGGAAGTCACGCGCTGGCGTGCCCTTGCCGAAGAACGCGCCGCGGTAACAGCCAACCCGGTCAACCCGGAAAGGGTGGTGCGGGAGCTCAACGGCAGGCTGCCGGCTGACGCCCAGTTGAGCATCGACGTTGGCAGCTGCGTTTACTGGTATGCCCGCCAGCTGGTACTTCCGCAGGGGGTACCGGCCCACCTGTCAGGGACGCTGGCCAGCATGGGCTGCTCCATCCCCTATGGTATTGCTGCCAAGCTTGCCCGCCCCGACCGGCCGCTGGTGGCGTTGTCCGGGGACGGCGCCATGCAGATGGCCGGAATCGCCGAGCTGGTGACGGTGGCGCACCGGTGGCGGCAGTGGGAGGACCCGCGGTTCGTCGTCTGCGTCTTCAACAACCGGGAGCTCGCCGAAGTGACGTGGGAGCAGCGGGAGTCCGAGGGCGAGCCGCGGTTCCGGGACAGCCAGGAACTTCCGGACTTTCCGTTCGCGGGCTACGCCGACCTGCTGGGATTGACCGGCATACGGGTGGACGATCCGGAGCTTCTTGGCGATGCCTGGGAGCGGGCGCTGGCCGCTGACCGCCCGGTGGTCATCGAAGTGCTGACCGACCCGGAGGTTCCCCTCCTGCCGCCCTTCCCGGGAGGCCGTGAGAAAGCGGAAAGCATGCGCAAGGCCCTCGGAGAGGAGGAAGGCAGCGGCCGGGCCCTGGACCTGCTGGAAACTTACACCGGCCAGGAAGAACGGTCCTAGGGGCAGCGCCGCTTGTCAGAGCAGGACGGCTGTGACGGAGAGGTCTTTCCCGGCGTAGCGCTCAGCGTCCTGCAGGATCTCGCAGATGACGCCGAAGGACCTGTCGGCCCGAAAAGGCGCGGCCACTTGCCAGAGCACGGTGACCGGCGCGTTGCCGTTGTCCGTGATGCTGTCCGCGAAGTCATGCAGGGAATCGTTCAGGGCGTCAAGGTTGACGGCGTAGTGTTCGGGAAAGCTTAGGACCTCGCCAAAGGTTTCAAGGACGGCCCTCTTGCTGTCGGCTGCGGGAACCACCAGGCTACGGCGGCCGGCGTCGGCCACCTGTTCCTGCAGTTCTTCCAGGGTCCAGGTGTCGCCGGAGTAGATCTTCATTATTGACTAGCTGCCTTCTGCTATGAATCGGAACGTCTCGTAGTGGTCATCGGTGTAGTATTTCTCGCCGCCGTCGCCCGCAACGATGCGCCGCGCTCCCCGGTCTGATTCTCCCGGTGTGGGCACCGTATATTCCCGGTAGTAGCCCCTGTCCCGCCGCGGCAGGATCCGTTCGAAGTTCCCGAAGGTCTGGTCGTCCTGGCTGTATCGGTACGGTCCACCGGCGCGGATGAGGTTGAGGGTCCGACGGGCTTCACCGGGCAAGGCCGACTCCCGCACTTCCGGCAGCCCTGACGGGTTTTCCGGCGCCTGCGCTCCGGGGGTGGCAGCTGCTTTCCCCGGGGCGGCAGCAGGGGAACCGGCTGCAGGGGGGCCTGTTGCGGCACCCGGGCGGGGCGTGGCACTGGCCCCGGCCTCCGTCGTCGTACTTTCCGCCAGTTGGCCCAGGATACCGGTGCCGCCGAACGCGATCAGTCCCAGTACCACGAGCGCAGTCAGCAGCAAGGGCAGAATTTTGCGGTGGCGCATTATGTTGTTCCCCGGTGCATCAGGTGCGGTAGATGTTGATGGAGTTCGCCTCCACGAGGTCCCGCTCCCCCGATAGCACCCGGCTGCCCTGGCGGAGCTCGTGCTGCGGTGTGGTGGTCAGCCGCAGCTCGAACTTCGTGTGCAGAGCACCATCGGTGACGGTCCGGGGCAGCGTGATCTGAACGTCGGAAGTGCTGCCGTTCACCACCACCAGGCCGGCCAGTGTCCCGTCGTCCGAGCCGAGCAGGAGTTGGATCACGCGGTGCTGCGGATCGTTCCAGCGTTCCATGGACATGGGCTGCCCGGCGTGGTCGAACCAGTACAGGTAGGACTGCTCATCGCGGACCGGGAAATCGCGCGGCTGCGCGGCGAGGAACTCCTTGCGAAGGCGGATGTACCGTTTGGTGCTCCGAAGCATCTCGGAGGACTCCGGGGTCCTGGTCCAGTCCAGCCAGGCGATGGCGTTGTCCTGGCAATAGGCGTTGTTGTTACCCTGCTGGGTCCGGGCCAGCTCGTCTCCGGCGGTAATCATTGGGACGCCCAGGGAAATCAACAACGAGGCCATCAGGTTGCGGCGGGACTGGGCGCGCCTGGCCAGGATCTTGCCGTCCTCGGTGGGGCCCTCGAAGCCGTGGTTGTAGCTGCGGTTGTCGCCGTGGCCGTCCCGGTTCTGCTCACCGTTGGCTTCGTTGTGCTTGCGGTCGTAGGAGACGAGGTCGTTGAGGGTAAAGCCGTCATGGGCCGTGATGTAGTTGACGGATGCCAGCCTGGAGCGGCCGGACCCGGCAAACAGGGCTGCGGAACCGGACACTACGTCTGCGAGCTTGGCCACCGTGCCGCCCTGCCCGCCGGATTCAAGGGAAGCGCGGTCGGCCAGCCAGAAGGTGCGCACGGCGTCACGGAAGTGGTCGTTCCAGTCTGCCCAGCCGGACGGGAAACGCCCGGTCTGCCAGCCGCCGTAACCGATGTCCCAGGGTTCGGCAATCAGCTTTACGTCGGAGAGGACGGGGTCCGCAGCAACGGCAACCAAAAACGGGTGCCCGGGGTCAAACTCATTGGCATCGTTGCGGCAGAGGGTCACGGCGAGGTCAAAGCGGAAGCCGTCAATGTGGAACTCGTCTACCCAGTAGCGAAGGGAATCGAGCACCAGCTGGACCACCTGGGGCTCGGCAAAGTTCAGGCTGTTACCGCAGCCGGTGGTGTCCGCGTACTTGCCGTGCCCGTCGGTCCGGTAGTACTTGTCCTCCCCCAGCCCGCGGAAGCTCAGGGTTTGCCCGTCCGGCCCGCCTTCTGCAGTGTGGTTGTAAACGACGTCGAGGATGACTTCCAAACCAGCGGCGTGGAGCGCTTTGACCATTCCCTTGAACTCATCCTGGACCGCCTGCGGGCCCGCTTCCTGTGCCGCTCTGGTGGCATAGCCGGGATGCGGGGCGAAAAAGGCCGCGGTGTTGTACCCCCAGTAGTTGGTCAGGCCCAGGTCCTGCAGGTGAGGTTCGTCAAGGTGGAAGTGCACGGGCAACAGCTGAACCGCCGTAATGCCCAGGCTCTTGAAGTGTTCGATAACGGCCGGGTGTGCCATGCCGGCGTAGGTGCCGCGAAGTTCCCGGGGCAGGTCCGGGTGAAGCATGCTTTGCCCCCGGACGTGGGCCTCGTAGATGATGGTGTCGCGCCATTCCAGGCGAAGCCGCGTATCTGATCCCCAGTTGTAGTCGCCGGCTACCCGGACGCTGCTCAGGAATCCGTCGCTCTGGTCCACTGCCCGGCCGTACGGATCCAGGAGCAGCGGCTGGCCGCCGTCGCCATCAACGTTCTGCGCAGGCACGGCAAGCGGCAGGGACTGCTCCGGTAGCGCCGGCCGGAAGCCGTACCGCGAGCCGTAGGGCAGGTTGTCCACAATCCCGTGGTGGACGCCGTGGTTCAGGTTTGGCAGCGCCTGCACGCGCCAGTCCCGGCCTGGTGCTTTGTAGACGATCTCCAGGCTCCGCACGCCCGGGGCGTAGCAGGCCACATTGGCCCGTGCGCCCGGACGGGGACCAGCACCGGCTGGAGCCGCCGCATCCGGGCGCGGAACAGTCACACCAAGTGGAGAGGCCGTTGAGGCATCCGTGGTGGAAGCAGTGTCGAAGAGCGGCATGACCATCCCCTAAATCTTAGCCGCCGAGGGCACATCGCCTGCCTGTGCGTCACATTCGCGCACAGGCAGGCCTGGAAACAAACTTTGTTGTTGTGACGCGGTTACTTTGCCTTGCGCTGGCGTGATATCTCGTACAGCGAGATGCCCACTGCCATGGAGGCGTTGAGGGATTCCATGGCCGAGTCGATGGGAATCGAAACGATCTGGTCGCAGTTTTCCCGGACGAGGCGGCTGAGGCCTTTGCCTTCCGAGCCCACCACGATGCACACCGGCTCGGTGGCGAGGGTGAGGTCGGGAAGGGACACATCGCCGTCTCCGTCAAGGCCCAGGACAAAGATGCCCATGTTCTTGAACTGCTTCAAAGCACTGTTGAGGTTGGACGCGCGTGCCACAGGGACCCGGACCGCTGCCCCGGCGCTGGTTTTCCATGCTGAGGCGGTGACGCCCACAGAGCGGCGTTCGGGGACGATCACGCCATGGCCACTGAAGGCGGACACGGAGCGGATGATGGCACCCAGGTTTCGGGGATCGGTGATGCCGTCCAGCGCCACGAAGAGCGGCGCGTTGGCGACGTGCCCCTTCTTCCATTTCTCCACCGTTTCTTCGGCGAGCTCGTAGGCGTCCTGGTAGTCGTACGGCGGGATCTGCAGGACCAGGCCCTGGTGCACGGCGTCGTCCGTCATCCGGTCCAGTTCCGGTTTGCCGGTCTCCAGCAGCGGAATGCCGCGTTCGGCGGCGAGCTTCAGGGATTCCTTGACCCGGTCATCCATCTCGATGCGGATGGCGATGTGCAGGGCCTTGGCGGGAATGCCGGCCCGCAGCGCTTCAACTACGGAGTTCCGGCCCGTAACTACTTCCTCCGTAGCCCGTCCCTTAGGTCCGGACTTTGCTGCGCCGGCGCTGCGCGCGCCTGTGCTGCGCTTGGCGGCTGAGCGCTCCGCGAGCTGCTTGGACTTGTGGGCTTTATGGTACGGACGGTCCTCCGCCTTGGGCGTGGGGCCCTTGCCTTCGAGGGCCTTGCGGCCATGGCCACCGGTTCCGATGGTTGGGCCCTTCTTCGCTTTAACCGATCGGCGACCATTGTTGGCCATGATGTTCCACCCTTGATTGTGCTGACTGACTCTGCCTACCAGTCTACTGAACCAAGTAAAATCGCCCGACCCGCTGGAATTGCCTGCGCGGAAACTGCCGGCTCAGTCCCGCTTCAGGCTCCAGCTCGCACCGTCCGGGGCATCCTCCACGACAACGCCGGCTGCGGCCAGTGTGTCCCGAATCGCATCCGAGGCGGTCCAGTCTTTTTCGGCCCGCGCCGCGGCCCGCGCTTCCAGCTGCGCCTGGACCAGCACCTCCAACGCTGTTGCTTCCTTGCTGCTGACGGCATCGGTTCCCGCGACGGCGTTGAGCCCGAGCACCTCCGTCATCGTTGCCACGGCGGACAGCGCCTGGCGGGCGGCGTCGTCCTCACCTTCGGCGAGGGCGGTGTTCCCGGCGCGGACCGTCTCGTGGAGGGCCGCCAGGGCACGCGGCACGTTAAGGTCGTCGTCCAGGGCCTCCGAAAAGGTGCGGACAGCAACGGCGGATGAGCCGAAGTCACCAGAAGCATCGCCTGAGGCTTCACCGAAGCGGGCGGAGGCCTTTGCCAGGAAACTGTCAATACGTTCGACGGCGGCGGCAGCCTCCGTGAGCGACGTGGGACGGTAGTCCAGGACGGAGCGGTAATGTGCCTGGCCGAGGTAGTAGCGGACAACCCGGGGCGACGCCAGTTCCAGCATCTCGGCCGGGCTGATGGTGTTCCCGATCGATTTGGACATCTTTTCGCCCTGGTAGGTGACCATGCCGTTGTGCATCCAAAAGTTGGCGAACGCGTGGCCGGCGGCCTGGGACTGGGCCAGCTCGTTTTCATGGTGCGGGAACCTCAGGTCCAGCCCGCCGCCATGGATGTCGAACTCGGTGCCGAGGTATTTGGTGACCATCGCCGAGCATTCCAGGTGCCAGCCCGGGCGGCCGGCGCCCCAGGGGGAAGCCCAGCTCGCGGTGGCCGGCTCGCCGTCCTTGGATCCCTTCCACAGCGCAAAGTCGCGGGGGTCCCTCTTGCCCCGCGGATCAGCATCGGGGGCCGCCTGCATGTCGTCGATGTTCTGCCTGGTGAGCGCGCCGTATTTGCTCCAGGAACGGACGTCAAAGTACACGTCACCGGACTCGTCCAGCGCGGGGTAGGCGTGCCCGCGGTCGATCAATTGCTGGATGAGAAGATGCATCTCCGGGATGTGGCCGGTGGCGCGCGGCTCGTAGGTTGGCCGCGAGACGCCAAGCGTGTCGTATGCCTTCAGGAATTCCTGCTCGTAGCGGTACGCGAGGGCCCACCACTCTTCCTGGGGCACCTCGCCGGCCTCCGGTGTAAACCCTGCCGCGAATGAAGCTTCGGATTTGGCGAGGATCTTGTCATCGATGTCGGTGACATTCCTGACCACCGTGACCCGGAGCCCCCGGTAGGTCAACCAGCGGGTGAGCTGGTCAAAAGCAATGGCTGAACGGATATGGCCCACGTGGGGCATGCCCTGCACGGTGGCGCCGCAGTAGTAGAGGCTGGCCTTGCCCTCAACGAGGGGGACGAAGTTCCGGACTTCGGCGGAGGCGGTGTCATAGAAGCGCAGGGTCACCGCTCCAGATTAGCCGATGGCGCCGGAGGGTCTCGGATACACCAGCGCTGTGGCCACCGCAGAGATACCTTCTCCACGGCCGGGGAAGCCCAGGCCGTCGCTGGTGGTTGCCGTAACGCTGATGGGTGCGCCGGCGGCTTCGCTAAGCACCCTTTGCGATTCTTCCCGCCGGGGACCGAACTTGGGCTTGTTGGCAACGAACTGGACGGCGACGTTGCCGATCTCGAAGCCTGCTGCCCTGACGATCCGTGCCGCCTCGGTGAGCAGGGTGACTCCGGAGGCACCGGCGAACTCGGGCCGGCTGGTTCCGAAATGGGTACCAAGGTCACCGATACCGGCGGCCGAAAAGAGCGCGTCGGCAGCCGCGTGGGCAACGGGGTCGCCGTCAGAGTGCCCGGCGAGGCCGCGTTCACCCTCCCAGAGGAGCCCCCCGAGCCACAACTGCCGCGGCGCATCTTCCGGTGCGTAGGCATGGACGTCAATGCCGATGCCGGTGCGGGGCAGGACAACGATGGGGTCAGGCATGGTCAGCCCTCCACCCAGCGGGCGCCCAGCGGCCCTTCGAGAAGCCCCTCGGCGAGGATCAGATCCAGCGGAGTGGTGATCTTTAGGGACTGGCTGGAGCCCCGTACGGCATGGACCGGGGTACCCAACAGTTCCACGAGCATGGCGTCATCGGTAACGGCGGCGGACTGGTGCTCGTCCAGGTCCCGGGCCTTCTCATGTGCGTTCAGGAGGGTCCCCAGCCGGAAGCCCTGGGGCGTCTGGACAGCGCGCAGGTCCTCGCGCGGTGCGGTCCCGGTGACAACCTCCGGTGCAAAGACGCTGTCCTCCCCCGTAGTCGCGGCCACCGTTTTGACAGTGTCCACGACGGCGACGGCAGGAATTACTGCCGAGGCGCCCGCCGCCAGTGCGTCCACCACCCGGTGAAAAACCGATTCGGGCGTCAGGGCCCGCGCTGCGTCGTGTACCAGCACGGCGTCAATGCCCTCCATAAGCGCAGCTATGCCGGCACGGACGGACTCAGCCCGGGTGGCACCGCCGGCGACGATGGAAAGGAGGGGGCCGCCGTCGGCCAATTCCTCCCGGAAGTCCTCGCACAGCTGCCGCAGGGCAGTGTCAGCGGCTGGCAGCGCTATGCACACCTGGCTGCTGACCCCGGACGCAACAATGCCCCGCAGGGCGTGCATCAGGATGGGTTCGCCGCCGAGCGGCACCGCCGCCTTGGGCATGCCGTAGCCCAGCCGCTGCCCGGAGCCGGCGGCCACCAGGATCACCGCGGTGACAGGGCGCGTGGAAGTTTCACTCATGCGGACTAGCCTACGTCCCCGTTGCCGGCCCCGCCCGGACCTGAATCCGGGCAAAAAGAAGCCCCGGCGGCACTTGGGTGCCACCGGGGTTCAATTCTTAGGAAGCCAGGACCTCGTCGAGAACGCTTGCAGCCTTCTCCTCGTCGGTCTTTTCAGCCAGCGCCAGTTCTGAAATCAGAATCTGCCGGGCTTTGGCCAGCATTCGCTTCTCGCCTGCGGAAAGGCCCCGGTCGTGATCGCGGCGCCACAGGTCGCGGACGACCTCTGCAACCTTGATGACGTCACCGGAAGCAAGCTTCTCCAGATTTGCCTTGTACCTGCGTGACCAGTTGGTGGGTTCTTCGGTGAACTCGGCACGAAGCACATCGAACACGTGCTCCAAGCCTTCCTTGCCCACTACGTCCCGAACCCCAACAAGATCAACGTTCTCTGCTGGAACTTCAATGGTCAGATCACCCTGGGCCACCTTGAGCTTGAGATACATCTTCTCTTCGCCCTTGATGGTGCGCATCTTGATTTCTTCAATCTTCGCAGCACCGTGGTGAGGGTAAACTACTGTCTCGCCGACCTCAAATACCATGTGGACATTTCCCCTTTCCCGCTGACCAGTTTATCACGATTCAGGCATATGACCGGCCGGGAAGAGGGCCGGGAACCGCGTAAATACGCGGAAAACGGGCATAAACAACCCCCTTCACCCCCTTGACGAACACGGATAATAGTGCATGCTGTGGGTGCTGCCAAGGCGATATGACAATGCCGAATCCGCGTTTAGCAGGGTTTGCGGATAGGCTATGCGTGAATAATCTTCCAGAACTTTCGAGGAGTACGTGACGTGCGTTTCACTGCGACGAACCGGGCCCGCCGCGCCAAACTGGCCCTCACGGCAGGCGCCCTTGGCATCGGACTGCTGGCCTCGGGCTGCGGGTACACCAATTCCCAGCAGACCAGCGTTCAGTACCAGTCGTCGGACGGCATCATCACCGACCTCGGCCCGCTCCAGCTGCGCAACATCCTCATCATCTCCAATGGGGAGGACCAGCCGGGCCGCGTCATCGGCGCCGTCTACAACTCGTCCTCGGAGGATGTGACGCTGACACTCAACGGCGCTGAAGGCTCGCAGACGGAAGTTCCGGTCAAGGCCAATTCCTCCACCCTGCTGAACAACACCACGGACGAAGTGGTCCTGAGCACCACGGGCGGAATCCCGGGCTCCCTGGTGGACGTCAAGATCAGCGAAAACGGCACCAACGTGAGCAACACCGTGCAGGTTCCGGTGCTGGACGCAACCCTGCCCGAGTACAAGGAATACCTGCCGGCAGGCAGCACTCCTTCGCCGAGCCCGTCCGCCACGCCAACGGCCTCCGAACTCGGCGGCGGAAGCGGCCACTAGGGCGCACACACAACGCAAACAAAAGGGAGGGGCCCGCGGGCTCCTCCCTTTTTGTGCTCCTAAATGGTTCCGGTCCGGAGCCGGCAGTCCTGCGGCTCCAACCTGTTGCCCGTACTTACGGCTCGAACTTGTAACCGAGGCCGCGCACGGTCACCAGGAACCGCGGCGCCGAAGGATCGGGTTCGATTTTCCCGCGCAGGCGCTTGACGTGGACATCGAGCGTTTTGGTGTCGCCTACGTAGTCCGAGCCCCACACGCGGTCAATGAGCTGGCCGCGGGTCAGCACCCGGCCCGAATTGCGCAGGAGCATCTCCAGGAGTTCGAACTCCTTCAGGGGAAGCAACACCTGTTCCCCGCCCACGCTGACCACGTGGCGTTCGATGTCCATGCGGACGGGGCCGGCCTGGACAGTGGCGGAAATCAGTTCCTCGGGCTCACCCTGGCGGCGCAGGACGGCCCTGACCCTGGCCACCAGTTCCCTGGAGGAGTAGGGCTTGGTGACGTAGTCGTCGGCCCCGAGTTCAAGCCCCACCACCTTGTCGATCTCTGAGTCCTTGGCTGTCAGCATGATCACCGGGACGCTGGAGCGCTGGCGCAGCTGGCGGCACACCTCGGTGCCGGAGAGCCCGGGAAGCTGGAGGTCCAGCAGTACCAGGTCCGCTCCGTTCCGGTCGAATTCGGTGATGGCGTCCAGGCCGTTGTCCACGACCTCCACCTCGAACCCTTCCTTGCCCAGCAAATAGGACAAGGGATCGCTGAACGATTCCTCGTCCTCCACAATCAAAATCCTGCTCAAGCGTTAGCTCCTCGTTCTTTTGCGCCTGCGGCGCGGGGTACTTGGGTGACGGTTGGCTCCCGGTTTCCATGACCGGCCAGTCCCGGGGCTGCTGCGGGCAGGACGTCGTCCTCGCCCTCCTGCCCTTCCATTTCCGGAAGCCGGAGCGTGAAGGTGGAACCCTGGCCCGGCTGGGACCACAGGGTCACTTCCCCGCCGTGGTTGGAGGCAACGTGCTTCACGATGCTTAGCCCGAGGCCCGTGCCGCCGGTGTGGCGGGAACGGGCCGAGTCCACCCGGTAAAAACGCTCGAAGACCCGTTCCTGGTCCTCGGGGCTGAGTCCCTCGCCCTGGTCCGTCACCGAAATGGAAACCAGGCCGTCCCGGGAGCGGACTCCGATGCCTACCCGCGTGTTGGCCGGCGAGTAGCGAATGGCGTTGTCAATCAGGTTGCGCAGTGCGGTGACCAGGAGGTCCTGGTCACCGAAGACCTTGCCCTCTGTCCGGCCGCCCACCACAATACGGATGTTCTTGCTCTCGGCGGGAAGCTGCGAGCGGTCTACTGCCTCGGCGATGACGGCGTTGACGTCGACGGGGCGGCCCTCCTGGGTGACGCTCGCGCCCTGCAGCCGGGAGAGTTCGATGATGTCCTGCACCAGGGCGGCCAGTCGGCCCGACTCCTTATGCATGCGCTTTGCGAAGCGCCGCACTGCCTGTTCGTCGTCGGCAGAGGACTCGAGGGCCTCGGCGAGCAGCGAGATGGCGCCGACAGGAGTTTTGAGTTCGTGGGAGACGTTGGCGACGAAGTCGTTCCGGATCTCTTCAGTACGGGTGATCTCAGTACGGTCGTCCGCGAGCAGGAGGATGTATTCCTCCCCGAGCATCGCGGCCCGTACCTGGACGATGATGGTGCCCTGCCCAAGGGGACCGCGGGGAAGTTCCAGCTGCTTTTCCAGGATAACGCCGTCCCGCCGGACTCCTGCTGTCATATCCAGCAGTTCCTTGTGGACCACGGTGTGCCCGCGGACCAGGCCATAGGCGTAGGCCGCGGGGCTGGCGCGGACCACACCATCCACAGCGTCCACCACCACGAAGGCGCGTCCGACGACGGCGAGCACCTCGGCAGCGCCGGCCGGCAGCGCGATGTCATCGGCGTCGACGTCCAGCAGATGCCGCTGCTTCTCGCTGACCCTGTAGGCCAGCACGCCGAAGGTGCCGAGCGCCAGGCCGATAAGGCCGGCGACCAGACCGATGAGCATAGGATCCACAGCTCCACCTTATGTGCTGGCGGATGGCCGTCGGCGCGTCCGGGACTGCTGCACCGACGGTTCAACTAACGTTCATCTTCAAGCACTTAGCCGTTTACCGGATACTGGCAGAGTAACGAGTTGGACTGCCGAACGGCGACATGAATTCCTGCTGCCCTGGAGCGGGCGGGACGGAGTTCCAAGGAAAGGACGCCTAGTGCGTAAGGTTTTTCAGGAAGAGCTCACCCAGGTCGGTGACCAGCTGGTGGAGATCTCCCGGCTGGTCAGCGAAGCCATGGATAAGGCCACCACATCGTTCCAGGTGGCAGACGTTGACCTCGCCCAGGACGTGATCGCGGCGGACGCCCGCATCGATTTCCTGCAGAACAGCCTGGATGAACGTGCCATCGACATCCTGGCGCTGCAGGGTCCGGTTGCCAGCGACCTGCGGATGATCGTAGGGTCCCTGCGGATGAGCGCATCGCTGGAGCGCATGGGCGATCTTGCCCGTCACCTCGCCCAGCTGGCCCGCCTCCGTTTCCCCTCTACAGTCATCCCGGAATCCATGTCCGGGACGTTCAAGAGCATGGCGGAGCTGGACCAGGAGATCGCCGACAAACTCACCGTGCTGCTGGAGACCCGCGACCTTGAGGTGGCGCGGGACATCCTGAAGGCGAACACGGCCATCAACGATCTGCACCTCAGCGTGTTCAAGGCGATCGCCGCCCCTGAGTGGGCGGAGTCGCCTGCCACCACTGTGGACGTTGCCCTGGCCAGCCGTTACTTTGAGCGCTTCGCGGACCACGGCGTCTCCGTCGCCCAGAAGGTCACGTACCTGGTTACCGGCGCCTGGCAGCCGAACGGCACTGAGCACAGCTGATCCGGCGCAGCTGGATGTCGGGTACGACGTCGGGCTGGCCAAGCGGTGCATGCAGCTCCCTGCGCTGCTGGGGTTCCCCTTCGGATGCTGCGGC
>NZ_JBNHEX010000022.1:0-19810 GCF_059089685.1 Arthrobacter sp. sptzw42
GAAACGCCCGGTCCCATTCCGAACCCGGAAGCTAAGACCCACAGCGCCGATGGTACTGCACCCGGGAGGGTGTGGGAGAGTAGGTCACCGCCGGACATAAATTACCAGTAGGGCCCTGACAAACGACGTCAGGGCCCCACTGCTTTAACCACCACACCCCGGCGAGCACCGGCACCCGGCACCACACCTCATGCCAGCCCCCGGCGACAAGGTCCGCCCCGCCGCAACTAAGGAAGCGTCGCCCGGGACGCTGCAGGAACTGCGAGAGGGTCGCCCGGAAGGCTGCAGGAACTGAGAGAGCGTTGCCCGGAAGGCTGCAGGAAGTGAGAGAGCGTCGCCGGGAAGGCTGCAGAAAACACGCCGCGCTCCAGGCGGCCCGGCGGCACCTAGAGGCGGACACGAGGTGGGACCTCGGGAAGCCCCGCAGGGTCTGCGCTTGATGCCGGGAAAGCTTCAAAACCCTCAAGAATCTGGTGATTAACCTCAAAAAGTCGCGGAAACACGGGGAATTTGCGGACCAGGACGGCCCAAGCTGGTAAGTTTTCGAACAGTGGCTTGTACGCACGCCGCGTGCAGGCTCCAGAAAATCATGACCGTCCAGGAGGACATCAATGGCTAAGAACCGTAGTGAACTTGTTTCAGAGGTAGCAGGCAAGGCCGGCACCAGCCAGGCAGCCGTCAACTCCGTCCTCGACGCACTGTTCGAGGTTTTCGAGACTTCCGTTGCCGCCGGCGAGAAGATCACCATTCCGGGCTGGCTCGCCGTCGAGCGCACTGACCGCGCAGCACGCACGGGCCGCAACCCGCAGACCGGTGAGACCATCCAGATCGCCGCCGGCCACAGCGTCAAGCTGACCGCCGGCTCCAAGCTGAAGGCTGCGGTCTCCAACAAGAAGTAGAGCTTCTTCCTCCCGGGATCACACCGGGGTGGACCAGGGGCGGCAACCACCGGTTGCCGCCCCTTTTGGGCTTCTAAGCCGATTCGCGGCCCGGGCAAGGGTAGCGGACAATGGATAAGTGCCTTCTGCCGCAAAACCCCAAACCACAGCAACCCAGACAGCTCCCGATAGGGGAGCCTCTGGGCAAGCCGGCGGCGCCCTCGGCGTCTCAAAGGCGTGGCAGCTGGCAGGACTGGCGGCACTCTTCCTCGGACTTGTCGCGGCACTCGTCTTTTCCGGCGCGGCCGCTGCCCGTGAGGTCTCAGATCCAGGCGCCCTGGTCCGCTGGGGCCTGCCCGTCAGCAAGGCCGTCCACAACGCGGCGGTGGCTACGGCCATCGGCGGCCTCATCTTCGCCGTAGGCATCCTGCCCAGGAGCCTGGGGCTCCGCAGCCGGGAGCGTGCGGCAGACGCAGGAGACGCAGAGCATCCCGCCTTCACCCGCGCCCTTGCAGTTGCAGCCGTTGCCGGCGCCGTCTGGACCTTGTCCGCCATTGCCGTCCTGGTGCTTACCTATTCCGATGTAGCCGGCCAGGGCATTTCAGGCGACGCCGAATTCACCCAGGCGCTGGTCTACTTCATGACCGACATTGAGACGGGGCGGGCCTGGCTAGCCGTCACCATCATTGCCGCCGTGGTGACCACTGCCCTGTTCGGCGTCCGGTCCCTGGGCGGGCTGGCCCTGACCCTGATCCTGGCACTCATCGGTCTGGTGCCCACGGCCCTGATCGGGCACTCCTCGAGTTCCTCCGACCACGAAGGAGCCATCAACTCCCTTGGCCTTCACCTGGTGGGTGTCAGTACCTGGGTGGGTGGCATCATCATGCTGGCGCTCCTTTCCGGAATCCTGACCGGTCCCAAAGCGGGCGCTGCGGGCGACATTACCGAGGCGACACTTAGAAGGTTCTCCTCGCTGGCGGGCTTCGCCTTCGTGCTGGTCTTCGCCTCCGGTGTCATCAATGCAAGCATTCGGATTACCAATTGGGGTGACCTCTTCGGCTCCTCTTACGGCCAGCTGATCCTGGCCAAGTCCGCCGCGACGCTGGTACTGGGTGGAGTGGGCCTTATGCACCGCCAATGGGTGATTCCGCAGCTGAGCCGCAAGGGCTCCACCATGTCCTCGCGGAGGGTCCTCTGGCAGCTGGTCCTGGCTGAATTCCTGGTCATGGGGGCCACTTCCGGTGTGGCCGTGGCCCTGGGCCGATCTGCCCCTCCGCAGTCCACCACGTATGCACCCGACGCCTCACCCGCTTTCATCCTCACCGGCTACGAACTTCCGCCGGAGCTGACGCCTGTCCGCTGGCTCACAGAGTGGCGGCTGGACTGGCTGTGGATAGCAGTGGCGTTGTTCGGGCTGGTTTCCTACTTCATGGGCGTAGCCAGGATCAACGGCCGGGGCGACAGGTGGCAGTGGTTCCGGTCCGTGAACTGGGTGATCGGCCTGCTGGTGCTCACCTATATCACCTCGGGCCCGCCGTCGGTCTACGGCCGTGTCCTGTTTTCCGCGCACATGGTGGACCATATGGCACTCACCATGGTGGCCCCCATCTTCCTGGTCCTCGGCGCCCCCGTGACCCTCGCCCTGCGCGCCCTGCCTCCCCGCGGAGACGGTTCGCGCGGCCCCAGGGAATGGCTGCTGGTGTTCGTGCACTCCAAGTTCTCGCAGGTGGTCACGCACCCGCTTTTCGCGGCCGCCAACTTCGCCGGTTCAATCGTGCTGTTCTACTACTCCGACCTGTTCGGGTTCGCAATGCGTGAGCACGTGGGCCACGAACTGATGATCGTGCACTTCCTGCTCACCGGGTACATCTTCGTCCTGAGCATGATTGGCTCCGACCCGCTGCCGCGCCGGGCGCCGTACCCCATGCGGTTGCTGCTGCTCCTGGCCACCATGGGCTTCCACGCCTTCTTCGGCGTGGCCATTATGGGCGGAACCAACCTGCTGGCCGCCGACTATTTCGGCAACCTCGGCCGTGCCTGGGGGCAGTCGGCGCTGCTGGACCAGCAGACCGGCGGCGCCGTGGCTTGGGGCATCGGCGAAGTGCCCACCCTTCTGGTGGCCATCGGCGTGGCCATCATGTGGTCCCGGTCCGACCAGCGGGAGACCAAACGCGTGGACCGGGCGGCGGACAGGAATAACGACGCCGATCTCACCGCTTACAACGATATGTTTGCCAAATTGGCTGAACGCGACGCCAAGCTGGCTGAACGAAACAAGCTGGAAGGACGCTCATGAGCGAAACCGTACGCACCCACCTCCGGGTCCGGGCCTCCGAACTGGTGGGCCGTAACTGGTTGAACACCGGCGGCAAGTCGCTGGACCTCGAAGCCCTTCGCGGCAAAATCGTACTGCTGGACTTCTGGACCTTCTGCTGCATCAACTGCCTTCACGTCCTGGACGAGCTGCGGCCGCTGGAGGAACAGTACTCCGACGTCCTGGTCACGGTGGGTGTCCACTCGCCCAAATTCGAGCACGAGGCGGACCCCGTGGCGCTGGCCGCGGCCGTCGAACGTTACGAGATCCACCACCCCGTCCTGGACGATCCCGAGCTGGATACCTGGAAGGCCTACACGGCGCGGGCCTGGCCCACCCTGGTGGTCATCGACCCCGAGGGCTACATCGTTGCGCACCTCTCCGGTGAAGGCCACGCCGACGGACTCGCGGTCCTGATCCCCGAGCTCATTGCCGAACACGAGGCCAAGGGGACGCTGCACCGCGGCTCCGGCCCCTACGTGGCCCCTGAGCCCACCTCCGGCACGCTCCGCTTCCCCGGCAAGGCGCTCTTCCTGCCCGCCGGGCGCGGTTCGGCTGAGTCGCGGGAAACGTCCGACGGCGGTGCCGCGGCAGGCGCCGCAGTGCAGGGTTCCTGGCTGGTCACCGACACAGGCCATCACCGCCTGGTTGAACTGGGCACCGACTTCCACACCGTTCTGGGCACCTACGGCTCCGGCACCAAAGGCTTTGCTGACGGACCCGCCGCCGGCGACACTGCCACGGCCCAGTTCAACGAGCCCCAGGGCCTGGTCCTGTTGCCTGAAGACGTGGCCGCCAAGGCAGGTTACGACGTCGTAATTGCAGACTCCGTGAACCACAGGCTCCGCGGCCTTTCGCTCGAGGACGGGAAGGTGACCACCCTCGCCGGCAACGGCATCCAGCGCCTGCTCGAAACCGGCCCTGCCCGCGTGGACGAGGATGCCGCCGGATTCACCGGCCGGCTCAGCGAACACCCGCTGGAGGTCTCCCTGAGCTCGCCATGGGACCTGGTCTGGTCCAGCAAGCTTAACGCCGTGGTGATCGCCATGGCCGGAACGCACCAGATCTTCAGCTTCGACCCGCTGACCGGTGCCGTGGCCATCGCCGCCGGCAATGGCCTGGAAGGCCTGCTGGACGGCCCGGCCCACGAGGCCTGGTTCGCCCAGCCCTCCGGCCTGGCCGAGGACGCGGCCGGCAACATCTGGGTTGCCGACTCCGAGACGTCCGCCCTCCGCAAGCTCGTTATCGACGACGACGGCGCCATCACCGTGGAGTCCGCTGTCGGCAAGGGCCTGTTCGACTTCGGCTTCCGGGACGGTGCTGCCGTTGAAGCCCGGCTCCAGCATCCGCTCGGCGTCACGGTGCTGCCGGACGGTTCAGTGGCCATCGCCGATACCTATAACGGCGCCGTCCGCCGCTACGACCCCGCTGCGGGAACGGTCACCACGCTGGCGCGCGGACTGCTCGAGCCCTCGGACGTCATTGTGGACCACACGCAGTCGGCAGGTTCCGAGCCGCTGCTGGTGGTGGTGGAGGCAAACCAGCACCAGCTGGTGTACGTCCCCATCCCTAAGGAAGCCCAGCAGGTGGATGAGGGCGCGTCCCAGACCCATCGGCCCAAGAGCCCTGTTGCACCCGGTTCGCTGGAGCTGACGGTCCGTTTCACCGCCCCCACCGGGCAGAAGCTGGATGACCGCTGGGGCGATCCCACGCAACTGAAAATTTCTTCCACTCCGCCCGAGCTTCTGGTGTCCGGCGGAGGAACGTCCGTGGGGCTGCTCCGGACCCTTGAGCTGTCCGCAGACGTGCCCGAAGGCGTCCTGCACATCACCGCCCGTGCCGCGGCCTGTGACGGTCCGGAAACGGAGGACGGCGAGATCCCTGACCATGCAGCCTGCCACCTTTACCAGCAGGACTGGGGCATCCCTGTACTGCTGCAAAGCGACGGGGACACCGAGCTGGTGCTGGACCTGCGCGGCATGGACTGACGCGCCGCCGTCGTAGAGAAAAAGATAGGCTGCCGCCAGTGACACACCCGTCACAGGCGGCAGCCTTATGACGTCCGGCACGTAGCGGCTGGCCGCTTCAGAGCCTGGCCTAGAAGCTGAGCAGCGGCGTGACCTTGATAGTGTCCCCGGCGACGTCCAGGCGGGTAGTGAAGCTGAAGTCCACTTCCTCATCCAGCGGGTACCAGGCGCCGGTGAACAGGTTCTGCTGGAGCGCCTCCACCTTGGCCTTGCCGTCAAGGGGCGCCACAACCCAGCGCCCGTCAAAGGGCTCGATGGCCACGTTGGGATATTCGGTCACGGTCCATTTGATGCTGCCGTCCTGGACCCGGTTGTTGCTGGCGTAGTAGAAGGGGCAGTCGGGCTGGAGCTTTTGCTCCTGGACGGCCTGGGCCGCGCAGCCGTCCAGGAATTCCCGAACCTTGGCCGCCACGTCCGTCTTCAGGCCGTCAGTGGCCTGCGTCAGCAGGTTCAGTGGCGCCACCGGGACGTCACGGGCGGTTACGGTGGCACGGGTTGGGGGCGCAGAGAAGTATTCGCCGTTCACCGTGGCCTCGTATTCGCCGGGGTAGAAAACGGCGAAGGAGTTCCGGCCGTTGGGCATGTTGACGTCCACGCCGTTCACGGTGGCCTCGCTTGAATTGACCACCGTGACATCAACGGTGGGCAGCCGGGACGGAACAAAGGCCCAGTTGTTGAAAAAGATCCAGTCGGTTCCAGCCTTCTGCAGCGCGAACTCCGTGCGCAGCCGGCTGCCGTCGATGGTGTATTCCATCGGCACCATCACCTGGCCGCCCGGGCGCTCCTCGGCGTCTCCGATGTTGACGTTCGTAAAGCGGGACGTGGCGGTCTGCAGGGCAGTGCCGTCGAGCATGGCAGCGTTGCTGGGCGGCACTGTTGCCCGGAGGAGTCCCAGCGCCTTGCCGCCGTCGCCGCTCTGCAGCGCGTCCAGATACTCCCGGACCGGCTGCTGGGGGCTGGCCACGGTGTTGTTCACGAGGTTGACGGCAACGATAGCGGCGGCCACAGCAAGCATGAGGCCCAGCAGCCATCCGGCTGCTATCCTCACCAACGCTTGACTCATCTGCACGTTCCATACGTTACCTGCCCTGCGCCCGACGGCGGCAGTTGAGTCAGCGCACTGCGGCGCCTGGTCAGCGGCGGCGCCGGGACGACGTGCCGAACACGCCGCGGAGCAGTTCGCGGCCCAGCTGGGTTCCCATGGACCGGGCCATGCTCTTCAGCCCGCCGCCCAGGGCCCCGCCAAGGATGCCCCCGAGGTCACCCATCCCTCCATCCTCCGGCTCCTGGCGGGTGGTCCGCGGTGCTTCAATGCGGGTGCGCCTTTGCCCGGTGCGAGCGGGCCTGCTGCTTGGCCGGCCCAGAATTTCCTCTTCAATCCGCCGTGCCTCGGCGTCGACGTCGTAACCGTTGGGGGTTTCGCTGCCCGGGCCGCCATTACGCTCACCGCCACCGCCGGGAACAGGCGGTTGGCCCTCGGCGGCGGGGCCGGTGGCAGCGGCAGCTTTGCCCGACAGCTTCTCGTAGGCGGAGGGGTTGTCCACCGCTGTTCCATACTTGCCCAGCAGCGCTGATCCGGCCACGGTGCTGCGGACCAGGGCCTCCTCGCTTGGCCCCATCACGGATTCCGGGGCGCGCAGCCGGGTAAGGGCCACGGGCGTGGGTGCGCCGTTCTCGTTCATCACGGTGACCACCGCCTCACCGATTCCGGCCGACGTGAGCGTCTCTTCGAGGTTGTAGTCGCTCATGGGGAACGTGGATACAGTCGCTTTGAGCGCCTTCGCATCCTCCGGAGTGAACGCGCGGAGGGCATGCTGCACCCGGTTGGCGAGCTGGCCGAGGACTTCGGCCGGCACGTCTTTGGGGGTCTGGGTGACGAAGAAAATCCCGACGCCCTTGGAACGGATGAGCCGCACAGTGGTGGTGATGGCCTCAAGAAATGCCTTGGAAGCGTCGTTGAAGAGCAGATGCGCCTCGTCAAGGAAGAACACCAGTTTGGGTTTGTCCAGGTCGCCGGCCTCGGGCAGGTCCTCGAACAGGTCGGCCAGCAGCCACATCAGGAAGGTGGAAAACAGCATGGGCTTGGTCTGCAGGGCGGGCAGTTCCAGGCATGTCACCACTCCACGACCGTCCGGGGCAGTCCGCAGCAGCTCAGCGGTATCGAACTCCGGTTCACCGAAGAACCTCTCCAGCCCCTGGGCCTCGAGGCTCACCAGCTCGCGGAGGATCACGCCCGCGGTCGCCTTGGACAACCCGCCCAGCTCCGCGAGCTGGTCCTTGCCCTCGGCGGAAGTCAGGAATTGGATGACCGCGCGGAGATCCTTCAGGTCAATGAGCTCCAGGCCGTTTTTATCGGCAAAATAGAACACGAGCTGCAGGCTGGATTCCTGCGTGTCGTTCAGCTCCATGATCCGCGAGAGCAGGATGGGGCCAAACGACGTGACAGTGGCCCTGACCGGGACGCCGTTGCCTTCCCCGCCCAATGCCAGGAACTCGACGGGGAACGTCCTGCCCTGCCACGCCTGGCCGATGCCTTCGGTCCGGGCAAGGAGTTTTTCGCTTTCGGCGGCTGCAGTGGCCAGGCCGGAGAGATCGCCCTTGATATCAGCCAGGAAGACCGGAACACCGGCGGCGGAGAGCTGTTCGGCCATCATGTGCAGCGTGACGGTTTTGCCGGTGCCGGTGGCTCCTGTCACCAGGCCGTGCCGGTTCATCATTGCCAGCGGCAGGCGTACCTGCGCCTCCTTGTGGACTTCACCGTCCACGATCGCTGCCCCCAGTTCGATGGCGGGCCCGTCCAGCGTGTACCCCTTCTGAATGGTGGCAAGCTTCTCTGCTGTGGTTTTGTTGGCCATGCCGCTAGCTTAGCGGCGGCCACGCCCGGCACGTGGGGTGCGAAACGTCAGTTCGGCGGAAGCTTTGACAGCTCTTTGGTGAACGCCAGGAACTTCAGCGTCTCCGGGTCGGCGTCCAGGTCGAACTGGGGCTGGTAGCCGGTGGTGAGGTACAGGTGCTTTGCCTCCGGCTGGCGGGGACCGGTAGTGAGGTAGAGCCTGGTGTACCCGCGGCGGACGGCCAGGGTTTCCAGCTCGGCCATCACCAGTTTTGCCAGTCCGCGGCGGCGGTGGCCCGAGTGGGTCCAGATCCGTTTGAGCTCGGCGGTGTTGGCGTCGTAGCGGCGGAAGGCGCCGCCCGCGATGGATTCGCCGTTTTCCTGGACCACCAGGAGCGCACCGCCCGGTCCCTCGAATTCATCAGCCGGGTAGCGGTTCAGTTCCTCCGCCGCCGCGCTCCTGCCGAAAAGGTCCCCATAGCGGGTGTCGTATTCGACGGCGAGTTCGTCCAGCAGTGGCCGGACGCGCGGATCGTGCATGGGGAGATTGAGGACTGTCAGCGCGGCCGCGTCCAGTGGCCGGCGGACAGCACCAAGGGGCTGGCGGTCAGCATCGGCTGGCTGGGAGGCAGCACCAAGGGGCTGGCGGACGAGGCCGGTTTCTGCGGTCACGGTTCAGTTCTTTCCGACGGCGGCTGGTTCTGTGGAGATCACGGCGGAGGTCCGTGCGGCGGTGCCACGGACGGCAGTGAGAATGTTCCGGGCCAAAGCATCATTTTCGCGGAACGGCGCGGCGTTGGTGCCGGGACGGGCAAAGGCACCCGCGCCCCACCCGGAGGTGCCGGGGCCCACACCGAAAAGCGTAGGCTGCGGCGTCCCCTCAGCGCTCACCAGTTCGTGCCGGCTGGAGATGAGCAGCTTGCCTGTGGAGTGGATCCCGTCGGCGGTCAGCAGCTGCTGTTCCGCGCCGAGGCCTGTCCGGTGCAAGGAACCGAGTACCGGGTTGAGTGAGCGGGCCACGGTGGGGGAGGGGAGGCGGGCTTCGATTAATGCCTTCGCCGCAACGAAGGTCCCGGACCGTGGAGAGCCGGCATGGAACAGGCCAGTGGATTCCTCCGCTTCCACTTGGAGGTCCGGGCCGAGGAACCGCAGGAGCCCGGCGCGGTGCAGTGCCAGCATCTGGCGGAGGCGGTGGGGCGGCGGT
The DNA here is from genome assembly GCF_059089685.1 of Arthrobacter sp. sptzw42. Classification (NCBI taxonomy): domain Bacteria; kingdom Bacillati; phylum Actinomycetota; class Actinomycetes; order Micrococcales; family Micrococcaceae; genus Arthrobacter; species Arthrobacter sp. sptzw42. The sequence continues at coordinate 9,257 of NZ_JBNHEX010000022.1, forward strand.
CCGGAATCCACGAAGCTGAAGAACCCGTGCCACCAGCCGTGGACCACCTGCTGGGAGCGGGCGTTGAGCCGTTCCGGCGGAACCACCCGCCCCACTTCCATGTACACGTGCAGCAATGCCAGGAAAAGGGCGAGGGTTTCCGGGTGGTCGGGGCTGTCCCGGAGGGCGAGATCATGCTCGATGTACTCCACCACCGCGTCCTGCACGTCCTGGTGCCCGGCGAAGCGGCGGCCGGTGAAGGGCCGGTCCAGCCGCTCGAGGTCGAGGTGGAGGGCGGAGTCAGGTATGGCTGCAGCCACAAGTTCTTCATGGGCGGGGCTGTACCAGTCCAGGTCCGAGTAGCGGGCCGCGAACTCTTCCCAGGCCATGGTGGCCAGGCCGGGGTTGCCGGTTAGCAGTTCCCGGTAGTAGCCGTAGCCGGCCTCCTTGGCGATCAGGGGCCACAGGTCCCGGCGGAAATCGAGCTCCCCTCGCCGTTCCAGCAGGGCAGCCACCGCCGCAGCGGTCAGGAAGAGCAGCGGCCCGGGCGCGTCCCCCCGGAGCGTTGCGGAAATTTTGGAGTGGTACGGCACTCCCCGCCGCGAACCTGCCCACAGCTTCGGTTCCCTGCCCGACGCACGGTACTGCAGACCGCCGTCGGGAGTTTTAACGAACCGTCCACCGCGGCCCTCTATTAGAAGGACCAGGAGGTCGACGAAGGCAAGGCCCATGCCGGATACGATGACGTCCTGCCCCGGAGCGATGGGGGAATAGTCGACGTCGGTGGTGTAACTGGGTGCCGCATGAAAGCCGCCGTGCCGCCGGGCGAAGTCGGCCCAGGCCTCGGAGGCGGCATCGGGACGGGAATCGGTGTGGCCCAGCGCGGTGACCACTATGTCGGCCTGCAGCGTCCGGCCATTCGCCAGTTCGACGAGGTGCTTGCCCGTGGCCACGGTGCCGGGGGCGGGATCGGCGGGGGAAGCTTTGTAGCCTATTCGCCTGACCGCTACAGCCGTGGTCCGGTGGACTGTGACGTCCCGGCCGAGGGACCTGGCTGCGCGGCGGAAGAACCACTCCAGGTACTGGCTTTGCAGCTGGCGGGTGGGGAACGAGGCGCCGGTGAGGGACCGGAGCTGCTCCCGCAGGGTCTGCGGAAAGTCCGGAACATCGGTGATGGACCCGTCCACCACGCCCGCCGCCCATTCGGCCAGGCTTGGTCCTGGGCCGGCCGGCCCTTCGCAGGCTACGGACGCGTCCGTGAACATGGTGATATCCGCCGCGGTGGAATTCAGCAAGAGGCCCGGATGCTGGTCGTAGCGCCAGATACGGCCGGAACCGGGCACATGCGGCTCCACGACGTGTATCTCCATCGCGTCACTGAAGAGCTCCGGACGGTTTGCGGCCAACCGTTCAAGGACGCCGGCCGTGCGGGGTCCGCCGCCCACGAAGACGACGGCCGGGATGTGCGCTGGCATGGGTGCTCCTGTGGCGGCAGTAGGGGTGGCTGGAGTGCCATGCTAGGCAGCGTTTCCGACGGCGGTCGAGCAGCCGGTCACGCCCGTTAACTGCGCGTCACATCCCGTCAAAAGAGGCAAAAAACCGACGCATGACGCTGTGCGAACTCCGGTGAAGTTATGCAACCTGCCGCCTTGCTGCCTGCTTCGGGCCAGACCTAGATTTGCAGCCAGCAACCGGGGCAACCAGCTCCGGCCCAACCATGGAAGCGGGGTGGCGCATGAGTTCAGCAGCAACGAAGGTGGCGCAGTCAGCACAGCCGGCAGAGTCAGCACAGCAGGCTGCCGGGCCGGCGCCGGATGCCATTGCTGCAGCGCCGGCTGCTTCCGGGGCGGGCGGGGTCCCGCCGGAAGCCGGGGCGCCCCGGGTGGCCACCGACTATTCGGCGTACCGGGTGGTGGCCGCCAAGCATCCGTGGCGCTGGGTGGGCACCGCCGTGGTGGCCCTGGGTGTCCTCGCGGTGGCCTGGTCCCTTGCCACCAACCCCCGCTGGGAGTGGGGTGTAGTAGCGCAGTGGTTCACCGCCCAGTCCGTCATCAGCGGGCTGATCGAGACACTGAAGCTGACCGCGATCTCCGGCGTCCTCGGCTTCGTGCTGGGCTTCATCCTGGCGCTGATGCGGCTGTCCGCCTCGCCGCTGCTGGTCTCCGTGTCCTGGACGTTCTCATGGATCTTCCGGTCCACCCCGCTTCTGGTCCAGATGCTGCTCTGGTACAACCTGGGCTACCTGTACGAAAAGATCAGCCTGGGCATCCCCTTCACCGACGTCCGGTTCTTTGAGGTGCAGACCACCACGCTGATCAGCCAGTTCGCGGCAGCAGTGCTGGGTTTGACCCTGAACCAGGCAGCGTACTCCGCCGAAATCATCCGCGGCGGCATCCTCTCCGTGGACCAGGGCCAGCTGGAAGCCGCTGCCGCCCTGGGCATCCCGGCCTGGCGAAGGTCCACGCGCATTGTCCTGCCCCAGGCCATGCGGGCCATCCTGCCTACCGCATTCAACGAGATCATCGGCCTGGTCAAGGGCACCTCCATCGTGTACGTCCTGGCCTACTCCGAGCTGTTCTACACCGTGCAGGTTATTTACAACCGCACCCAGCAGGTCCTCCCGCTGCTGCTGGTGGCAACCCTCTGGTACGTGGTGATCACGTCCGTGCTCAGCGTTTTCCAGTACTACATCGAACGGCACTACTCCAAGGGCGCTGTGCGCAACCTGCCGCTGACGCCCCTGCAGAAGGCCCGCAAATTCTTCGCCACCCACGCCGTGGCCAACAACCGGGCAAGGAGCCTTTGATGACCACCGCTGCAACCGCCGACGCCACCCGAGGCCTGGTGGAAATCACCCAAGTCCGTAAATCCTTTGGCGCCACCGAGGTCCTCAAGGGCGTCTGCCTCACCGTTGAGCCGGGCGGTGTCGCCGTGATCGTGGGTCCTTCCGGATCGGGCAAGTCCACGCTGTTGCGCACCATCAACCACCTGGAAAAGGTGGACGGCGGCTTCATCTCCATCGACGGCAGGCTGGTGGGCTACGAGTTCCGAGGGCAGCGGCTGCTTGAGCTGCACGAGAAGGAGATCCTGAAACAGCGCACCGAAATTGGCATGGTGTTCCAGAACTTCAACCTGTTCCCGCACCTCACCGCACTCGAAAACGTGGCCGAAGCACCCGTCGTGGCGCAAGGACGTACAAAGGAAGAGGCGCAGCGGCGCGGTCTGGAGCTGCTGGACCGGGTGGGGCTCAAGGACCGCGCCGGCGCCTACCCCCGCCAGCTCTCCGGCGGCCAGCAGCAGCGGGTGGCCATCGCCCGGGCCCTTGCCCTGGACCCCAAAATCCTGCTGTTTGACGAACCCACCTCCGCCCTGGACCCGGAGCTGGTCAACGAAGTGCTGGATGTCATCCGTGAACTCGCGAAATCCGGCACCACCCTGATCATCGTCACGCACGAAATGGGCTTTGCCCGCGACGTAGCGGACACCGTGGTGTTCATGGACGAGGGGCAGATCGTGGAACAGGGCAGCCCGGAACAAATTTTCACCAACCCGCAGGAACCGCGCACCCGCAGCTTCTTCTCCAAAGTGCTCGAACCGGCTTTCAACATCTAAAGGACTTCCCCATGTCACTTGCCACACACCCTTCCCGCCGCTTCGGCCGTGCCGGCACCCTGGCCGCACTGCCCGCCGTCGTACTTCTTGGAACTGCTGCGCTCGCCGGGTGCGCTGATCCCGGCGCATCAGCCGCAGGTTCCGCCGGCGGCGGGGCCGAAACGACGACGGCCCGCAACGGCGTGGTCTACAACACCGCTCCTGACCAACAGCGCATCCGCGCAGAGAAGGACGCGGCGCTCGCCGCCAAAGTTCCCGAACTGATCGGCAAGGACGGCAAGCTGACCATCGCCACCACTGCCGGGTCCATCCCGCTGTCCTTCCATGCAACGGATGACAAGACTCCGATCGGTTCCGAGCTGGACATCGCGCAGCTCGTGGCGGACAAGCTGGGCCTGGAACTCGATGTCCAGGTCACGTCCTGGGAAAACTGGCCGCTGAAGACGCAGTCCGGCGACTTCGAGGCCGTGTTCTCCAACGTGGGCGTCAACAAGGACCGGGTGAAGCTGTTCGATTTCGCCTCCTACCGTGCCGCCTTCATGGGCTTTGAAGCGAAAAAGTCGGCCACCTATGACGTCAAGGGGGCGGACGACATTTCCGGACTGAAGGTATCGGTGGGGTCCGGAACGAACCAGGAGAAGATCCTGCTCGCATGGAACAAGGAGCTTGAAGGCAAAGGCAAGCCCCCGGCCACCTTGCAGTACTACTCCTCGGACGCCGACACCATCCTGGCGCTGTCCTCCGGACGCACCGATCTGAACATCGCACCCTGCCCGTCCACCGTGTACCGGCAAAACACCCGGGATGACCTGAAGGTGGTGGGCAAAGTCAACGCCGGCTGGCCGTCCGAAACCCTCGTGGCTGCCACCACGCTCAGGGGCAACGGCCTGGCGCCGGTGGTCACCGAGGCACTGAACTCCGCGATCGAGGATGGGTCCTATGGCAAAGTGCTCGAGCGCTGGGGCCTTTCCGAAGAAGCGCTCCCCGAGTCCAAAACCATCAACGAAGAAAACTTTTCGGCCAGCCAGACAGGACAAGGCAAATGACCACTTCCGCCGGCACCCTTGAGTCCTTCACCACTGACTGGGCGGAGTGGCACGCCGCCCATGAACGCCACCGCGCCCACCCCCATGGCTTCCTCGCCGTCACACACCTGCACTGGCTGGGCTCCGAGCCTGCCGACCTGGACGGTGTACCCGGAACCTGGAGCGCCGCCAACGACGTTGTTACGGTGGTCTTGGAGCCCGGCGAGCTCCTGGAACTGGAACGGCAACCCCTGCCGGCAGGGGAAACGGTCATTGGCCCCATCGCCGAGCGCGGCGGCCTGAACCTCACGTCCGGGGACTCTGTCATCGAGCTGGCCAAGCGCGGCGGTGAGTACATTGTGCGCCCCAGGAACCCGGAGAACGCTTTGCTGCGCGGGTACCAGGGCACACCCGTGTACACGCCCACCCCGGACTTCGCGGTCCCCGGGACGTTCGTTCCCTTCGAGGCTCCCCGCCCCACCACGGTGGGTGCCGCCGTCGAAGGCATCCAGCACGTTTACGAGGCGCCCGGCGAGATCCGCTTCAAGCTGGCAGGCCAGGAGCTGACACTGACGGCCTTCAACGGACACACGCCCGGTTCGCTCCTGGTGCTGTTCACTGACCAGACCTCCGGCAGGACCACCTATGCCGCCAACCGTTCACTGTCGGTGGCCCCTGCGGCAGATGGGTCAGTAGAGCTGGACTTCAACCGGGCTGTCAACCTGCCCTGCGCCTACACCGACCTCGCTACCTGCCCACTCCCGCCTGCCGAAAACCGGCTGCCGGTGGCCATCGAAGCCGGCGAAAAGACCCCCTACGAACGTCAGGACCAGCTGTGAGCACAACAGAAGGAAACGCCACCCACGTGGGACGTGCCGGGTTCCTGGCGATCGAGCTGGACAGCGCCGGCTGGAACGGCGGGGACTTCGCGAGCCTCGCCGAGGCGGTGCTGGCCGCAGAATCGGCAGGCTTCCACGTGGCCACGTTCGCCGACGAACCGGCGCCGGGCCGCACCAACGCCCTGCAACGCGCCGCCTACGCCGGGCCCGTCACCCGGACCATCGCCCTGGTTCCCGAGGTGGACACCGTCTACACCGAGCCGTTCCACGTCTCCACCCAGCTCGCCACCCTTGACTACGTCTCCGGCGGACGTGCCGGGTGGATCGCCACCGCTGCCGAATCACCGGAAGCGGCCGCCGCCGTTGGACGCAGCAACGTCAGCGGTGCCGCCCTTGCCCAGGAAGCCGCCGCGTCAATTGAGGTGTCCCGCCGTTTGTGGGACTCCTGGGAAGACGACGCCGTCATCCGCGATGTTGAGACCGGCCGCTACATCGACGTGGACAAACTCCACTACGCAGATTTTGAAACGCCGGCGGAGTTTGCCGGCCGTGCCTACTCGGTCAAGGGCCCGTCCATCATTCCCAGGCCGCTCCAGGGCCAGCTGCCGGTGCTCGCTGCGGCGTCGCTCGTAGGCGGGGGGCAGGTCCCGGCGGACTCCGTTGACGCCGTGCTGGTCACAGCGCCGACACCCGAACTGCTCACCGCAGAAATCCGGGACCTCCGAAGCCGGCTGGGAGCATCGGTGGCAGTGATTGCCGGGCTCGACGTCGTCCTCGAGTCCCGGGGGCAGGCAGCTGCCGGGCGCGCACCGGTCAGTAACAGCGGCCGCGCACGCTTCGCCGGCAATGCCGCCGGCCTGACGGACCTTCTTGAGCAGCTTCTTAAGGAGGCCGACGGCGTCCGCCTCCACCCGGCGTCGCTCGCCATCGAACTGGACGAGCTTTCACGGCTGGTTCTGCCGGAACTAAGGCGCCGCGGGGCGCTGCGGCCCCCGGTTCAGGACGGCACCTTCCGCGACCTGCTGGGATTAGCGCGCCCGGACAGGCGTTTTGCAAAATCGTCCGCGGCCGCTGCCGCCGGGAACTAAGGGGAAGACCATGACACAGCACAGCAGTGCTAAATCCGGAACATTTACGCCGTCCGGCAGGATCCAGTTCGGCGTCTTCTTCCAGGGCGTCAACTCCGGCACCGTCTGGAAGGCGCCGGAATCCGGCTCGCAGACCGACTTCGAATCGTTCCGCCGGATTGCGCAAACAGCCGAGCGCGGACTGTTTGCTGCGTTCTTCCTGGGGGAGGGGCTCCGCCTGCGCGAACACCTGGGCCGGCCGCACGCCCTGGATGTTGTGGGCCGGCCGGATGCCCAGACCATGCTTGCCGCCCTGGCATCGGTCACCAGGAACATCGGCCTGGTGGCCACCCAGAACACCACGTACAACGATCCGGCGGACCTGGCGCACCGGCTCTCATCCCTGGACCTGATCTCCGGTGGCCGGGCCGCCTGGAACATCGTGACCACGGACAACGCCTGGACCGGTGCCAACTTCCGGCGCGGGGGCTACCTGGACCACGCCGACCGGTACAAACACGCGGAAGCATTCGTGGAGACGGCCAAACGGATCTGGGATTCGTGGGAAACCGCACAGGGGCCCGCCCGCCGGGTCCTTCACGAAGGCCCGCACTACACCGTGGATGTGACACCCCGGCTGCCGCGAAGCGCACAGTACCGGCCCGTGCTGTTCCAGGCAGGTGATTCGGCGGAAGGCCGCGATTTCGCTGCCCGCCAGGCGGACGTCATCTTTTCGGCCCACCCGAAGTTCGAAGCCGCGGTCGAGTTCCGCAAGGACCTCGTGGCCCGTTCACTGAAGGCGGGCCGCGGTGCCAATGCCGTGCAGATTATGCCGGCCAGTGAATTCATCCTGGCACCCACGGCTGAAGAGGCTTTGGAGAAGAAGGAATGGGTGCGCAGCCTGCAGATCGGCCCTCAGCAGGCAGTGGCCTACCTGGAACAGTTCTGGGGCCGCGAGCTGTCCGAATGTGATCCTGACGGGCCGCTTCCGGAGATCGATCCGGTGGTGGAGGAAACCTCCGAAACCCGCGGCAGCGGTTTCCACGGCGCCAAGGCCCGCCAGCTGGCGGACCAGTGGCGGGCAGAGGCCAAGGACAAGGGCCTCTCCATCCGGCAGTTCGTCACGTCCAGGACGGCACGGGTCGACGCCACCTTCACGGGTTCGTACTCCGCGGTGGCGGACCAGTTGGCCGAGTACGCGCGGGTGGGCGCGGTGGACGGCTTCAACATTTCGCCGTGGCTGATTCCCACCGGCCTGGACGACGTCGTGAACCACCTGGTGCCGGAACTGCAGGCACGCGGCGTCTACCCCACGGAGTACAAAGGCAGCACCCTGCGGGAGAACCTGGGGCTCGAGGCCCCGGTCCGTTCGGCCACTGAAAATGCTGCCGCGGTGGGCGTCTGATGGACCCGGCTGGTTTTATGGGAAGGGCCGGCGAAGACGCTGGGGAGAGCGCCGTCGTCGACCCTTCGCCGGGGAGTATCAGGTTGCAGTTGACGGTTTGGGAACAGCGGCTCTAGGATGCTTAGGCCTCCGCCGCATGAGTTCAGCCAGAGCCTCCTGGCGGGGCGAAGGGGACCCCTGCTCCGCGCGGCACAGCCTTCAGGCTCACATCGGAAATACCGTGGTCCCGCCGGCCCCGGCCTCCAACTGGTCTTGGCCGCCGTCGGCAGGAGTCCATCCCAGGGCAGGGCCCAATTTGCCGGCGATGTCGGTGAGGATCTGGACGTAATCTTCCTGGTCAAAGCTAAAGGGCAGTGCGAATGCCACCTCGTCGACTTCCTGGAACCCGGCGTGCGCGTACAGTTGCTCGGCAATTTCTTCGCTGGTGCCGATGAGGTCCGGTGCAAACAGCATGCCTTTTGGCCCCTGCGGTGTCCGGGTGCGGGGAGTGCGTTCATCGACGTACCTCTGGTACTTTGCCCGCTGGCCGGCTGATGCCGAATCGGTGGGGATCACCACCAGGCCCTGCGACACGCGGGCCGGTCCATGGGCTTGCGCAGACGCTGCGGCCTCCCGGTAGGCACGGATCTGCGATTGCTGAATGTTGGCAAAGTCCGGTTCCTGGTCCGGTTCGGGGAAGATCACGCTGCTGGAGAGCAGGTTAAAGCCGTTTGCCCCCGCCCAGACGGCCGACTTCCTGCTGCCCGCCCCATACCAAAGCCGGTCCCGGAGTCCGGGAGAGTGGGGCTCGACGCGGTTGGAAAATTCCTCCACCACGCCCTGCCGGCCGGAAAAGTCCCGCACGGGCTGCCCTGCCACCAAGCGTGCAAGCCGCTCCACGCGCGAGTAGCTGAAGTCCTCCAGCTCCGAGGAATGCGGGTACAACTCGTGCTTCACGGTGGCGTAGTGCATAGGTTCACCTACACTCAGCCCCGGATTGATTCGTCCCCCTGAAAGCAGATCCACGGTGGCCAGATCCTCGGCAAGCCGCAATGGGTTTTCCCAGCCCAGCGGCGTAACAGCGGTTCCAAGCTCAATGCGGGAAGTGCGCTGGCTGGCGGCTGCCATCACCGCAATCGGGGAGGAAATTCCGAACTGCAGGTGGCGGTGGCGCAGCCAGGCGCTGTCGAATCCAAGCCGCTCACCCAGTTCGATAATCTCCAGCGTGGACTGGTGGCCGGGTGCGGGATCAGCCGGATCGAACAGGCCAATCGTGAGGAATCCAAGCTTGCGCAGGGGACGTGTGGGCTGGGGCATGGGACTCCTTCAGCGTTGGGGTGTGGCTGCTTCCCAGAATAGGCGCCCGGACCTGCCGGTCCTCCTGACGAATGGCGGGAAAGCAAAAGTGACGAGTCCCCGCCTCGCTGAAGCAAGGCGGGGACTCACTCATCGGCAGGGTGTTACGTCTTGGGCAGCCCTGCCGGGTTCAGTTCGGACTTCTGGATGGCTTCCGAAGACAATCCCCAGCGCTCCAGGATCCTGGCGTAGGTGCCGTTCTCAATCAGCTCGTTCAGGGCAGCCTGGGCAGCGACAGCCAGGCCGTTGTCCTTTTTGGTGGTGAAGGCAATCTCGGCCGTCAACGGCCAGCCGCCGTTGAGCGTGCCCACCTGCTTGCTCTTGCCGTCCTGGGCGGCCTTGTAGGCAGCACCGGCGTTGGGGCCGAACGTGAGGTCTGCGCGGCCGGACTGAAGGGCCAGCGTGGAGGCGGAGTCGTCGTCGTAATACTGGAACTCCACCGGCTTCAGGCCGTTCTTTTTGTTCTCCTCGTCCCAGCGCACCAGGATGGCTTCCTGGTTGGTGCCGGAGCCCACGATGATGCGCTTGCCGGCCACGTCCTTGGCTTCCTTGATCTCGCCGATGTCCGAATCGCTCTTGGCGTAGAAGCCCAGAAGATCGTTGCGGTAGGTGGCGAAGTCGAACTTCTCTTTACGGGCTTCGGTAACGGTCACGTTGGAGAGCACGGCCTCGTACTTGCCGGATTCGACGCCCAGCGGCCAGTCGGCCCACGCCACCGGAAGGGCCTCGACCTCCAGCCCCAGTGTCTCGCCCACTGCGTAGGCGATGTCCACTTCACTGCCGATGAGCGTTTTGTTGTCAGTGGCAAAAAGGCTCAACGGTGCCGTGCCGCCGGTGCTCACCACAGTGAGCTTGCCGTCGGCCTTGATGGCCTCGGGGACCAGCGCGGCGGCAGCGGGGTCAACCTCCACCTTGAAACGGTCCTGCTCGGGGGACAGGTTGAAAGACTTCCCCGCCGCCGTGGCGGAGGACGACGACGGTGCTGTCGCCGCCGTCACGCCGGGGTCTGCGCAGGCAGCGAGCCCCAGCAACGCGGTGATGGTGACGGCTGCAACGGTAGCGTGTTTCGCCTTTTTGATGGCCATTTTTCCTCCTTGGAGGTACGTGGTGGATGCAACGGACTGTGCTCGTTGCAGCCACTATCCGTCAGCCCGCGCAGGGGAATCAAAGGGCTTCGCAACCCGGAGATACAGGAAGTGAACTGAAGGATGCGGTTCCGGGTGGCCCGCGCCATTCCTGCCGTTGCCGCGTCCAGCGGATCCAGCCCGTGGGCCTGCCGGGCGGGCACACGG
>NZ_JBNHEX010000023.1:0-16041 GCF_059089685.1 Arthrobacter sp. sptzw42
TTGCTTCGCTTCGCCGCGGGTCCCTCGCCTGCGTGGGCCCACCCGCCGGCTCCCACGTCTTGCTTCGCTTCGCCGCGGGTCCCTCGCCTGCGTGGGCTCATCCGCCGGCGTGGGCGCGTCCTCCCCATAGAATGGACAGATGACCTTAAGCGTTGCGCTCGGCCCTGATACCCAGGAGGGCACCCGGACCGGCACCGCGGAGTCAACAGACTTCCTTGCCGCACCGGACATCCCCTGGAACCTGGTGATCTGGAATGACCCCGTCAATCTGATGAGCTATGTCAGCTACGTGTTCCAAAGCTACTTCGGCTACTCCGAAAGCAAAGCGAACAAGCTCATGATGGAGGTCCACAAAAAGGGGCGTTCCATTGTTGCCTCCGGCAGCAAGGAGCAGGTGGAGCGCCATGCGGTCGCCATGCACGGCTTCGGGCTGTGGGCAACGGTGGAGAAGGCCAGCGGCGGGCCGGGCGGCAATTCGGGAAAGTCCGGCGGGCCGGGCCAGGGCAAGGGGAAACGTGGCTAAGGCATTCAAGTACGGATTCAAAGGCATCACTGGCTATTTGGAGCCGGCCGAACGTGAACTGCTGCGCAGCCTCATCAACGACGTCATCTCCATGCTTCAGCCCGAGGAGCGGAAGGGCCAGGATCCACTGGCTGCCCTGATCGGCCTCGACATGGAGGTTGCGGTCCCCACCGACCGGGCGGTGAAGCGGCTCCTGCCCAACGTGATGAAGGACGACGACGGCGCGTCCCTTGAGTTCCGCCAGCTCACCGAGCGGTCGCTGCGGGAAACAAAGATCGGCGCGCTCCGGGCCGCGGCGCTTGACTTGGATAAAGACGAGATCGTGCTGACCGCTGACGGTGCCCGCCACTGGTCGATGGCCTTGAACGACGTCCGGCTTGTTTTGGCAGAGCGGCTGGACATCCAGGACGAGGAGGACGCCGAGCACGTCCACCTGATGCAGGACTGGTCCCAGGCCGAGGACGTTGAGAGCTACCTGGCCCTGGTCTACAACTTCGCCACCTGGCTGCAGGAGTCACTGGTCCAGGCCATGCTGCAGTCCATGGAAACCCGCCGTTGACCCGCGGGGCGCCCCGGTCCCGGCGCTGTGACAAATTAGACATGAGTCGCAGGCCACAAGATGGTGCCTGACGCTGCAGGGAAGACCTATCCTCGAATAATCATGACAAGAGCCTCGAGCACGGACCCGTCAACTCAAGCCGCAGCGGTGTCCGAAGCCGGTGACCTCCCGGCTGCCGCCGTGGAATCACGGCCCATCGGCGTTTTCGACTCCGGCGTAGGCGGCCTGACGGTGGCGCGGTCCATCATCGACCAGCTTCCCAACGAGTCCATCTTGTATGTGGGGGACACGGCGCACGGCCCCTACGGCCCCCTGCCCATCGCGGAAGTCCGGGCCAACGCCCTGGGCGTGATGGACGAACTGGTGGACTCCGGTGTCAAGCTGCTCACCATAGCCTGCAACTCAGCGTCGGCCGCTGTGCTGCGCGACGCCCGGGAGCGGTACACCGCCAAGTACGGCATTCCCGTCATCGAAGTCATCCAGCCTGCTGTGCGCCGCGCCGTTGCCGCAACACGGAGCGGCAGGGTGGGCGTGATCGGCACCTCAGCCACCGTCGGTTCCCGTGCCTACGAGGACACCTTCGCGGCCGCGCCGGACCTAAACATCACCTCCGTGGCCTGCCCCGAGTTCGTCAGCTACGTGGAGGCCGGCATCACCACCGGCCCGGCCCTGCTGGCCGTCGCGGAGGAATACCTGGCACCGCTCAAGGCTGCCGGCGTGGACACCGTAGTCCTGGGCTGCACCCACTACCCGCTGCTCACCGGCGTCATCTCCTACGTCATGGGAGCGGACGTGACCCTGGTGTCCAGTGCCGAGGAAACCGCCAAGGACGTTTACCGCGCCCTGGCCACCCACAACCTCCAGCGGACCGGCGATATACCTCCGGAACACCACTTTGTGGCAACCGGCGACGCCCATCAGTTCGAGGCCCTGGCCCGCAGGTTCCTGGGGCCCGAAGTGCTCTCGGTCCGGCACGTCGACCATGTGGCCGCGCAGTACCCCACAGGCAGCCTTGCCCGCATCACGCCCGAGATGATCGCTGCGGCCCAAAGCGCCGGAAGCCGACGCCGGATCTCCAACTTCGTGGGCAGTTCCGTCATGGGGGGTTCCGGCCAGTGAAGCTCACCATCGTAGGCTGCACGGGGTCCTTTCCCGGCCCCGGTTCACCGGCGTCGTGCTACCTCCTGACGGCGAACGACGGCGAGCGGACCTGGAAGGTGGTCATGGACCTGGGCAGCGGTGCCCTGGGCGCCATCCAGCGGTACACCGACCTTGAGGATATCGACGCAATCTTCCTCACCCACCTCCATCCGGACCACTGCATGGACCTGTGCGGCCTGCACGTTGCCGTCCGGTGGAAGCCCGGCGGCTGGGACCGCGGCCGGATTCCGGTGTGGGGACCGGCCGCCACGGCAGACCGGATGGCGACCGCCTACGGGCTGGAGCTGGACCCGGGGATGCACGAGGAGTTCGACTTCTCCAACTGGGCCGACCGGGAAGCCGTGACCGTGGGCCCGTTCACCGTGACCCCCTTCGCAGTAAACCACCCCATCGAGGAGTGCTACGCCCTCCGCGTGGAAGTGGTGGAGCCGGACAAGGACGGCAACAACATTTCCCGGACTTTGACCTACTCCGGTGATACGGACTCCTGCGCCGGGCTCGAGGAGGCGGCCAAGGATTCTGACCTTTTCCTCTGCGAAGCCGCCTTTGAGGAAGGCCGGGACGACGGCATCAAGGATGTGCACCTGACCGGCAAACGTGCAGGAGAGGCTGCTGCCGCTGCCGGGGCGAGGCGGCTCCTGCTGACCCATATTCCGGTATGGACGTCACCGAGCACTGTCATGGCCGAGGCCCGCCCGGTGTTCGGCGGCGACGTCGCCGTGGCTGTGGCCGGGGTGCACTACACCATCTAAAGGCTTCCCCGTGCATGCCGTGGCAGGCCGTGGCACCGGACTCCCGCTGCTGCCGGCAGTGGATAAGCTAAAGGCATGACTTCTGAAGCAACTGCAGTGCCCATCGTGCGCGCCGACGGCCGCGCCCCGGACCAGCTCCGGCCCATCAGCATCACCCGCGGATGGTCCAACCAGGCCGAAGGATCGGCCCTGATCGAGTTCGGCAACACCAGGGTCCTGTGCACCGCGTCATTGACGGCCGGAGTGCCGCGCTGGCTCAAGGGGGAGGGCCGCGGCTGGGTCACCGCCGAATACGCCATGCTGCCCCGCGCCACGAACACCCGCTCCGACCGCGAATCGGTCAAGGGCAAAATCGGCGGCCGGACCCACGAGATCTCCCGGCTCATCGGCCGTTCCCTGCGGTCCATCATCGATACCAAGGCCCTGGGCGAGAACACCATCGTGCTGGACTGCGACGTTCTCCAGGCTGATGGCGGAACCCGGACCGCTGCCATCACCGGCGCCTACGTTGCCCTCGCCGACTCCATCAGGTTCGCCCGCGACAACAAACTGATCGCCAGGAACGCCCAGCCCCTTATCGACACCATCGCGGCTGTGTCGGTGGGCATCATCGACGGCGTTCCGATGCTGGACCTGCCCTACGTTGAGGACGTGCGGGCGGAGACCGACATGAACGTGGTGGTCACAGGCTCCGGCAAGTTTGTGGAAGTGCAGGGCACCGCCGAAGGAGCGCCCTTCGACCGCACCGAACTTGACCAGCTCCTGGACCTGGCCCTGCTGGGAACCACCCAGCTCGCCGCCATCCAGCGCGAAACCCTGGCAGACACCCTGTGAGCGCGGTGCCCGCTGCGCCGCGCCTGGTGCTTGCCACCCACAACAAAGGCAAACTCCGCGAGCTGCGCGAACTGCTGCGCGGGCAAGTGCCGGGGCTCGACGTCGATACCCAGGTGGTGGACGCGGCGGCAGCAGGCGCCCCCGACGTCGTCGAAACGGGTGTGACCTTCGCCGAGAATTCGCTGCTGAAAGCGCGCGCTGTCGCCGATGCGACGGGCCTTGTGGCCATCGCCGATGACTCCGGCCTCGCTGTGGACGTAATGGGCGGGGCTCCCGGAATCTTCTCGGCACGGTGGGCCGGCAGGCACGGCGACGACGACGCGAACCTGCGGCTCCTGCTCAACCAGCTCGCCGACGTGCCGGACGCCCACCGGGGTGCTGCCTTTGTCTGCGCCGCTGCCCTTGCTGTTCCCGGTTCGGCCGCCGGCCACGGGCGCGAGGTGGTGGAATACGGCCAGCTTGAGGGTGTCCTGCTGCGTGAACCCCGGGGCGGGGGCGGGTTCGGCTACGACCCGGTGCTGCAGCCGGCAGGGGAGAACCGCAGCTGCGCGGAGTTGCCAGCTGATGAGAAAAACGCGATCAGCCACCGGGGCAAGGCCTTCCGTGCGCTGCTGCCGGCCGTGGTCGACGCGCTCCAAAACGCCAGCCGGTAACCCAAACTGGTTAAACAGCTGTGCTCCCCGCCGGAACGGGGAGCACAGCTGTTTAACCGAAGGGAAAGGCCCGCAGCCGGCAGGGCCGGCGGCGCTGCAGGCTACTCGGAGCGGCTGCCCTGGACATTGCGGGGCGTTTTATGCTCGTTTTCAGGAGCATGCTCTTCGATGAACTCGTCCACCGGGTCCGTGCCGTAAGCCTTCGCCTGGCGTTTCGCCGACAGGCCGCGGAGTACCTCGATGCCGATGGGCAGGACCGACACAAGGACGATGGCGATGAAGATTATGTCCAGGTTGTCGCGGACCCAGGGGATACGGTCGCCCAGCAGGTAACCCAGCAGCGTCACGCCGCCGCCCCAAAGCACTGCGCCAATCACATTGAAGAGGAAGAACTTCTTCTTGTTCATCTGGGCGACCCCGACAATGACGGGAACGAAGGTCCGGATGATGGGAACGAAGCGCGCCAGGATCAGCGCTTTGCCGCCGTGCTTTTCGAAGAAGGCATGGGCGTTTTCAACGTTCTCACGCTTGAAAAGGCGGGAATTGGGCTTATTGAAGATGGCCGGCCCGGCTTTGGAACCAATCAGGTAGCCGGTCTGGTTGCCGATGATGGCGGCCACAATGATCAGCAGCGCGAAAAGCCACACATTGAACTTGATGGTGTCGGTAGCCACCAGCAGGCCTGCGGTGAAGAGCATGGAGTCGCCCGGCAGGAAGAAGCCCACCAGAAGCCCGGTTTCCGCGAAGACGATGCCGCACACAAGCAGGACCACCCAGGGTGCCAGGGCAGGATCAGCCAGGAAGACCTGGGGGTTCAGCCAGTCGGGCAGGAAGGATGCCAGCTGTGGCTGCACCGGTCCCGCACCTCCCAGCATGGACACAGCGAAGTCGTTCATCACAGGAAAGTTCACCTTCCAAGGGTACTTGACGCGCTTCCGGCACCAGCCGCTGGAGGACCCTCCAGGAAGGCCCTGCTGGTGATCTCCATGACAGGGCCGCGAAGCTGACAAGGGAAGGACGGTCTCCGGAGGTAAGGTTGGCGCGTGGGTTTGGACTTTACGGCGATCGACTTCGAGACTGCGAACGGGTTCCGGGGCTCGCCCTGCGCCGTAGGACTGACCAAGGTCCGGGGCGGACGGATCGTTGAGGAAGCCTCGTGGCTGATGCGCCCGCCTGCCAGTTACGACCACTTTGATTACCACAACGTCCGCATCCACGGCATTACGGCTCGTGACGTGGCGGGAATGCCGCGCTTTGGCGAGCTCTTCCCCGAGATCGGCGCCTTCATCGGCGATGACATCCTGGCCGCCCACAATGCAGCCTTCGACCTTGGGGTCATCCGTTCCGGCCTTGAAGTCTCCGGCCTCGCCGGCCCGGGCTACGACTACGTCTGCACCGTGATGCTGTCCCGGCGGTGCTACTCGCTGGTGTCAAACTCGCTGCCGTTCGCGGCCGAGGAAGCCGGCGTGCCGCTGGTCAACCACCACGACGCCGCCGAAGATGCCCGGGCCTGCGCAGGCATCCTGATCGACATCGCCGGCCGCAACGGAGCCAACAGCATCGCTGAGCTCTATCTTTCCCTGGGGCTGGTGATGCCCCGCCAGGAAGCCTTCGACCCCGCACGGGACGGGTTGTCAAAGCCCAGCCTGGCCGCGCTCGCCAGTGCAGCCGGCAGCGGAGCGGCGCTGCTCCGGCCGTTCCAGACGGGCTGGCCGGAGGAGGGGGCGAACCCGGACCCCAATCCCGACGCCCATCCCGGTCATCCGCTCTACGGGCAGACAGTCGTTTTCACCGGACAGCTTTCCATGGGCCGGCCCGAAGCGAAGGTCCGGTCCGCCGAGCTGGGTGCCCGGCCCGAAAGCCGCGTTACCGGCCGCACCACGGTCCTGGTGGTGGGGGACGGTTTCGTGGCTTCGGACCTTCGCTCCGGCAGGCTCACCGGCAAGGCACGGCGCGTACTTGAGCTCCATGACCGCGGCCAGGCCATCGAGGTCCTCTCCGAGGGGGAATTCCTGCAGATGGTGGGCAGCTTCGCGGCAGCGCCGGTCAGCGCCTGAATGCGTGGAAGTCGGCGGAACCGCTGGGAATGTCAGCCTTCGCCGGTGGTGACCTTTACGAGCAGGTCCGCCATGCCACGGATCACTTCCGGCGCCTCCAGGGCCTCCAGCCATTCGGCGGGCAGGCACTCCTCGCCGTAAAAGGCGCCGAGGATGTTCCCGGCCAGCGAGCCGGTGGAGTCGCTGTCGCCGCTGTGGTTCACCGCCAGGGCGATTGCATCGCGGAAGTGCTGCGCCGGGTCCGCGGCCGTTGCGCCGGGGGCCTGCCCGCCGCCGTCGGGGAAGGTGGCAAGGACGGCGTAAAGCGCGACGGCGAATGCCTCCTCCGCCACCCAACCCCCGCCAAGTGCCTGGGCCAGTTCCTCCGGCGGCACGATTCCCTTGCCGGCCAGCCGGAGAGCGCCCTCCAGCCTGTCAGGGAGCTCCGGGGACACGCCCTCGAACCCGGCGGCATGCGCCGCTGCTGCTGCCGCCGCTTCCCGCAGCCCGTCACCGGCGACGAGGTGGTGGATGAGCAGGCTGAAGGTTCCTGCGCTCTGGCGCGCTGACGGGTGGCCGTGCGTCAGGGAGGCGGCGTCGGAACTCAGCTTGTAGACGGCGTCGGCCGTTATGTGCGGGATCAGCCCGAACGGGGCGGACCGCATCACTGTCCCGCAACCCTTCGATTGCGGGTTGACGGGCCGGACCGAGGTGCCCATTTCGCCCGTTGCCAGGCCGGAAATGCACGCCTTGCCCGGATGCCGCCGCTGGTGCAGCACCGGCTGTTCGTCGATCCACCGGGGCTGGGGCACGGGGGCCGATGCCGGAGCTGCTTCCCCCTGCGTTGCAAGCCACCGCAGGTACGCCAGCCACAGGCAGGCGTTAACGTCCGCGCCCACTCCGGAGTTCGCCCACTCCAGAGCCTCCACCAGGCCGTCAACGGTATACAGCGTCATCTGCGTGTCGTCCGAAAAGTGGCTGCTCGCTGCGATGGCATCAAAACCGGTCAGGCCGGAAGCGCCAAAGCGGTCGCGGATCTGATCAATCGAGTCGAACTCCACGGCGTAGCCCAGGGAATCCCCCAGTGCACCACCCAGGAGGCAGCCGTGGATGCGGGACTTCAGGGAGGGCTTGGATGTGTCCGGCTCGATGCTCATGCAGTAAATTTACCGTGGTGCGCCGCGGCTGCCTTCCGCAGCTGCGGGCAGCCGAAAGCGCACCGCAATCCGTCTACCCTAAGGTCCCACCATGTGCCCGCCTGTCCCGGCCCCTCACGACGCACTGCAGCCGGACAAACGCCGGTGATGGTGGCAGCTGCGGTGTGTCCGGAAGTGTCAGTGGCAGCCGATAGCTTAGAAACATGAGGCTACTTCACACATCGGATTGGCATCTGGGCCGGTCCTTCCACGGCGTCGGCATGCTGGATGCTCAGCGCGCCTTTGTTGACCAGCTGGTGGACACCGTCACCCGGAAAGCCGTGGATGTTGTGCTTATCGCCGGGGACGTCTACGACCGCGCCCTTCCGGGGGTGGATGTGGTCCACCTGCTGGACGACGCCCTGGTAAGGCTGACGGCGGCAGGAGCCCAGGTGGTGCTCACCAGCGGCAACCATGACTCAGCCATCAGGCTGGGGTTCGCCTCCCGGTTGCTGGAGCGGGGCGGAGTGCACCTGCGGACCAGGCTGGAGAGCCTGGACCAGCCCCTGCTGCTCCCTGCAGGCGCAACCGCTGGCGGGGGAACCTCTACGGGTGAAGCCGTCGTGGCAATCTACGGCATACCCTGGCTCGAGCCGCGGCTCGTGGCCGAACAGCTCGGCGCCCAGGCTGCCAGCCACTTTGAAGTTACCCGCGCGGCAACGGAACTGATCCGGCAGGACATCGCGCGCCGTTCAGAGTCGGCAACAGTCCACTCTGTGGTCCTCGCCCACACCTTTGCCAGCGGTGGGATCAGCTCGGACAGCGAACGCGATCTCAGCATCGGCGGCGTGGGCGCGGTTCCCCTGGACCTCTTTGACGGCTTCAGCTACACCGCCCTGGGCCACCTTCACGGGCGGCAGGCTCTTTCTCCCCAGGTCAGGTATTCGGGATCGCCGCTGGCCTACTCCTTCTCCGAGGCCTCCCATCGAAAAGGCGCCTGGCTGGTAGACATGGGGCCGGAAGGGCTGGCCGGTGTTGAGGAAGTCCTGTGGGATGCCCCGCGGACCCTGGCCGTACTGCGCGGCTCCCTGGCTGACCTGCTCGAGTCGCCCGAACACGCGTGGGCTGAAAGCGCCTACTGCCAGATCACCCTGACAGATGCGCAACGTCCCGCCCGTGCCATGGACCGCCTTCGTTCGCGCTTCCCGGACACTCTGGTGCTGGGGTTTGATCCCGAGGGCGGAGCTCCCGCCTCCGCAACAACCTACAGCAGCAGGCTTGCCGAAGCGCCCGATGACCTTGCCGTGTGCTGCGGTTTCCTCGAGCACGTCCGCGGCCGCACCCCGGACGAGGCAGAGAAAGCCGCGCTCGCAGGAGTACTGGAAAACGTACGCCTCCAGGAGGCCTCCCGATGAGGATCCACCACCTCAGTATTTCGGCATTCGGCCCCTTTGCCGGCACCGAGGACATCGATTTCGACGCGCTCAGCGCCCATGGCCTTTTCCTGCTCAACGGCCCCACCGGTGCGGGCAAAACAAGTGTGCTGGACGCCATCTGTTACGCCTTGTACGGTTCGGTACCGGGAGCGCGCCAGGACGGCAAACGCCTGCGCAGCGACCACGCCGAGCCGGGCCACGAACCGGCCGTCAGCTGTGAGTTCTCCGCGCAGGGCCGTCGGTACGAGGTCACGCGTTCGCCCGCCTGGGAGAAGCCCAGCGCCAGGGGCAGGAACGGGTTCACCACGCAGCAGGCAAAGACCCTCCTGCGGGAGCGCGTGGACGGGGCGTGGATTGAAAAGTCAGCCCGCAATGACGAGGCAGGCGCGGAGATACTCGCCCTGCTGGGAATGGACCGTGAACAATTTACCCGCGTGGTGATGCTGCCCCAGGGGGACTTCGCAGCCTTCCTGCGGTCAAAGGCCCCAGACCGGCTCGAGCTGCTGCAGAAACTCTTTGGCACCCAGCGGTTCGAAGCAGTTGAGCAGGAGCTGTCCCGCCAGGCGCAGGCAGCGAAAGAAGATGTCTCGGTCCTGTCCGGCCAGCTTGAGCTGTTGGCGGCCCGGGCAGAGTCGGAAGCGGCAACCCTGCACCTGGCAGACGAAGGCCCGGCCCCTGACAACAGTGCTGCACGGCTCGCCTGGCTGGAGGAGGCTGCGGCCGAACGCGTGCGCGAATCGACGCACCAGGCCAAGGCTGCGGACTCGGTCAGCCGCGAGCGTGACAACTGCGTTGAAGCGGAGACCGCCCGCCGGGACCGGCACCGCAGGCTGGCCGAAGCAACCACACGGCAGGCCGGCGTGCAGGAAGCGCTGCCGAGGCTGGAAGAGGTAATTAGCCGGCTTGGCCGGCACCGCCAGGCGGAGGTACTGGCCGGACAGCTGCGCAATGTCGACGCCGGTGCCGTCAAGGTCAGGCGCGCCGCCGCCGCACTGGAATCGGCATCTACTTTGCTTCGCCTCGCCGCCGAGGAAGACCCCGAACTTGCCCAGCTGGACTTCGGCTCCCCGGCAGCCGAGGGGCCGGATCTGGCCGAGCCGGACACATTCCCCGGCGCCGCGGACGAACTGAACCGGATCCGGTCCCTGCTCGCGGTGGTGGAAGCGAGAATTCCAGACGAGGACCGTCTTAAAGCGCTCCGCTCCAGGCACAAGCAGCTGATGGCCAAACAGGAGGACCTCACTGGGGCTGCTGCCGCACTGGCCGGCCGGGTGGAGAGCCTCCTCAGTGAACGGTCATGCCTCACCGACAGCCTGGGGCCCTTGGAGGTGTGTGCGGGAGCGGCGGCCCTGCGTGCGAAGGAAGCAACGGCGGCCGAGGAACTGCTCGACGTCGTCCGGCAGTACGCTGCGGCAGCGTCCTCCCGGAACGCGGCGGTCCTTGCACACGATGCTGCCCGGGAGGACCAGCTTGAGACCAAACGGCGCTGGCTTGACGTCAGGGAACAGCGGCTGGCGAACGCCGCCTCCGAACTCGCGGCCAAGCTGGTGGAGGGGGAACAGTGCCCGGTGTGCGGAAGCCCTCACCACCCCATGCCGGCGCCAGTTGATGGCGGCGGCTCCCGGCTTGCCCAGGATGAGGAAGCAGCCCACCAGCTGTATGAAGCCGCTGAAGCCGCGTACGCCTCAGCCGGCCACAGGCTGGCAGAGGCAAACCAGCTGGTAGCCGTCCTCGCCGGCCAAGGCGGGGAAACTCCCCGGGAAGAGGCAGCGGGCACAGCCGAAGAAGCGCGACGGGCTGCTGCGGACTCCGAACAGGCGGTCGGGGAGCTGGCCGCGGCCCGGTTGCGGCTTGAAGCGCTCGAAGCGGGCATTGCAGCTGCCCAGGCCTCGCGTGCGGGCACCGAGGCAGAATTGGCCCAGATCGCGTCTTCACTACAGGACACGGCTGAACAGTCGTCGCTGCTCGATGAGGCATTGGCCGGGCTGAGGGCAGGCCACCGCAGCCTTGCCCACCGGTTGCGTGCCCTGGAAAACGCCGCCGGTATGCTCGGTAAAGCCGTCGACGCCCAGGCCGGGCTAAACAGCGCCAAGGCCCAGGCCGCTGAGGCGCTGGAACAGTTGGAGCAGGCGTTGCCGGACGCCGGCTTTGCCACCGCCGACGAGGCCCGGGAACATCTGCTGGCCGGCAGTGAAGCTGCTGCCCTGGAGGCCGAGATGCGCTCTGCGCAGGATGAAGCAGCAAGGGTGGCGGAACTGTTCGCATCAGAGGACGTTGTGCTCGCCCTCGAGGAAGCTGCTGCCGGATGTGTACCGGACGAGCAGCAACTCGCCGTTTTGGAGGCCGGGGCCGCAGCTGCGCGCAAGGAAGCACGTGACGCGGACCTGGCAGCCGGGCTGGCGGGCCGCTGCCTTGAGTCCCTCGGCTCCATCCGTGCCGACTACGAGGAGCTGTCCGGCTCCGCGCGGGAACCGGCGGAGCGGGCACGCATGCTCACCGCCCTGGCCGATGCGGCAGCCGGCCGGGGGGACAACACGTACCGGATGAGCCTGAACAGCTACGTGCTGGCGGCGCGGCTGGAGCAGGTTGCCCTGGCGGCCTCTGAACGGCTCGTTGCCATGAGCGACGGCCGCTACCTGCTGCAGCACACCGACGCGAAGGCGGCGCGCGGTGCAAAGTCCGGACTCGGCCTTGAAGTGGTGGATCAGTGGACCGGGCACCGCCGCGACACCTCCACCTTGTCCGGCGGTGAATCATTTATGGCGTCACTCTCCCTGGCACTCGGGCTCGCAGACGTCGTCCAGCAGGAGGCGGGCGGGGTCGAAATCGAAACGCTTTTTGTTGATGAGGGGTTCGGCAGCCTGGATGAACAATCCCTGGAACAGGTGATGGATGCACTGGAGGGCCTGCGTGACGGGGGCAGGGTAGTGGGGCTTGTCAGCCATGTCGGGGAGATGAAGCAGCGCATCGGAACGCAGCTGCAGGTGTTGAAGACCAGGAACGGATCCACCCTGCGGATAGCAGACGCCCTCGACGTCCCGGCCTAAGGAGGCTGGGAGGGGCGGATATACTTGAACCGTTACCGGGTTCGGCGCATCGGGAGGAGGGACGATGCGCATGATTGAACGAGCCCGGAAATGACATCATCCAGTTCCCTCTCACCCGCCCCGGCTTCGGCGCCGCCTTCGGTTCCCGTGCCGGAATCTGCATCTGCCGCCCAGAGCCCGCCTCAGCCTGCTCCCGGCGGCCGTTTCGCCCGGCTTCCCCAACTTGCCGGCCGCGGCTTCATTCCCCTGGGTCTACTGGCCCGCCTGCCATTGGCCATGCTTACAGTGGGCACCCTGACCCTGGTCACCTCCAGCAGCGGTTCCTATGCGCTTGGCGGTACTGCGGCAGGTGCGGTGGGCGTCGGTTCGGCCCTCGGGGCTCCGGTCCTGGGCTCCCTTGCGGACAGGCGGGGCCAACGTCCCGTACTGCTGTGGGCAGCCGTCCTCAATACAGCCGCCGTGGTGCTGCTGATCCTGGCAGCCTCTGCCATGGGAACGTCGGGAAGTTTCCCGGCCGCCGTCCTCGCCGCCTCGTTCCTCTCAGGGGCAAGCTGCCCGCAGGTAGGCCCGCTGGCCCGGGTCCGGTGGATGGCGCTGACGTCACGGGGCAGGGCGCCGGATAACAGGCGGGACCTGGACACGGCGCTCTCGTACGAGAGCACGGCCGACGAAGTAACTTTTGTGCTGGGACCGGCGCTCGTGGGAATCCTTGCCAGCCTCGTGGCACCCTGGCTGCCGCTCGCGCTGGCAGCCGCCCTGACCATCACGCTGGTTCCCGCGTTTGCTGCCCACCACACGCACGCAACGGTGCCGGCTCGCCGTGCAGTTCCGGCAGCGGAACGCCGTGCGAAAGGCAGGATGCCTGCCGCTGTTGCCTTGCCAGTGGTTGCGATGGTGTGCATGGGCACGTTCTTCGGCTCAACCCAGGCAGCGCTGAGCCCGTTCGCGGCCAGCCATGCCACCTCGGAGATTGCCGGGTTGCTGTATGCAGCGATGGGGCTCAGCTCCGCCGCCTCTGCCCTTTCAGTGGCCTATTGGCCACAGCGGTTCAGTCCCTCCTGGCGATGGGTGGTGTCCGCGGCGCTGATGGCCGGACTCGCCGTGCTCCTGCTGGCGCCGTCGTCGCTGGGTGCAATGGTGGCGGTGCTGCTTATCCTGGGTATCCCGGTGGGCCCGGTCATGGTTACCGTCTTCGCGGTCGGAGGGGTGCTGGCCCCTGAGGGACGCCTGGGAACGGTGATGACCGCGTTGGCCAGCGGTATTGTGGCCGGCACCGCCATTGGCTCATCACTGGGCGGCCGGCTGGCGCAGGACCACGGCTACGGTGCTGCCTTCCTGGTTCCTGCCTGTGCGGCAACGGCGCTCGCACTCCTGGGAGCCGGGGCCGCCGTCGTACTTCACCGCAGGAGCGCGCACCGCTGACCAAGGCATCGCATACCGACGCACTTCTCAGGCCAGCTGCCGTTCGATCCTGGCGGCGCTCTCCACCAGCGCCGCACCCACTACCGAAGGGTCGTGGGCAGAGCGGATGTAGACGACGGCGAGTGCTGCCGGGCGCCCTGCCGGGACGCGGATGGGCGCGGCCAGGGAGGAGACTCCGGCAATGACCTCGTCATGGCTCGCGGAGTATCCGGTCCGCCGGGCATCGGCAGCTTCCGGCCGGTAGGGGACGCCCGTCTCCAGCCGGTCCCATTCAGCTTCCGTAAGCGCCGACTGGATGGCAATCCCGGGCGCCCCGGCATTGATGGGGTGCCGGGTGCCGGGATGCTGGGCGACGGTCGCGCCCGAATGCCGCGGCTCCACGGTGACCAGCGTGATGCAGTCGTGGTGGTCCCACAATGCCACGAACGCCGTCATGTCCAAGGTGTTGGCGAGGTGCGTCAGTTCGGGAAGCGCAGCCCCCTGGAGGTTCCGGGAAACGCTTCGGGCCAGCACGGCAAGTCCTGGCCCGGGCTGGACCCGTCCGCCGTCGTCGCGCACCAGGAGCGAGTGGTCCTCGAGCGTTCGCAGGATGCGGTAGGCCACGGAACGGTGCACTCCCATGGCATCGGCGAGTTCGGCGATGCTCATCGGGCCCGGCGCCGCCGCAAGGATCTCGAGGGCCCGGATGCCGCGCGAAAGCGTCTGGGAAGGCGAAGCCTGCGCTGGCGCTGCTCCGGCAGTGACTGCGGCGGTGGGGGTCATGGTGTCCATCCTAGGTCGCTCTGGTACCGCTGCGGCGGCTCTTACCGGCGGCAGGACCTCTGGCCTCATCCGCATAACGAATTGCCGGTTCAAATATAGAACCAGCGAACAAGGCGGTCCAACTGACCTGTGGCACGAAGCCCCGGACGCAACCAACCTTAATTGTGCTGATGCGTGTCGCACCTCACACTTTCGTAGTACTCTTTCAACTAACTGACCGTTCTGTCGGTAATCCTGAAGGCGTCCCGGCAGCCCGCTGCCAATAAAACAATGGAGTTTCAATGACCACACCTTCCAAGGTGGATACGCTCGCCGGTCCCAGCACCCGGCGGGAGGAGCGTAAAGTCCTTGCCGGCACCCTGGTCGGCACCACCATCGAGTGGTACGACTTCTTCATCTTCGCCCAATTGACCGCAACGCTGCTGTCACCCCTGTTCCTGGCGCCCCTGAACGCGTCGAACCCCGGCCTGGCGCAAATCCTCTCCTTTGCCCTGATCGGCATCAGCTTCCTCTTCCGCCCCCTGGGCGCAGTAGTGGCCGGCCACCTCGGCGACCGCCTGGGCCGCAAGGCCATGCTCGTCTTCACCCTGGTGATGATGGGCGCGGCCACCGCCCTGATCGGCATGCTGCCCACCTACGCACAGATAGGCGCCTGGGCACCCATCCTCCTGATCACCCTGCGCATCATTCAGGGCTTCTCGGCCGGAGGCGAATGGGGCGGCGCGGCGCTGATGGCCGTGGAGCACGCGCCCCTGAACAAACGCGGCCTGTTTGGCGCCTACCCGCAAATCGGTGTGCCCATCGGCATGATCCTGGCTACCGGCCTCCTGTTCTTCCTGAACAGCAACATGTCCCGGGAGGACTTTGCGGCCTGGGGCTGGCGGGTTCCGTTCCTGCTCTCCATCGTCCTTATCGTGGTGGGCTACCTGATCCGCCGCGCGGTTGCTGAAAGCCCGGTCTTCCAGGAAATGGCGGCCCGGAAGCAGGAAAGCAAGGCACCACTGGGGGTCCTGGTCCGCAACCACAAGAGGCCGGTCCTGTACTCCACCCTGATTTTCATCGGTAACAACGCAGCCGGCTACCTGCTGATCGCCTTCTTCATCGCGTACGCCACCAGGACGCTGCAGATGCCCACGCCCCAGGTGCTGCTGGCCACCACCCTGGCATCGTTCGGCTGGCTGATCTTCACGCTGGCCGGCGGTTGGCTCTCGGACCGCATCGGCCGGGTCAAGACCTTCCTCGCCGGTTACGCGATCATCTTCGCCTGGATGATTCCCATGTTCGCCCTCATCGACACCAGGAACATCTGGCTCTACGGCATAGCGCTGTTTGTCCTCACCATCGGCCTCGGCCTGTCGTACGGGCCCATGTCCGCCATGTACGCCGAGATGTTCCCGGCCAACGTCCGGTACTCCGGCATCTCCATCGGCTACGCGTTCGGGGCCATCCTCGGCGGCGCCTTCGCCGCCACCATCGCCGAAACCCTGCTGCAGACCACCAAGTGGGCCGGGTCCATCGGTATCTACATCATGGTCCTCTGCGTCATCTCGGCCATCGGTGTGCTGCTGGCCAAGGAGACCAAGGGCCGTCCGCTGGGCGTCAGCCACCACTGACCCCAACCGTCCCCCTGGCCTCGCTACGCTCGGCGGGGGAACCCTGCCGGGGTGGGCCCACTCACTGTTCCAGGCGACGGCGGGCCCGGACCAACCGGTCCGGGCCC
>NZ_JBNHEX010000024.1:0-11273 GCF_059089685.1 Arthrobacter sp. sptzw42
GGGGTGGTTTTTTAGGGGGTGGGGGCGGTGGGGGGGGGGGGGGGGGGGGGGGGGTGTGTTTTTCTGGGGGCTTTCTTTGGAGCGAAGGGCCGTGCTCCCGCCAGGGGCACCCCCCCCCCCTGCCTGTCCAATTACTTGTTCGGTGTCACCGTCACGCCGCAGTGCAGGCTGCGGGTGTGGTCAACAACTCGCGTTTCACCGCTCAGCGCGATGCTGGCGTGCAGACGGATGTCTCCGCTTGATGCTCCGAAGCGAAGTTCAAGGTCGCCGGCCTCTACGATCCGGCGGCCATCGCGTCCTGTGAATGACGCGACGTCGGCGGGGACCGTGAAGGAAACCCGGGCCGAAGCGCCCGGCTCCAGCGGCACCCGGGCGTAACCCACCAGTTTCTGCACAGGGCGGACCACGGAGGCCACGGGGTCGTGCAGGTACAGCTGGACGAGTTCGACGCCGGCCCTGTCACCTGTGTTGGTGACAGAAATGCTTGCTTCGGCGGCGCCGTCCACTGCCACCGTTGATGGGCCCTCGAGCTCCAGCCCGGTCCATTCGAAGGTGGTATAGCTCAGGCCGTGGCCGAAGGGGAAGGCGGCGGCAGGATCGATGTTGGAGACACTGCTGGCCTGCGCAAGCGGGGCTGCCAGGTACGTTGACGGCTGGGCGCCCGGCCGGGCGGGAATGCTCACCGGCAGCCGCCCGCTGGGGTTGACGCTGCCGCTGAGGATCCTGGCAACAGCCGGACCGCCTTCTTCACCGGGGAAGAACGCCTGCACGATCGCCGCGGCATCCTCGACGGCGGAGCCAACGGCGTACGGCCGGCCGGTGAGGAGCACCAGCACTACGGGCACACCCGTTTCGATCAGGCGGTCCAGCAGTTGCTGCTGGACGCCAGGGAGCACGAGGGACTCGACGTCGCAGCCTTCACCGCTGGTTCCACGGCCGAACAGACCGGCGCGGTCGCCCAGAACGGCGATGACAACGTCGGCGCGGGTGGCGGCAGCAACGGCGTCGTCCAATCCTTCCGTGGACGTGCCGTCCACGGAGCAGCCCTCTGTTACCGTGATGGCGCTGTCCGGGAATTCGGCCCCGAGGGCCTGCGCCACGGTGGGCAGTTCGATGCCGACCGGGACGTCCGGATGCTGGCCGCCGACGTGTGCCGGGAACGAGTAGCAGCCAAGGAACGCCTGGGTGTTGTCCGCATTGGGTCCGATAACGGCGATGCGGCCCGGGTTGCCCAGCGGCAGGATCCCGTTGTTGCTGGCCAGGACGATCGACTGTTCGGCAATCCGGGCTGCAAGCTTCCGGTTGGCCTCGGTGTCCAGGGTGATGCTTCCTTCGAGCCCGGCAGGACTCTGCAGATCCGCGTCCTGCAGCGCAGGGGGAACGGGGGACCAGTCCTCATCGAGCAGGCCCAGCTCAATCTTCTGCACCAGCACCCGGTGCAGGGCCCGGTCAATGAGGCTGACGGGGACGCGGCCGGCGTCGACCTCGGCGATGAGGTGCTCACCGAAGGCGTGCACGGTGGGAAGTTCGACGTCGACGCCCGCGGCCAGGGCGGCCGCTGCCGCTTCCCCAAACGTCCCGGCTATCCCGTGCAGGTTCTTCAGGAAGGCGACACCGAAGTAGTCCGCCACCACAGTGCCGTCGAATCCCCAGGTGTCCCTCAGGAGATCGGTGAGCAGCGAGGAGTCAGCAGCGGTGGGGACCCCGTCGAGGTCCGTGTAGGCGTGCATTACCGAGCGGACGCCGGATTCACGGACGGCCATTTCGAAGGGTGGCAGCAGGACGTCTGCCATCTCACGGGCCCCTACGGAGACGGGGGCGAGGTTCCGGCCTGCCTTTGATGCAGAGTAGCCCACGAAGTGCTTGAGGGTGGCCACTACCCCACTGCTTTCCACACCCTGGATGTAGGCGGTGGCCAACGTTCCGATCAGGTAGGGGTCTTCACCGATGGTTTCTTCCACCCTGCCCCAGCGCGCGTCGCGGACCACGTCCAGGACGGGGGCGAGGCCCTGGTGCACGCCAAGTGAACGCATGTCTGCGCCGATCGCGGCGCCCATGGTGCGGATGAGCCCGGCATTGAAGGTGGCGCCCCAGGCCAGGGGCACCGGGTACGCGGTTGCCTGCCAGGTGGCAAAGCCGGCTAAGCACTCTTCATGGACCAGCGCCGGGATCCCGAAGCGGTTGGCGGCAGCAATGCGCTGCTGGGTCCGCTGAAGGGACAGCGCACCCAGTGCCGGATCCACCGGTGCAGTGCCAAAGGGCCGCGTCAGTTGGCCCAGGCCGCTGGGCAGGATCTCGTCCAGGTCAACGGGCGGGTTCATTTCATTCTGGTGCGGCGCCACTTCACCGCCTTCGCTGGAAGCGCCCACCCAGACTCCGTAGAGCTGAGCCGTCTTTTCCTTGAGCGTCATGGCGGCGATGAGGCTGTCCGCGCGCTCCTGCGGGCTGGCGGCGGTGTCGCGCCACGGCGCGCTGTGCGTTTTGGTTTCTGTCATGATTACTTTCCGCCAGCGCCCATGAGGCCCTGGACAAGCGCGCGGCGCGCGAAGAGGTAGGCGAGCAGTACCGGCACCATGGAAAGGGTTACGGCCGCCAGGAGTCCTGGGATGTTGATGCCGAACTGCGTCTGGAAGTTGAACAGGCCGAGGGTGACCACCCGGGTGGATTCGGACTGCGTCAGGATCAGCGGGAAAAGGAATCCGTTCCATGCCTGGAGTGCCGAGAACACCGCGATGGTGGACAATCCACCCTTGGACAGCGGCAGTACCAGGCGAAGGAAGGAACGGGCGGGGGTGGCCCCGTCCATGGCCATGGCCTCGTAAAGCTCGGGAGTGATGTCCCGCATGGTTCCGCTGAGGATGATGGTGCAGATCGGAAGGGCGAAGGCCGCCGTCGGAAGAATGACACCGAGCAGGTTGTCATAAAGGCCCACGGTGTTGATCAGGTAGAACACCGGAACGATCACAGCCTGGGCGGGGATCGCCAGGCCCAGCAGGAACATGCGGAAAATGACCGAGGCGGCACGGCTCTGGCTCCGGACGATGGCATAGCTCAGCGGGGGCACCAGAAGCAGGACCAGGCCAACGACGCCGACCGTAACGATGACGGTATTGAAGAAGTACCGGCCGAAGCCACTGGAGATGGCATCAACGTAGTTCTGCAGCGTGAAGCTGGTAGGAAAGGACAGCGGCCCGTTGTCGCCAAACTCGGCACGGGTCTGGAAAGTCGCGGAGAGCATCACGTACAGCGGCACAGCAACGATGGCCAGCCAGATGAAGGCACCGATGCCGGCTAGGTAATTTGGACGCGTTTTCATTTAGAGCCCCTCCAGGGAACTGCGCATCTTGTCGTATCCGGAGACACGGACCACGGCGAAGGAAATTGCCGTGGAGATGATGACCAGTACGAGTGCGATGGCGCTGCCGGCACCGAAATCGAACCGGCGGAACGCTTCCTGGTACATGTGGAAAGCGGTGATGGTGGTACTGGTGCCCGGTCCGCCATTGGTCAGGATAAGGACTGTTTCGAAGGTGGTCAGGCCACCCACCACCATCAGGATCACGGACGTGATGATGCTGTTTTTCAGTTGGGGCAGGGTGATGCTGAAGAACTGCCTGACTGTGCCGGCGCCGTCGATGGACGCGGCCTGGTACAGCACCGGCGGGATCTGCTTGGCTGCGCCTTGGTAGATAAGTGTGTGGAACGGCGTGAACTGCCACATGCCCACGAAGATCAGCACTGCGATGGCACCCGTCTGGGTACCCAGGACGTTTCCGTCTCCAAACAGCCAGGATATCTGCCCCGGAATGCCGAAGTTAGGGTCAAGCAGGGCACGCCACAGGACTGAGATTGCAGCCGAGGACAACAGCAGCGGAACGAAGTAGATGGCGCTCAGGATGGCGCGGTTTCTCTGGTTGCCGGCCGCCCAGACGCCCAGCAAAATGCTCAGCGGAGTTTGGGTCACAATGCCAAGCACAATGAACACCAGGCTCAGCCAGAGGCTCTGGAGCATGACGGGGTCCTGGAAGAGGGCTTCCCAGTTCTTGAGCCCTACGAATTTGGGATCGCCGAGGCCCTTCCAGGTGGTGAAGGACAGCACCGCCACCGCGATAAGCGGTACCAGCGCGAAAAGTGCGAAGAAGATAGTGGCAGGAAGGGCCCAGACAAAGCCGGGGCGGCTCGAGGAAGAGCCGCCCCGTCGCGCCGGGCGGCCCTCTTCGGGGCCGCCCGCGCCTGTCGGGCGCCTGCGGTTTGCAAGCGTCGTGGTCATGATTTCCTAGAGGCTCTGCATTGCCTTGATAAAGCCGTCTTCGTCAATCTGTCCACTGAAGAACTGTGAGACGGCGGTGAGGATGGTGACTGTTGCTTCCGGCGGGTATGCCTGGTCCCACGAAAGCTGGAACGACGGGGCTTCCTTGACCAGGCTGAACTGGTACTTGGCGTATTCGGGATCCGCTGCCTTGTCGAGGAATTTCTCCGTGTTGGTGGTGGTGGGGAGGTTACCGATGGCAACCTGCTCCTGCACGAACTGATCGGAGTACATGAGCTTCAGGAAATCGCGGGCAGCTTCCGGGTAGCGCGTGTTCTTGTGGATCGAGTAGAAGTTGTTGGTGTTGCCCACCAGGTTGTTCTCGTCTCCCTTTCCACCTTCGATCTTCGGGAACTCGCTGTAACCGAGGACCTCCGCGGCGAACTTGGCGTCGTTGCTCTGCTGGGTGGAGTACTCCCATGACCCCATCAGTTCGAAGCCGGCCTTGCCGCTCGCCAGCAGTGCGGGGGACCCGCCGTCGGTGAACTTCACTGAGTCGAAGTTGGTGCCGAACGCTCCGGCATCAACGAGCTCCCGGAGCATGCCGAGGGCTTTGCGGCTTTCTTCCGATTCCCAGACGCTGGTGTCCCCTTCCAGTGCCTTCTGGAAAAGGCCTTCACCCGCCACACGGTCGTAGAGGTACTCGAACCACATCAGGGTGGGCCACCGGTCGCCGGCACCAAGGGCGATGGGGGTGATGCCCTTGTCCTTGAGGATCTTTACATCCTCCAGCAGCTCTTCCCAGGTGGCCGGGGGGTTGCTGATCCCGGCGTCCGCGAGGACTTTCGAGTTGTTGAAGAGCATGACCGGCTGCGTGCCGCGCATCGGCACGCCGTAGGACTTGCCTTCAATGACAGCGGTTTGGAACACGGACGGCAGGAAAGCGTCCTTCAGCTGTGCGTCCTCCTTGATGAAATCGTCAAGGGGGAGCACCAGGTCGGCATCAACGAAACTCTTGATGCTGCCGCCACCCCAGTTGAAGAAGATATCGGGTGCGGTTGGCGTATCCATGATGGTCTGCAGCTTCGACTGGTACTCGGCGCCGGGGATCTTGTCGAGGACAACCTTCACCTCAGAGGTAGCGTTAAAGGCGTCGACCATTTTCTGTTCCACTACGTTGCCTGCATCGCCGTACATGGCGACGTGGATCTCGTTCTCGGGCCGGCTCGACGCGCCGGACCCTCCGGAGCAGCCGGCCATTGTCAGGCCCAGGGCAAGAGCCGCACTGCCTGCAAGGCTGCGTGCGACCCATCCATGCTTGTTCATCTTCGAACGCCTCTCGAAAGTTTCGATGCTTTCATCGAAAGTTATGTGATGCCTGCAAGTGTAAGTTGCGTTACATCCATGGCGCAAGGCGCGAAAGTTTTATGAGGCCAAAAGGGCCACACTCCCGCTATGCTGGTCCTCATGTCCAGCCCTGTATCTTCCGACGCGCGCGTTACCCTCGCCCAACTGGCCGAGGAGGCGGGTGTTTCGCTGTCCACAATTTCGAAGGTTCTCAACGGCCGAACGGACGTTTCTCGTAAAACACGTTCGAAAGTTGAGGAGCTCCTCGAGGAGCACGGCTATAAGCGTCGTAAAACGAGTGCGTCAAAGTCCGCCCTGCTGGAGTTGGTCTTCCATGAGCTGGAAAGCGCCTGGGCGCTGGAAATCATCCGCGGCGTCGAAAACGTCGCAAAGGCGAACGGGATGAGCGTTATCCTCACTGAGAGCGGCACCAGGCATGCGCCTGGCGCGGACTGGATTGAAGGCGTGATGGCCCGCCGGCCGGCCGGGGTTGTCCTCGTCTTTTCGGATCTGCCGCAGGAGTACCGGCAGCAGCTGGATGCCCGCTCCATTCCGTTTGTGATCATCGACCCCGCTGGTGACCCTGCCCCGGACGTTCCTTCCGTTGGTTCGGCAAACTGGGCCGGGGGCATGATGGCCACACGGCACCTTATTGAACTTGGCCATACCCGCATTGCCGCCATTTCCGGCCCCGAGGACATGATGTGCTCCCTGGCCCGGATCGACGGCTACAACTCGGCCCTGAACACCGCAGGCATTCCCATTGACCGTACCCTCATCCGCTACGGTGACTTCCATGTAGACGGCGGCCGGCACCATGCCCGAGAGCTGTTGCAGATGGAACA
Organism: Arthrobacter sp. sptzw42; assembly: GCF_059089685.1. NCBI lineage: Bacteria > Bacillati > Actinomycetota > Actinomycetes > Micrococcales > Micrococcaceae > Arthrobacter > Arthrobacter sp. sptzw42. The sequence continues at coordinate 6,442 of NZ_JBNHEX010000024.1, forward strand.
GCGGCCCACCGCCATATTCGCCGGCAGTGACCTGCAGGCCCTCGGCGTGCTGGACGCGGCCCGCCAGTTGGGAATTTCCGTCCCGGCCCAGCTGTCCATCGTGGGCTACGACGACCTTCAGGTGGCGCGCTGGTCCAGCCCTGCGCTGACCACCGTGCACCAGCCCCTGATAGAAATGGCTGAAGAGGCGGCCCGGATGGTCCTGCGCCTCCGCGAAGGCGAGCGGCCCAACAACCTGCGCCTGGACCTGGCAACATCCCTTGTTGTCCGCCAAAGCACCGCAACCTGCCCCGACTGAACCTCGGCAGCACCTTCCTGAAAGGAACGCAATGTCACCCAGCGCCACTCCCAACGGAGAGTTGATAATCCTGGAGGCGGGTGACTACAGGGCGACTGTCGCAACCGTGGGAGCCGGGCTCATCAGCCTTTCCTTCCAGGGCAAGGACATCGTGCTGCCCTTCCCTGCCGACACCCTGCCGCCGGCCTATGCCGGAAAGGTGCTCATGCCGTGGCCCAACCGCGTGGCCGGCGGCGCCTACAGCTTCGACGGGCAGCGCTATGAGCTGCCGGTGAACGAGGCGGCTACCGGCAGCGCGTTGCACGGGCTGGCGCTGTGGAACGCGTGGCAGCTGGAGCAGCGCTCACATAATGAAGTGGTCCTCACGCACCTGCTGCACGGCGAACCCGGCTACCCATTCCAGCTCGCACTCACCGCCCGCTATGCCCTGGACGCAGACACCGGGCTCCATGTGGAGCTCCGCGCCGCCAACTGCGGGACAGCACCGGCACCGTACGGCTGCGGCTCCCACCCCTACATCACTGTGGGAGGCGAGGACGTTTCAAAGTGTGAACTGAGGTTCCGGGCCGGCAAGGTGCTCCTGACGGACGAAAGGCTGCAGCCGACCGGGCTTCTGGAAACCCCGGGGACCGATTTCGATTTCTCCGAGCTCCGGATGCTGGCCTCTCAGTCGCTTGATCACGCTTTCACCGCCCTCCCTGAGGGGACGTGGGACGTAACCCTGCGCAACCCCGCCCTGCAGCTGTCGTCAGTGGTGGAAGCCACCGGAGCCGACGCGCCCTGGCTGCAGCTCTACTCCGGAGAGCTGCGGGGCCGGAAGGGGCTGGCCGTTGAGCCTATGACCTGCCCGCCCGACGCATTGAATTCGGGGCAGGACCTTGTTGTTCTGGAGCCAGGCCAGTCACACTCCCTCGCGTTCCGGATCCACGCAGTGGCGGGTTAGCGGCAACACAAAACGGCCCGGAACCACATGGTTCCGGGCCGTTTTGTCAGGAGTTCTGCCGCCGCGCTACTGCTGGTAGGCGGGGTGGCGGTCCAGGCGCTGTTCTCCGCCCGGGCTTGCCTTGAGCAGTGTGGACTGCAGAGCGTAGTAGGAAGGCTTACGGGTGTAGTCCTCCCACATCACCGTAGCTTCACCCTGGCCGCTAAAGAAGACCGGGACCCACGAGTACTTGTCATTGAAGCCCCAGATGGTGAAGGACTTGCAGTCTTCAACACTGAGGCAGGCTTCGAGCGCGCGCTGGTAGTAGCTGGACTGCTTTGCCAACTGCTCGGCCGTCGGCTTGGTCCCGGCGGCGATGTTCATACGGACGTCGATCTCGGTGACGGCGGTCTCGAGGCCCAGGTCATCGAAGCGCTGAAGGTTAGCCTGCATGTCGCCGGGGAAGCCGTACTGTGTGCTGAGGTGGCCCTGGACCGCGAAGCCATCCACCTTGACGCCCTGGGCCTGGAGCTTCGGGATCAGCTGGACGTAGGCCGTGCTCTTGGCGTTGATGCTTTCCACACCGTAGTCGTTGAAGAAGAGCTTGGCCTTCGGGTCGGCTTCATGGGCCCAGCGGAAGGCGTCGGCGATGATCTCGGGACCAAGTTCGCGGATCCAGATGTTGTCGGTGGTGCGGAGGGTGCCGTTCTCATTGAAGATTTCATTGGCGACATCCCACTGCTGGATCTTGCCGGCGTACCGCCCAACAACCGTGGTGATGTGGTCCTTCAGGATGGAGCGGAGCTCGTCCTTGCTGAAATTGCCCTGCTCCAGCCAGGCGGGGTTCTGGCTGTGCCAGAACAGCGTGTGGCCGCGGACCACTTGGCCGTTCTGCTGGGCGAACTCCACGATGGCGTCCATCTCGGCAAAGCGGTACTGATCGCGCTGGGGGTGGATAAACTCCCACTTGGCCTGGTTCTCCGGCGAGAGGGAGCTGAACTCCGAAGCCAGGACCTCTCGGTACTGCTGGTCCGAGGTGAACGGGTTGGCATACGGCATCGTTTCGTGGTGGCCTCCGCCGGCAACTGCAGTGCCGATCCGGACATCCTTGGGTGCGGCCCAGCGCAGGGTGTCCTGCTTGGCAAGGCCGGGGGGCTGCGGCTTGTCATCCCCGCCGGCAACTGCAGGCATTGCCGTTGGGAGGACAAACGCTGACGCCATGACAGCGGCAGCGACCAGTTTTGCAACCTTCATTGAGAGCTCTCCTTTGAGTACGATCGATCGGCACTCGAATTCCGACCTGATACTTTCCGGAAACTTCCGGAAAGCAGTGGTTGTAGATTAGGAGTGTTTCAAAGAGCGCGTCAAGGGTTTACGGAAAAGTCTTGGCTGGCGCGATGGCGCAAAGGCCTATACTTGCAGCGAAACCAGGAGGAATGCGTGCCCGAGACCCAGCGCCCGGCTGTAACAATTTCGGCCATCGCAGCCGAAGCGGGCGTTTCAGTGCCCACCGTCTCCCGTGTACTTAACGGGCGCGGCGATGTTTCCGCGCGGACGCGTGAGCGGGTGGAAACCCTGCTGCGGGACCACGGCTACCAGCGGCGGGGGAATCGCCCGGAGGTGCGGTCCGGCCTCATTGACCTGGTTTTTAATGATCTGGACAGTCCCTGGGCCGTGGAAATCATCCGCGGGGTGGAGGAAGCCGCAAATGAAGCCGGCGCCTCCACCGTGGTTTCCGCTATCCACCGCAAGACAAGTCCAACCTCCACGCGGCAGTGGCTGGACAATGTCAGCGCCAGGGCGAGTGACGGCGCCATCCTCGTCACTACGGACCTTGATACCTTCCTGCGGGCCGAACTGCAGCGGCTTCACGTTCCCGCTGTGGTGGTTGACCCCGCAGGCGTGCCGGACCTTGACGTCCCCACCATTGGCGCCACGAACTGGACCGGGGCGGTGGGAGCAACCGAGCATCTCACCGGAATCGGCCACCGGCGCATCGGATTCGTTGCCGGCACACCCGGCCTGTGGTGCAGCAGGGCTCGGCTCGACGGGTACCGCGCGGGGCTCGATGCTGCCGCCATACCCTTCGATCCTGCCCTGGTAATTGAGGGCGACTTTGACTACCAGTCCGGGTTCCGTGCCGGTGTCAGGTTGCTCGAGCTGGCCGATCCGCCGTCGGCAGTCTTTGCCGCCAGTGACCAAATGGCCCTTGGAGTGTATGAAGCAGTGCGCAAAAAGGGGCTGCGGGTCCCGGAGGACATCAGCGTCGTCGGCTTCGACGACCTTCCCGAAGCCCGCTGGGCCTCTCCTCCGCTGACCACCGTACGGCAGCCCCTGGCGGAGATGGGCAAACTTGCTGCCCGCACGGTGCTCCGGATGCTGCAGGGCGAAGGCGTCGAAAGCCCCCGTGTTGAGCTCTCCACCAGACTGGTGCTCAGGGAGAGCACGGGAGCGCCCCGCCAGGCCTGACAGCGGTTCCCGTCTGCTGCCTGCATCCTTGACGCCGTTCTTGGGGTGAGCTTACGCTGAGCGCGTTCCGGAATTTACCGGAACTTTCTGCGACTCCAATGAGGTAGCCATGAGTTTCCCCTTGCACCGCTCAAAAATTCTGCGCCAAGCGGCGTTGCCCCTCGCTGCAACCGCGCTGGCAATCGTCGCCGCCATTCCCGCCGGCCTTGCCGGCGCTGTTCCTGCCCAGGCGGACCAGGCAACTCCCGCAATCGTCGATTCCACGCGGCATGAAGGCAAGTACTTAAGCCTCACGTTCGACGACGGCCCCGACCCCGTCAACACCCCCAAATTGCTGGCAGTGCTCGAGAAGCACCACGTCAAGGCGACCTTCTGCCTGTGGGGGGACCACGTAAAGCAGCACCCTGAGATCGTCCGCCAGATCGCCGAGGCAGGCCATCTGCTCTGCAACCACACGATGCACCACGACAACATGGGCACATGGAGTGCCGACGCCATCAGGGCAGACCTCGAAGAGACCAGCGCGGTTATCCGCGAGGCCGTTCCCGAGGCAAAGATCAACTACTTCCGCGCGCCCTATGGGAGCTGGGGCGGGACTCCGCAGGTGGCTGCGGACATGGGCATGCAGCCGCTCGGCTGGGCCACTGTTGTGGGCGACTGGGATCCGCCGGGAACCGCCGAGCTGGTCCGCCGGCTCAGGGAGGGCATACGGCCAGGGGGAGTGGTGCTCCTGCACGACGGCGGCGGCGACAGGAGCCAGACGGTGGAAGCCGTAGACCAGATCATCCCGGAGTTGAAGTCCGAGGGCTGGCGTTTCGACCGGCCCGCCCGCCGCGGCTGATCCCCCTGGCGGCCGGCTCGCTGGCACTCTTGACGCCAGCGAGCCGGCCGCAATATAGTTCATTGCATAAACTAATTGGCCGCTCCGGCCTGACTCCTCCCGAGTGCAAGGACGCATCATGACTCTTTCCCCTACCCCTGCTGATAAGTTCACTTTTGGTCTGTGGACTGTGGGCTGGACCGGCGGTGACCCGTTTGGTGTGGCCACCCGTGCGGCGCTGGATCCGGTGGAGGCGGTGCACCGGCTCGCTGAGCTGGGCGCGTATGGCATCACGTTCCACGACAATGACCTGGTTCCCTTTG
>NZ_JBNHEX010000025.1:0-5364 GCF_059089685.1 Arthrobacter sp. sptzw42
GGGGGTGGGAAATCTGTGGTTACAACTCCTGCCCCTGGGGGCAGTGGTGGTGTTGTTATTCAGTTGTGGTGTTCCCTGCAACAACGAACCGGTTTGGTTTGTTGTTCGGGAACCACATAGTGGACGCAAGCAGTTTTGTTATCTTTTTACCACCGCGGGGTGTGAACGTCTTTTGAATGCCGTTCACGCGGTGGTGTGTGGTGTAAGTTATCGGCCTATTAGTACCGGTCAGCTTCACGAGTCGTTAGTCCTCGCTTCCACATCCGGCCTATCAACCCAGTGGTCTGGCTGGGGGCCTCTCACACGCAATGGTGTATGGAAATCTCATCTTGAAGCGAGCTTCCCGCTTAGATGCTTTCAGCGGTTATCCCATCCGAACGTAGCTAATCAGCGGTGCACTTGGCAGTACAACTGACACACCAGAGGTTCGTCCGTCCCGGTCCTCTCGTACTAAGGACAGCCCTTCTCAAATTTCCTGCGCGCGCAGCGGATAGGGACCGAACTGTCTCACGACGTTCTAAACCCAGCTCGCGTACCGCTTTAATGGGCGAACAGCCCAACCCTTGGGACCTACTCCAGCCCCAGGATGCGACGAGCCGACATCGAGGTGCCAAACCATGCCGTCGATATGGACTCTTGGGCAAGATCAGCCTGTTATCCCCGAGGTACCTTTTATCCGTTGAGCGACGGCCATTCCACAATGTACCGCCGGATCACTAGTCCCGACTTTCGTCCCTGCTCGAGATGTCTCTCTCACAGTCAAGCTCCCTTGTGCACTTACACTCGACACCTGATTGCCAACCAGGCTGAGGGAACCTTTGGGCGCCTCCGTTACTTTTTAGGAGGCAACCGCCCCAGTTAAACTACCCATCAGGCACTGTCCCTGACCCGGATTACGGGCCGAAGTTAGATGTCCAAAGTGACCAGAGTGGTATTTCAACGATGACTCCACCCGAACTGGCGTCCGGGCTTCAACGTCTCCCACCTATCCTACACAAGCCACTCCGAACACCAATACCAAACTATAGTAAAGGTCTCGGGGTCTTTCCGTCCTGCTGCGCGTAACGAGCATCTTTACTCGTACTGCAATTTCGCCGAGTTTATGGTTGAGACAGCGGGGAAGTCGTTACTCCATTCGTGCAGGTCGGAACTTACCCGACAAGGAATTTCGCTACCTTAGGATGGTTATAGTTACCACCGCCGTTTACTGGGGCTTAAATTCTCAGCTTCGCCTTGCGGCTAACCGGTCCTCTTAACCTTCCAGCACCGGGCAGGAGTCAGTCCGTATACATCGTCTTGCGACTTCGCACGGACCTGTGTTTTTAGTAAACAGTCGCTTCCCCCTGGTCTCTGCGGCCCCGATCCCCTCCGGAACGCGTGGTTCCATCAAGGTTGGGGCCCCCCTTCTCCCGAAGTTACGGGGGCATTTTGCCGAGTTCCTTAACCATAATTCTCTCGATCGCCTTAGTATTCTCTACCTGATCACCTGTGTCGGTTTGGGGTACGGGCGGCTGAAACCTCGCGTCGATGCTTTTCTCGGCAGCATAGGATCACCAAATCCCCCCAAACGGGGGTCCCATCAGATCTCAGGCATCATGAACAGCGGATTTGCCTACCGTTCGCCCTACATCCTTAGACCGGGACAACCATCGCCCGGCTTGGCTACCTTCCTGCGTCACACCTGTTAATACGCTTGCCTCCCAGGATCAGGTCCTGCGCTCCACCAAAACCCTTCACCCACAAGGGGTGTCAGGCAGGTCTCGGGCAGTTAGTATCCCCTGTTCAGCATGGGCGGTTTTTCGCCGGTACGGGAATATCAACCCGTTGTCCATCGACTACGCCTGTCGGCCTCGCCTTAGGTCCCGACTTACCCAGGGCAGATTAGCTTGACCCTGGAACCCTTGATCATTCGGCGGACGGGTTTCTCACCCGTCTTTCGCTACTCATGCCTGCATTCTCACTCGTGTAGGCTCCACCGCTGGTTTACACCGCGACTTCACTGCCCACACGACGCTCCCCTACCCATCCAGACGCCTGAACCACAAGGGCTTAGCTAATATCTGAATGCCACAACTTCGGCGGTGTACTTGAGCCCCGCTACATTGTCGGCGCGGAATCACTTGACCAGTGAGCTATTACGCACTCTTTTAAGGATGGCTGCTTCTAAGCCAACCTCCTGGTTGTCTTCGCAACTCCACATCCTTTCCCACTTAGCACACGCTTAGGGGCCTTAGTTGGTGGTCTGGGCTGTTTCCCTCTCGACTATGAAGCTTATCCCCCACAGTCTCACTGCTGCGCTCTCACTTACCGGCATTCGGAGTTTGGCTGACGTCAGTAACCTTGTAGGGCCCATTAGCCATCCAGTAGCTCTACCTCCGGTAAGAAACACGCAACGCTGCACCTAAATGCATTTCGGGGAGAACCAGCTATCACGAAGTTTGATTGGCCTTTCACCCCTACCCACAGCTCATCCCCTCCATTTTCAACTGAAGTGGGTTCGGTCCTCCACGACGTCTTACCGTCGCTTCAACCTGGCCATGGGTAGATCACTTCGCTTCGGGTCTAGATCACGCCACTGCAACGCCCTATTCAGACTCGCTTTCGCTACGGCTTCCCCACACGGGTTAACCTCGCGACGTAACACTAACTCGCAGGCTCATTCTTCAAAAGGCACGCCGTCACAACTACAAGGCTGCTCCGACGGATTGTAAGCACACGGTTTCAGGTACTGTTTCACTCCCCTCCCGGGGTACTTTTCACCTTTCCCTCACGGTACTGGTCCGCTATCGGTCATTAGGGAGTATTTAGGCTTATCAGGTGGTCCTGACAGATTCACACGGGATTTCTCGGGCCCCGTGCTACTTGGGATACTCATCCAGGCGGTACACAACATTTCGGTTACGGGGCTCACACCCTCTCTGGCCGGCCTTTCAAGACCGTTCACCTATGCCTGCACATCACACCCCACCAACCCGGCAGAATTGGTACGGAAAGTCCCACAACCCCGACCATGCAACGCCCGCCGGCTATCACACATGGAACGGTTTAGCCTGATCCGCGTTCGCTCGCCACTACTAACGGAATCACTATTGTTTTCTCTTCCTGCGGGTACTGAGATGTTTCACTTCCCCGCGTTCCCTCCACGCACCCTATGTGTTCAGATGCGGGTCACCAGATCACACGAAGCGTCTGGCGGGGTTTCCCCATTCGGACACCCTGGGATCACAGTCCGGTTATCGACTCCCCCAGGCTTATCGCAGATTCCTACGTCCTTCTTCGGCTCCTAATGCCAAGGCATCCACCGTGTGCTCTTAAAAACTTGACCACAAAAGATCAATCAGTAATTTTCGAGAGAACCATGAAAACCAACCACACCCAACAACCACCAACCCCAAAGGGCCAGTAACCATCACGCGCAGCCAGATCCAGGTTCATATTCTTGGAAATTGCTTCTTATAAAAGATGCTCGCGTCCACTATGTAGTTCTCAAACAACAACCCCAAACCACACACCCCACACACACCAAAGCGTGCATGACCGGTCCGGCCAGGAAAACCAGAAACACAAGTCCCGGGACAAAAACCCCGGTCCTGTTGCTTCAGGACCCAACAGTGTGCCAAACACTAAACCGCCCCCACACCCCGCCACCGTTCCAGGACCACAAGGATCCGTACTAGAAGACAAAAGCACAAAGACAGCCGCTATTTGTTGATATTCCACCCATGAGCACCCGCCGCAGAACAATCGTCTGCGCAACGGGCATATACTCCTGACAAACCACACACCACGCATACACGCGGCGCCCGATCTGTAGGTGCTCCTTAGAAAGGAGGTGATCCAGCCGCACCTTCCGGTACGGCTACCTTGTTACGACTTAGTCCCAATCGCCAGTCCCACCTTCGACAGCTCCCTCCCACAAGGGGTTAGGCCACCGGCTTCGGGTGTTACCAACTTTCGTGACTTGACGGGCGGTGTGTACAAGGCCCGGGAACGTATTCACCGCAGCGTTGCTGATCTGCGATTACTAGCGACTCCGACTTCATGGGGTCGAGTTGCAGACCCCAATCCGAACTGAGACCGGCTTTTTGGGATTAGCTCCACCTCACAGTATCGCAACCCTTTGTACCGGCCATTGTAGCATGCGTGAAGCCCAAGACATAAGGGGCATGATGATTTGACGTCGTCCCCACCTTCCTCCGAGTTGACCCCGGCAGTCTCCTATGAGTCCCCACCATCACGTGCTGGCAACATAGAACGAGGGTTGCGCTCGTTGCGGGACTTAACCCAACATCTCACGACACGAGCTGACGACAACCATGCACCACCTGTAAACCGACCGCAAGCGGGGCACCTGTTTCCAGGTCTTTCCGGTTCATGTCAAGCCTTGGTAAGGTTCTTCGCGTTGCATCGAATTAATCCGCATGCTCCGCCGCTTGTGCGGGCCCCCGTCAATTCCTTTGAGTTTTAGCCTTGCGGCCGTACTCCCCAGGCGGGGCACTTAATGCGTTAGCTACGGCGCGGAAAACGTGGAATGTCCCCCACACCTAGTGCCCAACGTTTACGGCATGGACTACCAGGGTATCTAATCCTGTTCGCTCCCCATGCTTTCGCTCCTCAGCGTCAGTTAATGCCCAGAGACCTGCCTTCGCCATCGGTGTTCCTCCTGATATCTGCGCATTTCACCGCTACACCAGGAATTCCAGTCTCCCCTACATCACTCTAGTCTGCCCGTACCCACCGCAGATCCGGAGTTGAGCCCCGGACTTTCACGGCAGACGCGACAAACCGCCTACGAGCTCTTTACGCCCAATAATTCCGGATAACGCTTGCGCCCTACGTATTACCGCGGCTGCTGGCACGTAGTTAGCCGGCGCTTCTTCTGCAGGTACCGTCACTTTCGCTTCTTCCCTACTGAAAGAGGTTTACAACCCGAAGGCCGTCATCCCTCACGCGGCGTCGCTGCATCAGGCTTTCGCCCATTGTGCAATATTCCCCACTGCTGCCTCCCGTAGGAGTCTGGGCCGTGTCTCAGTCCCAGTGTGGCCGGTCACCCTCTCAGGCCGGCTACCCGTCGTCGCCTTGGTAAGCCATTACCTCACCAACAAGCTGATAGGCCGCGAGTCCATCCAAAACCACAAAAAGCTTTCCACCCCCCACCATGCGATGAGGAGTCATATCCGGTATTAGACCCAGTTTCCCAGGCTTATCCCAGAGTCAAGGGCAGGTTACTCACGTGTTACTCACCCGTTCGCCACTAATCCCCGGTGCAAGCACCGGATCATCGTTCGACTTGCATGTGTTAAGCACGCCGCCAGCGTTCATCCTGAGCCAGGATCAAACTCTCCGTTGAAGTAAAACAAAAAC
>NZ_JBNHEX010000026.1:0-2023 GCF_059089685.1 Arthrobacter sp. sptzw42
CCGGGAGGGTGTGGGAGAGTAGGTCACCGCCGGACATAAATTACCAGTAGGGCCCTGACAAACGACGTCAGGGCCCCACTGCTTTAACCACCACACCACCCCCGGCGAGCACCGGCAGGGCCCTGACCAACCGTCAGGGCCCCACCGCTTTAACCACCACACCACGGAACGAGTGACACGTCCGGAGTCAGTCATTCGACCCGGATCCTGGCCAGCACTGAAGGCGCAGAGCTGGGGTACACGCCCAATTGATCTGCGAACGGCCTTTGGCAGCCGGGTGTCCGTGGAGGTCGCCGTCCCCGACCTTCCCGACTCCTCCTTTCCTGCCTTTGCTTCCACGGTGGCGAAGTGGCTACCCAGCGGGGCTGGAACGTGATGGTTGATGATTTTAGCCACGACCGCGGCAGGGACGCTCGGGACGCGCCTGCACCACAGCTCGACGCCTTGATTCGGTAATTCGGAGAAACCTACTCCTAGTGGAGGCGAGCAGGGCGGACCGGTGATTGACGCCGTCGCGCGTCTTCCGGAAATAAACCTGAAGATCTCCGCCGGCGCCGAGGTGCCCGTCCCCGCCGTCGGGCCGTGGTCTGCGGCGCCCCTGACCCACACACGTCTGCTCTTCGCACTATGCGAGTAAGTGCGCGATGGGTAAGGGCCCCGGCGGGTTCAGCGAGTGCCAGGAGCTTTTAGAGAAGTACCCGCGCTCGATGGCGGCTTGGCCTGGGAATGGCTGGAGCGCAAATGACAGTTGCTTCGTCAGGCGGCGGCGGGCCCTTCGCCGGCAGTGGGGACATCGCTGAGCAAGTTCACGGCGGCAACTTGGTTACGGATAGGCCGGCGGACGCGGACCGCAACCCCAGGCCGGGCCTGCTGGACGTCAAGAACGTCATCGAACCGCAGCGCATCGCAGTGTCCACGGACTGGTTCGCTTCACAGCAAGGAACGGGCAGGACTTCGCGGCCACCGGTGCTTGCAGCTTCCGTTACCCGGCGGCGGCAGACGGCGCACCCCGGACACAGGGGCGTAGACATCGCGTCCGGCACCCCAGTCCGAGGCAGTTGTTCGCTTCCGGACAGTATGGCTCGGTGACGCCCCCGTTGTGCCCGCGCACGTCGAACCCGTGCACATTCACGAGAGCCACCTCACTCTGATGCGTGGTGTTCACCCGGATAATCGGGATGTCCACCGTCCACCTCGTAGATGGAATTCCGGTGGCAAGAATGGGCTTGGCGCTCTGATGGACGCCAATACCGAATGCGGCCGGAAAACGGGTTGTTGATGAGCGGCGCACAGCAGTGAGGGAAGGACGCCCGCCTGGACCTGAGGCACGCCCCGCGTGCCACACATCAATAGGGAACCGAGCCCGGAAGGAAGGTCCGGCCTGACGCGAGTGGGTTAAGCGAAGCTCTGACGTGGATTGGGCTCAACCTCAGGCTGGGTGATGCGACGTCCATCGTGAGCTGGTTAGCCAAGCCCCCATTCGAGGTATCAAGACGGGGGGAGGGAAGACTGACCGGGGGTATTTGCTGCCTGATGGATTTGGAGGTGAATACATGGGACCTCAGAAGGCCGGGGCTCGGACCATGGGTGCGATCGGCCCCCTGGGGGTGGGAAACGGCACACTTGACATCTCCGGCAACCCCTTGCGTTGACCGCTAAGCCCTATGGCCGGCTGGTTCACGCTGCAGTGGCCCGCAGCTCGGGCTCGAACGCGCAGGTACCGGTTTCTTGACCAGGTCCACCGGGGCCTCGGAACAGCTGCTTGTTGTCCCTCGGTGCTTGGGCACTGCTGCTATAGCCCGGAAAGATTGCTTCCTGCTGACCTTCAATATCCCCAGCAACTCCCCTTGCGGGTGTGGGTCGGTTCATGGGGGTGGGGTGTGTGGGTGGTTGGGGGGGGGTTGGTGGTGTGGGTTGCTTTGGAAGTGGCGGGTTGGCGGGGGTTTTGGGTGGTGTGGGGTTTGGGTGGGGGTGGATTTGCGGGTTGGTGTGTTGGGGGTGTATTGTTTTTTGAGTCGCCGCC
>NZ_JBNHEX010000027.1:0-1434 GCF_059089685.1 Arthrobacter sp. sptzw42
CTGGACTGGTCCCTAAATGTTGGACTCCTAATTAAACGTTACGCGCTGGCGAGGTTGTGAGCGAGGTATTCGTCGGGGCTGAGGTAGCCGAGTCTCCGTTGGATTCGGGTGCTGTTCCACCAACGCAGATACTCGGTTAGACCGGTGTGGAACTCCTCGATGGTCCTGGGTTGCTGGATTCGGAACCATTCCTCTTTGAGGTGGCTGAAGAACCCTTCCATGGAGGCGTTATCCAAACAGGTGCCCTTGCGTGACATCGATTGAGTCAGCCCGGCTTCGCGGAGCGTGTCCTGCCAGAGCGGATGCCGGTACTGAAACCCCTGATCTGAGTGGACAAGGGGTTGCTCGTTCGGAGCGAGACCGCTGATCGCAGCGCGAAGGCCATCGGTGACCATTTTGACGCTCGGAGACGGACCTGCCATGACAGAGACGATCCGGTTGTCATGGAGATCAAGGACCGGTGAGACGTAAACCTTCGAGGTGCCCACCGTGAACTCGGTGACGTCGGTGGCCCACTTGGTGTGTTTGACGGCGGTCTCGAACTTGCGGTTCAACACGTTCTCAGCCGTCTTACCGACCTCGCCGCGGAAGGAGTTGTATCTGCGCCGGCGACGGACCGGGCTTTGCAATCCGAGCCCGCGCATGAGCTTCAGCACGGTCTTCTTTGATACTGTCCATCCCTGTCGCAGGAGCATGGCTAGGACACGTCGATGCCCGTAAGCGCTTCGCGCCTGCGTGAAGACCTCACGAATGGCTTCTTTGAGTTCCGCCTGCCGATCCGGCCGGGTGAGCCGGTTGCGGTGGTCGTAGAACGTGGACCGGGGAATCTTTGCCAGATGCAACAGCAGCTGCAACCGGTGGTGGGCCTTGAGGTCATCGATCGCTTGAACTTTCAGCGTCGTTCCTGTGCCCTCAAGGCCCGCAATTTTCCCAGGTACGCCACCTCCGCACGCAACCGCTCGTTCTCCCTTCGGAGTTGCTCGACCTCGCTCTCGGGAACTGGATTCTCGCGACTGACCGGTGGCCGGCCCCGTCTCTTCGAACGTAAGCCGTCTTCACCCTCGCGCCGGTAAATTCTCGTCCAGTTCGTGACGGTGCCGGGAGAGGGAAGGTCGTACTCCTTGGCCAGGACGCGTCCGGACACGCCCTGAAGATGACGTCGCACGATCAAGAGCTTGGTTTCAATGTCGTACTGCTTACGGTCTCTTGTCATCAGCGCACCCGATCCTCGTACCTGCCATCGTTGATACAACATTTGGACAGGGTTAGGTGCTAAATCAAGAGTCAGCGCGACGGACTTCGCAGTCAGCCCTTGCTCGAACAATTCGATAGCCGACACTGCATCGGAGTGACTCAACGTGCTTCTCAAGTACATCTGACTACTCCTGGAAGAAGGATCCTAAATTGGGTGTCCAACTTCAGGGGACCACTCCA
>NZ_JBNHEX010000028.1:0-1064 GCF_059089685.1 Arthrobacter sp. sptzw42
CACGGTCACCGGCTCCAAAGCTACGGCGCTCGCCCTCACCCTCACGACGCGGACGGTCACCAAAAGGCTTCTTGTCCCGGTCACCGTAAGGCTTGCGCTCTCCGCCGCCAAAACTGCGACGGTCGCCCTCGCCGTCACGGCGCGGACGGTCACCAAAAGGCTTCTTGTCCCGGTCACCGTAAGGCTTGCGCTCTCCGCCGCCGGCTGGCCGGCCCGGGGAATCGTTGTTGTCCCGGGTGGTCCGGGAACGGAATCCGCGGGGGTCACCGCCGGAATTGTTGTTGCCGCGGAACCCGCCGCGGTCCTGTCCGCCGCGGTTGCCGCCGTTGTGCTCAGCCATGTGGATTCCTCCTGTTGTGAGCCGACCACTGGCGCAACTGCAGCCGCTCGTATCCGTGTTTCGTTTTCCTACGCAACCCGAAATCAAGCGCTTCGAAGTCCGTACATCTGCATCAATTCTAGTGGAATCGCCCCGCCGGACAGGACAGAGCTCTCGCCTGGAAGCGCATCGTGGCAATGTTCACACCCTCTCCCACTTAACGCAGCTCCCAGCCCAACGCTCTCGCAGTTAAGGCAGCTCCCAGCCCAACGCTCTCGCACATTCTGCGGCGCGGAAGGTGGCCGGTCGGCAGCTGGGGCAACCTGGGCGGAAGGCAATTCCGACGCTGAGGGTGAAGGAGCGTCCGCCAGAAACGTGCAGAAAGTGAGAGAGGGTTTCGGCCGGGGGCTGGCATGAGGTGTGGTGCCGGCTTTGCTGGTGCTCGCCGTGGGGTGGTGGTTAAAGCAGTGGGGCCCTGACGTCGTTTGTCAGGGCCCTACTGGTAATGGTTGTCCGGCGGTGACCTACTCTCCCACACCCTCCCGGGTGCAGTACCATCGGCGCTGTGGGTCTTAGCTTCCGGGTTCGGAATGGGACCGGGCGTTTCCCCCACGCTATGACCGCCGTAACCCTTGCCCCACCCGGTTAGGGGGTGGGAAATCTGTGGTTACAACTCCTGCCCCTGGGGGCAGTGGTGGTGTTGTTATTCAGTTGTGGTGTTCCCTGCAACAACGAACCGGTTTGG
>NZ_JBNHEX010000029.1:0-980 GCF_059089685.1 Arthrobacter sp. sptzw42
AGGTCGAGGATTTCGCCGTGGGTGCCCAGGAGTGCGGGGATGATGTCGGCGTCGCAGGCGATCTTGCGGAGGGTGGCGGCGGCGACGGGTCCGGTAAACACGAAGTTCCCGGTGCCAGTGCCGGGGCCGGTGCCGGTGCCGAGGGGCGTGCCGGTGCCGGTGCCGGGGTGTGTGCCGGTGGTGGGTGTTGGGTGGGTGGCTTTGTGGTGGGGGAGGAGGTCTTGGTAGTTGATGGTGGCGATGATTTGGGGGCGGTTTCCGCCGGTGCTGGGCAGGGTGTTGGTGGCCAGGGCGATTTTGGCGGCGCCGACGAGACCGTCGAGTTGTTTTTGTGGCCTGGTGCGGCGGTCCAGTTTCACGTCCACGCCGCGGTCCCGCCAGTGATCCGTGCCCGTGCCCGTGCCCGTGCCCGTGCCCGTGCCCGTGCCTGTACTGGGCCCTAGTTCAGCTGCAGTGCCGGTGCCGGGTTTAGTTCCGGGGTTGGTGCGTGGGTTGGTGGCGGTGTTCATGACGGTGAGGAGGTGTTCGTATTGGTCGGTGGTGGCGTAGATGTCGAGGTGGTGCAGGCCGTGGCGGGGTTTGCGGATGAACGCGCCCTGGGTGTGGCGGAGGGCTTCTTGGCTGGGTTCGGTGCCGTCGGCGTCGATGGTCTCGGCCCAGCGGCGGGCGACGCGGGTGAGGAAGTCGGGGTCGGCGGCCGCGGCGGTGGTGGTGAGGTTTTCCTCGATCAGCGCCAGGTTCTCCCCGGTGGTGAGGTGTTGGAGCCGGTTCAGGGTCAGGCTGATGATGGTCCCGGCCCGGGAGGACACGGCCGGGCCGGCACCAGAGCCGGTGCCGGCGGCGGGGGTGAGGGCGGCGGTGCCGGGGGTTGGGGTGAGGGCGGTGGTGAGGTGTTCGCGTGGGGCCGGGATGGTCTGGCCGGTGAGGGTGGTGGCGGGCAGGATGTCCGCGGCGAGGGCGAGCCGGCGGTGGGCTTCGCT
>NZ_JBNHEX010000030.1:0-822 GCF_059089685.1 Arthrobacter sp. sptzw42
GCTGGAACGTGATCAAGGTCGTCTGGGGCCGGGAATGGGATGACCTGCTCACCAAGGACACCGACGGGTCGCTGGTGAAGATCATGAACGAAACCCCTGACGGGGACTACCAGACCTACAAGGCCGAATCCGGCGGGTTCGTCCGCGAACACTTCTTCGGCAAGGACCCCGCCACCAAGGACCTGGTCGCGGACCTGACCGATGACCAGATCTGGAACCTCAAACGCGGCGGCCACGACTACCGCAAGGTCTACGCCGCGTACAAGGCAGCGACCGAGTTCAAGGGCAAACCCACCGTCATCCTCGCCAAAACCGTCAAGGGCTACGGCCTCGGACCCCACTTCGAGGGCCGCAACGCGACCCACCA
This sequence comes from Arthrobacter sp. sptzw42, assembly GCF_059089685.1. Taxonomy (NCBI): domain Bacteria; kingdom Bacillati; phylum Actinomycetota; class Actinomycetes; order Micrococcales; family Micrococcaceae; genus Arthrobacter; species Arthrobacter sp. sptzw42. The sequence continues at coordinate 368 of NZ_JBNHEX010000030.1, forward strand.
GATGAAGAAACTCACCCTCGATGACCTGAAGAAGTTCCGTGACCACCTGCGGATCCCCATCACGGATGACCAGCTCGACAAAGACCTGTACCAGCCCCCGTACTACCACCCCGGCATGGACGCGCCGGAGATCCAGTACATGATGGAACGCCGCGCCGCCCTGGGCGGCTCGGTCCCCGAACGCCGGTCCAAGCACGCCGAAATCACCCTCCCGGACGCGAAGTCCTACGAGGTCGCCAAGCGCGGTTCGGGCAAGCAGCAGGCCGCCACCACCATGGCCTTCGTCAGGCTCCTCAAGGACCTGATGCGGGACAAGGCCTTCGGCAAGCACATCGCCCCGATCATCCCCGATGAGGCACGCACGTTCGGGATGGACGCGTTCTTCCCCACCGCGAAGATCTACAACCCCAAGGGCCAGAACTACCTCTCCGTGGACCGGGACCTGGTCCTGGCCT
>NZ_JBNHEX010000031.1:0-635 GCF_059089685.1 Arthrobacter sp. sptzw42
AAGGACAAGGGCTACAACCTGCGCATCGCCCTGGAGCCCAAGCCCAACGAACCCCGCGGCGATATCTTCCTGCCCACCGTCGGCCACGGCCTGGCGTTCATCGCCGAGCTCGAACACGGCGACATCGTGGGCCTGAACCCCGAAACCGGGCACGAGCAGATGGCCGGGCTGAACTTCACCCACGGCATCGCCCAGGCCCTCTGGGCGGGCAAGCTGTTCCACATCGACCTCAACGGCCAGCGCGGGATCAAGTACGACCAGGACCTCGTCTTCGGCCACGGTGACCTTACCAGCGCGTTCTTCACCGTTGACCTGCTCGAGAACGGCTTCCCGGGCGGCGGGCCCCGCTACGAAGGCCCGCGCCACTTCGACTACAAGCCCTCCCGCACCGATGGCTACGACGGCGTCTGGGAATCAGCCAAAGCCAACATGAACATGTACCTGCTCCTGAAAGAACGCGCCCTCGCGTTCCGCGCCGATCCCCAGGTCCAGGAAGCACTCACCGCCTCGGGCGTGTTCGAACTCGGCGAACCCACCCTCGCCGCCGGCGAAACCGGCACCGACCTGCTGGCCGACACCACCGCCTTCGAGGACTTCAACGCCGACACCGCAGCCGAACGCTCCTTCGCGTTCGT
>NZ_JBNHEX010000032.1:0-396 GCF_059089685.1 Arthrobacter sp. sptzw42
TGGGGACGAATTGGCGGATCTGGTCCGGGACGGCTTTCATGTAGTCCGAGACGGCGACGACGGGTCCGGTGGCGCCTTCGAGTTGTTTGGTGACGAACGGAACGCGGGCGGGCTGGCCGGGGTTGAGGAAGGCTTCTTCTTCGGCGGCCATGCCGTCGCGGCGCAGTTCGTTCCAGGACGTCACGGACCAGACGTCTGCGGAGACGCCCCAGTCATCGGCCAGGAGCTGCTGGGCTTCCAGGGCCCAGGGCACGGAGACGCCGGAGGCGAGGATCTGGGTCCGGGGACCGTCGATCTTTGCCGGGTTGAGCAGGTAGATGCCCTTGAGGACACCTTCGACGTCGAGTTCTTCGGGTTCGGCCGGCTGGGTGATGGGTTCGTTGTAGACCGTGAGGT
>NZ_JBNHEX010000033.1:0-377 GCF_059089685.1 Arthrobacter sp. sptzw42
GGGGTTTCGTTCATGATCTTCACCAGCGACCCGTCGGTGTCCTTGGTGAGCAGGTCATCCCATTCCCGGCCCCAGACGACCTTGATCACGTTCCAGCCCGCGCCGCGGAAGAACGCTTCGAGTTCCTGCATGATCTTGCCGTTACCGCGCACCGGCCCGTCCAGGCGCTGAAGGTTGCAGTTGATCACGAAGTTCAGGTTGTCCAGGTTCTCGTTCGCGGCGAGCTGGAGCAGGCCGCGGGATTCGGGCTCGTCCATTTCCCCATCGCCCAGGAACGCCCAGACCTGCTGGTCACTGGTGTCCTTCAGGCCCCGGTTGTGCAGGTACCGGTTGGACTGGGCCTGGTAGATCGCGTTCATCGGCCCGATGCCCATGGA
>NZ_JBNHEX010000034.1:0-374 GCF_059089685.1 Arthrobacter sp. sptzw42
AGGAGGGGGGAGTGGCCGTCGGCGTGCTGGAGGCCTTCGCCGGTGAGGGTGGTCCGTCCTGCGGTGGCGCCGATGATGAACCCGCGGGTCATTTGGTCTGCTGCTGCCCAGAACGCGTCGCCGGTGCGTTGGAAGCCGAACATGGAGTAGAACACGTAGACCGGGACCAGGGGCACGCCGTGGGTGGCGTACGCGGTGCCGGCGGCGGTGAACGCTGCGACGGCGCCGGCTTCGTTGATGCCGGGGTGGATCAGCTGGCCTGCGGGGGATTCCTTGTAGGCCAGGACCAGGTCCCGGTCCACGGAGAGGTAGTTCTGGCCCTTGGGGTTGTAGATCTTCGCGGTGGGGAAGAACGCGTCCATCCCGAACGTGCG
>NZ_JBNHEX010000035.1:0-372 GCF_059089685.1 Arthrobacter sp. sptzw42
TCAGGCGCGGGTGCGGGTAGGAGGACAGGGCGTGCCCGGCCCGGGACTTTTCCTGCCGGAACCCGTCCAGGTCCTCCTCCGAAAGCCGGCCTTCCATAAACGCCCTGGCGTACATGCCGGGGGAGGCGTGGCCCTGGAAGAAGACCTGGTCCCCGCCGCCGGGGTGGTCCTTGCCGCGGAAGAAGTGGTTGAACCCGACCTCGTACAGGGTCGCGGCCCCGGCGTAGGTGGAAATGTGCCCGCCCACGCCGATGTTCGCCCGCTGCGCACGGTGGACCATCACCGCAGCGTTCCAGCGCATGTACGCCCGGTAGCGGCGCTCGAACTCCTCATTGCCCGGGAACTCCGCTTCCTGGTCCACCGGGATCGTGT
>NZ_JBNHEX010000036.1:0-345 GCF_059089685.1 Arthrobacter sp. sptzw42
ACGCCAGGCCGTGGCCGACGGTGGGCAGGAAGATATCGCCGCGGGGTTCGTTGGGCTTGGGCTCCAGGGCGATGCGCAGGTTGTAGCCCTTGTCCTTAATGTAGGCCGCGGCGGTGTCCACACCCTCGCGCATCCGGTCCAGGGCCGCGGCCAGGTCCTTGGACCCGTCGTATTCGCTGCCTTCACGCCCGCCCCACATCACAAACGTCTCGGCGCCGAACTCCGCGGCCGAATCGATGTTCCGCAAAACCTTGGACAGGGCAAAGCGTCGGATGGAACGGTCATTGGAGGTGAACCCGCCGTCCTTGAACACCGGGTGGCTGAACAGGTTCGTGGTCACCATCG
>NZ_JBNHEX010000037.1:0-310 GCF_059089685.1 Arthrobacter sp. sptzw42
AGGCCAGGACCAGGTCCCGGTCCACGGAGAGGTAGTTCTGGCCCTTGGGGTTGTAGATCTTCGCGGTGGGGAAGAACGCGTCCATCCCGAACGTGCGGGATTCGTCCGGAACGATGGGCACAATCCGGTGCCCGAACTTCTTGTCCCTGATGAGGTCCTTGAGCAAACGCACGAAGGCCATGGTGGTGGCGGCCTGCTGCTTGCCCGTGCCGTGCTTGGCGACCTCGTAGGACTTCGCGTCCGGGAGGGTGATTTCGGCGTGCTTGGACCGGCGTTCGGGGACCGAGCCGCCCAGGGCGGCGCGGCGTTC
>NZ_JBNHEX010000038.1:0-267 GCF_059089685.1 Arthrobacter sp. sptzw42
CCTTGTACGCGGCGTAGACCTTGCGGTAGTCGTGGCCGCCGCGTTTGAGGTTCCAGATCTGGTCATCGGTCAGGTCCGCGACCAGGTCCTTGGTGGCCGGGTCCTTGCCGAAGAAGTGTTCGCGGACGAACCCGCCGGATTCGGCCTTGTAGGTCTGGTAGTCCCCGTCGGGGGTTTCGTTCATGATCTTCACCAGCGACCCGTCGGTGTCCTTGGTGAGCAGGTCATCCCATTCCCGGCCCCAGACGACCTTGATCACGTTCCAGC
>NZ_JBNHEX010000039.1:0-232 GCF_059089685.1 Arthrobacter sp. sptzw42
TGGTTCGCTTTTGGGCGTGCCTGTTTGGGTGGGGCCGGGTTCTTGAGGGTTTGTATCGCGGAGACGTTGATTTGCAAAGCTTTGGGGGTTCGGGTAAGTTTGAAAAGTTGCTCCGGAGCGATCCACATGGCGTGTTGTTGTTGTGGTGGTGCCGGGTGTGTCTGTTGTTTGAGAACTCAATAGTGTGCCAAGTTTGTTGATACCGATTGTTTTTTGATTGGTTGAATTTGCC